>CAZJKR010000032.1:14440-21212 GCA_964546615.1 uncultured Curvibacter sp.
CGCGGTGGAGCCCGTGGCCCCGGAACATGTCTTCCTGACCGTGATCGAGCTGTTCCGCCGCCGCCAGGCGCGCACGAAGGACGACCTGAAACCCAGATTGCGCACCCAGCTCATCGCCGCGTTCGAAGCCTCCGGCCTGAACCGCCAGGACTACCTGAGCCGGGTCCAGTCCAACGACGCCCAGGCCATCGCACTGCTGGACGAAGCCCTGGCCGAGTACGACGCCAAGCAGGCGCGACAGGAAGCGCTGCTGCGCGCCTTCGAGAGCAGCGGCAAGACGGTACAGGAGTTTGCCGACATGTATGGTTTGAAAGAGCGGGATGTGAACGCGGCGCTGGCGCGGCGTCGCGCAGGCTGACGCGGGGACAGCGCCTGCGCGTGATCCTTGCCCGCATGATGCAAACCCCGCCATCACCACCCGGCCCACCGCCCAACCAGCCGCGCAACCCCTTGCACGGCCTGACGCTGGAGGCGATCCTGACGGCGCTGGTGGCGCAGTACGGCTGGGCCGGCCTGGCGGAGCGCATTCCGGTGCGCTGTTTCAGCCATGAGCCCAGCATCAACTCCAGTCTGAAATTCCTGCGCAAGACGCCGTGGGCGCGCGACAAGGTGGAAGGGCTTTACCTCTTCATGCTGCGCGACCGGCAGCGCGCGCAGGCCCGGACCGCACCCGGCCGCTGAGGCCGCCCCCGCCCCGGCCCTCATTTCGTGAGCGGCTTGCAGCGGCTGGCTTGCGCGGGTTCGCAACCACCGGTGCAGACGGCTTTGGCGTAGCGGTCAAGTGCGGCGCTGCCACGCGGCTCGGTCGAGCACATCACCGCGCCGTCGCGCTCCATCACACAACGCCCGATGCCGCACACTGCCGTGCCGTAGCGGTCCAGCACGGCATCGCCGCCGCTGCCGGAACAGTGGGGATCGCCATAACGGTCGTTGACGCAGCGGCTCTCGGCCGGCGGACACAGCGTTTCGCCATGGCGGGTGGTGATGCACCGGGCCTCGGCCGCCAGCGGCAGGCCAAGGCCAAGCCCCAGGAGCAGTACCGAACACAGGCGAGACAGCGGGGGGTGCATCGTCATCACCGCCTTGACCGACGGACAAGCGGCGCCGTGCCACTGGCCACATACAGCGTGCCCATCAGCACGGTCTCCAGCTCCAGCGCCGCGCCCTGATCGAGCAGGGGCTGCCAGGGTGCGGCCAGACGGTCGAAATTGGTGATCGACTGCGCGGCGAACAGGCCGACCAAGGCGTTCCACGGCGCCAGCCAGGGCGCGGTCCACTTCAGGCCGGTGGCGGCGATGCGTGCGCCGGGCTTGAGGTGGCGCAGCACATGCGTCACGGCCTGCGGGCTTTGCAGGACGTCGTGCACGAGGTGGAAGAAGGCGGCATCGGCCTTTTCGGGCAATTCGGCATCTTCCACCGCGGCACAGATGAGTTCCACATTGGTCCAGCCTGCCTGGCTGACACGGTTGCGTGCCAACGCGATCATCTCGGGACTTTCATCGACGGCAATGACGCGGCCTTGCGGACCCACGGCCTGGCGCAGCAGCGCCAGGCTCATGCCGGTGCCGCAACCGAGGTCGAGCACGCACTGGCCGGGCAACAGCTGCAGCCGCTCGACCGCATGGCGGCGGATGAATTCGTAGGGGGCGAGCTGCAGGTCGTAGGACAAGGCGCGCCAGCGGTACATGGCGCGCGAGGCGTCATGGCCGGCAGAGTGAGCGGAATCGTCACGCATGGGCTCCTCCCAGAGCTTGGTGGCGCCCGAGGCCTGAACAGCCCCTACCCGAACAACTGTTTTACATCGATGCTGGAGCGACGCCCGAGAGCATGGTACTCCTTTGCCAGCCACTGCTCGGCACAGGCGTGGCCCTGCTCCTGCAGCAGATCGAAGAACGGGCCGTGGGCCAGCAGCTTGGTGTCGGTGCGCAACAGGCTGTCGAGCTGGCTGGCGTCGATCATGTGAAAGCGCAGCTCCTGCAGGCGGCGTTCCAGCCGGCCCTTGGGCCGCAAGAGGGAGCCGGAAAACTCGGCCGCGTGCGCGAACATGCGCATCTCACGCATGAAGTTGGCACTGAAGGCCAGCTCGACGATGCGCGCCTCGATCTCTTCCACGGTGTGCGGTATGCCTTCGCGCTTGAGCGGGTTGAGCAGTACCAGCAGGATGTCACGCGCCTGGCAGTCGTAGGCCAGCGGGAACACGGCCGGGTTGGCGCTGTAACCGCCGTCCCAGTAGGCCTCGCCGTCGATCTCCACCGTGCGGTGGATCTTGGGCAGGCAGGCGGAAGCCAGCAGCACGTCGACCGTCAGCTCGTGTTCGCGGAACAGGCGCAGCTTGCCGGTGCTCACCTGCGTGGTGCCGATGAAGAGCTTGAACGGGCTGTGTGTGCGCAGTCGCTCGAAATCGATCTGGCGGTTGAGCAGATCGCGCAAGGGGTTGAGGTCGAACGGGTTGAGCTGCGAGGGCGAGAAGTAGCCGGCCCAGCTGGCCAGCAAGCGGCTGGCCGGCGCCATGGTGATCACGTCGCCCTTGCGGCGCGTCAGCAGGCCCCAGGGCATCTGGCGGCCCAGTTCGTTCCAGAAGTCCGCCAGCGCCTGGCGTGCGCCATCGCGCCCACCCTTGAGCCAGCCGTCGGCCAGCACCACCGCGTTCATGGCACCGGCGCTGCTGCCGCTGATGCCTTCGAACTGCAGGCGCGTGTCCTGCAGCAGGGCGTCGAGCACGCCCCAGGTGAAGGCGCCGTGCGCGCCACCGCCTTGCAGTGCCAGGTTGACCGGCCCTGGTTTGCTATCAAACATATAGCTACTCCCGCTTGTTGCATAAGGGCTAGAGGCCAAGAAACCTTATAACAGCGTTTGGTGACAGCGCCAAGGCCCGCCGCCTGCGCTGCCGCCGGCCCGCGCCCGCCCGGGTTCAGCTGTCCTGCAGCAAACTGCTGGCGATGGCGGCCGCCGCGGTGCGGGTTTCCACGCCCAGCTTCTCGAAGATGTGCTCCAGGTGCTTGTTCACCGTGCGCGGGCTCATGCCCAGGATGTCGGCGATGTCGCGGTTGGTCTTGCCCTTGGCCAGCCAGGACAGCACCTCGGTCTCGCGCGGTGTGAGGGCCGCGCTGGACAGGCGCTTGCCGGCCACATCGCTGGCGGCGCCGGTCGGACGCAGCAGCACCATGATCTCGCCCGGGCCGGCCTGCCCCAGGTGGCGCGCCTGCAGCCGGCTGCCATCGGGCAGGGCGGTGAGCGCCTCGCCCTGCGCCACGGCCTGCTGCAGCCAGCCCTGCACCAGGGCGGCCTCCTCCCGCAGGGCAGGCGCCTCTTCCAGCCAGCGCATGGCCTGCGGCGAACGCCAGGCGATGCGGCCCTGGGTGTCGAGCAGCACCACGCCCAGACCGGCCACGTCCACCGCCTCGCGCGCCAGGCGGCTCACGTGCGCGTTGCGCAGGTGGGTGGCCAGGCGTGCCAGCACCTCGGGGATCTTCAGCGGCTTGACGACGTAGTCCACGCCGCCGCTGGCAAACCCCTCGACGATCTGCTCCGTCTCGGCCAGCCCGGTCATGAAGATCACCGGCACATGGGACCAGGAGGGTTCGGCCTTGAGGCGGCGGCACAGGGCAAAACCGTGCTCGCCCGGCATGACGGCGTCCAGCAGCACGGCGTCGGGCACCGCCATCTCGAAGCGCTCCAGCGCCTCGACGGCGTCGCGTGCCACCAGCACGGTGTAGCCCTCGATGGCCAGCGCATCGCACAGCATGCGCAAGGTGTCGGGTGCATCGTCCACCACCAGCACGACGTTGGAGACGGGGGTCGGTTTCACGGCATCAGCTTTCGGGCTCATCGGCAGTTTCATCTTTCAGGCGCTCAATGAAGGCGCGGAAGTCGAAGCGGTCCACGTGCACCACCAGACTCTGCAGCACGTCGGCAAGGGCCGGCTCCTGCTCGGCACTGCTGCGCAGCAGGCTGCGCAGGCCGCTGGCGTTGCCCAGGCGCGCCAGGGCAATCAGGCGCTGGCGCAGATCGTCGGCCAGGGGCAGGCGAGCGGCCGCATCGCGGCCCCTGTCCGGCGGTGCGGGCTGCACCGGCAGCAGGTTGCTTTCATGCACCCACTCCAGCTGCAGCACCCGGGCCAGCAGGTCCAGCAATTCGGACTCGATCACCGGTTTGTTGACAAAACCCTGGCAGCCGACGGCTTCGAGCAGCTCGGGCCGGTTTTCGAACGGGTCGGCCGAGACGAACACGATGGGCAGGGCCGGCCCCACGCTGCTGCGGATGAGTTGCGCGGTCTGCCAGCCGTTGAGGTCGTCCATGTTGATGTCGAGCAGCACCGCGTCGGGTTTGTGCTGCTGCAGGATCTCCAGGCATTCGCGGCCGCTGGCCGCCTCGCGCACGATGAAACCCAGCGGAATCAGCAGGCTGGCCAGCAGCTGGCGCTGGATCGGCTGGTCGTCCACCACCAGCAGGGTACGGCGCGGCGCCAGGTAGCCGACGATGGGCCGCAGGTGCCGTACCGCCTGCCTGGCCGGCGGCTCGATCTCGCGCAGGTAGAGGCGGATGACAAAGGTGCTGCCCCGGCCCACTTCGCTGCGCAGCGTGAGTTCGCCGCCCATGAGCTCGGTCAGCAGGTGGGTGATGGTCAGGCCCAGGCCGGTGCCCGATTCACTGGTGCGCCGCCCCGCACTGCCGCGCTCGAAGGGCTGGAAGATGCGCTCCTGGTCCTGCGGCGCAATGCCGATGCCGCTGTCTTCTACCTCGAAGCGCACCACGTCATGACGGCAGTCGACGCGGAAGACGATGCCGCCGGCATCGGTGAAGCGCACCGCATTGGCCAGCAGGTTGATGAGGATCTGGCGCAATCGCTTGGCGTCGGCCTGCACCCAGGCCGGCACGCGGCCCTGCGTCTCCAGCCGGAACGTCAGGCCCTTGCCTTCGGCCTGCGGCTGCACCATGCGCACCAGCTCCGACAGGAACTCCGGGAACGGCAGCGGCGCCATGTCCAGGCGCAGGCGGCCGGCCTCGATGCGGGCCAGGTCCAGCAGGCCGTCGATCAGCGCGTGCATGTGCTGCCCGCTTTGCTGGATGGTGGTCACCGCCTCGCGCAGACCGCCCTGCAGCTCGGTATTGCGCAGCAGGATCTGCGCGTAGCCCAGGATGCTGTTGAGCGGCGTGCGCAGCTCGTGCGTCATGCCGGCCACATAACGCGTCTTGGCCTGGCTGGCGGCCTCGGCCACTTCCTTGGCGCCCTGCAGGGCCTCGTCGGTGCGCTGGTGGGCGTCGATCTCCTTCTGCAGCAGCTGGGTCTGCCGCTCGGACTCGTCCTGCGCCATGCGTCGGCTCTCGCTGGCCAGCACCACCCACCAGGCCCAGACGGCCGTCAGCAGGGCCATCAGCGCAAACACCTTGATGAAAGGCTCGCGCAGCGCGGTGGCGGGTGCCTGCAGGTTCTCCTGCATGTAGACCACCCCCAGCACAAAGGCCATGACGGCGCACAGCGCCAGGAACACGGCAAAGTACTGGCCGACGCGGAAGTTGTAGCGCTTGTGCAGGCTGGCCGGCAGGATGGCGGCCAGCGCCTGGCGCACCTGGTCGGCCGCGCGCGAGTGGGTCTTGCAGCGGTCGTGGCAGCGCGACTCCAGCGAGCAGCACAGCGAGCAGATCGGTCCGCCGTAAGCCGGGCAGCCGGCCATGTCGGCACTCTCGAACTGGTTCTCGCAGACACTGCAGCGCACCACCTCACCGGCCTGCCAGGGCAATGCGTCACGGCGCGCCAGGTAATAGCGCCCGCGTGTGGCCCAGGCCAGCAGCGGCGCCGTGAACAGCGCGGTGAAGAGCGCAATGAAGGGCGAGAAGGCGGCCGCGTATTCGCCCAGCAGCCCGGCATGGGCCGTGACCGACAGCACCACCGCCAACCCCATGGCACCCAGGCCCACGGGGTTGAGGTCGTACAGGTAGGCACGGCGGAACTCCACCCCCTTCGGGCTCAGGCCAAGCGGCTTGTTGATGACCAGATCCGCCACCAGCGCGCCGACCCAGGCGATCGCCACATTGGCGTACAGGCCCAGCACCTTCTCCAGGGCACCGAAGACACCCAGCGTCATGAGCAGCATGGCAATGATGACGTTGAACACCAGCCACACCACCCGGCCCGGATGGCTGCGCGTGAGGCGCGCAAAAAAATTGCTCCAGGCCAGCGAACCGGCATAGGCGTTGGTGACGTTGATCTTGAGCTGCGAGATCACCACGAACAGCACCGTGACCCACAGCGCCAGTGTCGGGCTGTCGAGCGAACGCATGAAACCGACCAGGTACATCTGGGTCGGCTCGACGGCATGAGCGACCGACGCCCCATATTGGAGCGCGACGAAGGCCAGGAAGGCCCCGCCCAGCATCTTGAGCATGCCCAGCACGATCCAGCCCGGGCCGGCCACCAGAACACCGCCCCACCAGCGCCAGCGGTTGGTGGCCGTGCGCTCGGGCATGAAACGCAGGAAGTCCACCTGCTCGCCGATCTGCACCACCAGCGAAAAGGCCACCGCCGCCGCCGCACCGAACATCAGCGGCTCGAAGCCGTTGCTGCCCGAACTCAGGCCTGACAGACCGGTGAACTCGCGGTACAGCGCCGGCTGCTGCACGGCAAACCAGAGGAAGGGCCAGAGCAGCAGCAGCCCCCACAGCGGCTGGGTCCAGGTCTGCAGCTTGGAGATCAGCGTGATGCCGTGCAGCACCAGCGGAATGATCACCAGCGAGGACAGCACGTAGCACCACACCAGCGGCCAGCCGAACG
>CAZJKR010000033.1:0-15796 GCA_964546615.1 uncultured Curvibacter sp.
GGCAGATCGGCCTTTACGTCAGCGAAGCCATGCTCGACCTGCACGGCGCGCAGCCGGGTTTCGCCTACCCCCCGCTTTCACAGGCATTTCAGGCCCTGGCCCTTGATGAAAATGCCCCGACAGCTACATTTTTTGTAGCAGGCGTGTGGCGTGACTATGCACGCCAGGGCGGCACCATCGCCATGGCGCGCGACAGCTACCAGCGCCTGAGCGGCGACACGCGCAGCAACGACCTGGCGCTGTGGCTGGCGCCGGACGCCGCGGCAGACGAGGTGCAACAGGCCGTGCGCACACTGGCCGAGCGGCGCAACCCCGGCAGTGGCGCGCTGCTGGACTTCGGCACCGCCAGCCAGATCCGCACCACCTCGCTGCGCATCTTCGACCGCAGCTTTGCCGTCACCTACTGGCTGCAGGCGGTGGCGATTGCCATCGGCCTGTTCGGCGTGGCAGCGAGCTTCAGCGCCCAGGTGCTGGCGCGGCGCAAGGAGTTCGGCCTGCTGTCCCACCTGGGCCTGACGCGCCGGCAGATTCTGGCGGTGGTGGCCGCCGAGGGCGCGGTGTGGACCGGCATCGGCGCCCTGGCCGGCGTGGCGCTGGGCCTGGCGGTGGCCGTGGTGCTGGTGCACGTGGTCAACCCGCAGAGTTTTCACTGGAGCATGGACCTGATGATTCCCTGGGGCCGCCTGCTGGCCTTGTGCGCGGCCGTGGTGCTGGCCGGCACCCTGACCGCCTGGCTGGCCGGCCGGGCCGCCGCCGGGCAACAGGCCGTGCTGGCGGTGAAAGAAGACTGGTGAAGCCATCGCTGAAAGGGCCCCCTCGCGCTGCTATAATTGCGGCTTCGCGTTGGGTTCTTAGCTCAGTTGGTAGAGCAGCGGACTCTTAATCCGTAGGTCGAGTGTTCGAGTCACTCAGGACCCACCAACCGATTCAAGGACTTGGCTTCACCGCCAAGTCCTTTTTCATTTCCGGGCGCGACAAGACGTGCGCCGATTGCTCACGTCTTCGACACGCCGGCATTCGATCTGCGCTGCGGCTACAGGCCAGCAGTCATGCCCCGCGCGAGGTGGCCGCAACCTGCAATCAGTTCTGCAGCTGTGTGCCGGTGAATGCGCTGCCGCAGGAGCCCCCTCCTGAGTCAACACCATCACAGTTTGCAGGTGCTTATTGGCTGACCTGTCAGCCGAGCCAGACAGCCCAATTATCATGTTTCAAAGCGATTCGGTCGCATGTTTCACCTACCCGTGGCCTGTGTCGGAAGAATGGAGAAAGTGATGCGAACACACAACCCATATGAAGCCAAGGCAACCGTGTTCCGGATTTCTCGTCGGCTTATTCGCATGCTGGTGCTTGCGCCCATGTTGGCAATGTCGTTCTCTGTGACGCATGCAGTGGAAACGGAAATCGTAAAGCTGAAAACCCGGGGTGAAGTCGTTCAGACCTATCTGCTCATGAGGGATGCGGGGACAGCGAGTGCCGTAGTGATTCTCGTCAGCGGAGGCTTTGGGCTCTTGAAGTTTCGCTTCGCCGAGTCGGGTCTGCAATGGGAGGAAAAGTCTGCCGACTTCCTGGTGCGAAACAAGGATCGCTTCCTGGATCAGGAAACGGCTGTTGCGATCATGGACGCTCCCTCCGATCAGATGAGCCAGGGATACACGCCAAAATTCCGGAAGAGTGCCGCCCACATTGAAGACATGCACGCTGTCATCAACGACATCAAGGCTCGGCTGCCCGGCGCGAGAGTGGTTCTGATAGGAAACAGCCAAGGTTCCACATCGGTGGCTTATGCTGGGAAAGCTCTGGGCAAGGAAGTGGATGGCGTCATTCTCGCGGCATCGGTCTTTGATTGGGCCCCGCCAGCATGGCGTCTATTGCACGACTCCAATCTGAGCGACTTCGATTTCTCTCAGATTGCCTCGCCCCTGTTGATCGTTCATCACGCTAATGATCGGTGTGTGGCTACGACCTATCCATCTGCTGCAAAGCTCGCTGGGAAATATCCCTTCATCACGGTGAAGGGCGGTGAAGCGGTTCAGGACAAATGGTTGCGGTCCATTAGGACCGCATGGCTTCCTGGGTCGGGAAGCGTCGGTAGTCACGGAGATCAAGAACTGGATCCACGGCAGACCGCATAGGGCTGAAATTAACTGAATGTGCAGCCACTCAGGATTGATGGCCGCTGTTCGACTTCAGGTAGCTCGGGCAACGGCAGCTCCTGGGCCGATTTCGGCCCCCGGCCCCAGCGCTACTTCTGCCAATACCCCGGATCCGGCAGCTCGTTGAACACCTTGCGCAGCTGCTGGCCCCAGCGGTCGCGCAGGGAGGCGAAGTAGGGGTCCTTGCCGTCGATCTGGGCGCGACGCTCTACCTTCAGCGCGTCCTTCTGGTAGCACAGCAGGTCCAGCGGCAGGCCGACCGAGAGGTTGGACTTGATGGTGGAGTCCATCGAGATCAGGCAGCACTTGGCCACTTCGTCGAGCGAGAGTTCACCGCCGATGACACGGTCCAGAATCGGTTTGCCGTACTTGGATTCGCCGATCTGGAAGTACGGCGTCTCGGGTGTGGCTTCGATGAAGTTGCCGGCCGAGTAGATGTTGAACAGGCGCGGCTCTTCGCCCTTGATCTGGCCGCCGAAGATCAGGCTGACGTTGAACTCGATCTTGAATTCCTTCAGCGCTTCAGCGTCGCGCTCGTAGACCTTGCGCACCGCGTCGCCCACCAGCTTGGCGGCACTGAACATGTTGGGCGCGCTGGCCAGGCTCTTGGTTTCGCTGCCATCGGCGTGGCTTTCCATCTGCACCTTCAGGCCGCTGGCCACCGACTGGCTGATGGCCAGGTTGCCGGCGGTCAGCAGCACCATGACGCGTTCGCCCGGAACCTCGTACACGTGCATCTTGCGGAAGGTGCTGATCTGGTCCACCCCGGCATTGGTGCGCGAGTCGGACAGAAAAACCAGCCCGGCTTCGTTACGGACGGCTACGCAATACGTCATGGCTTGTGTTGTCTCCTGCATTTAGCTGGCAGTGTAGCCACACCGCCGGCCCCATTTTTTCTTACTGCTCGGTCACGGCCTCGCTGCCCTGCACCGACACGCGCACCGACAAGGCCTCGCCGCCGCCGCCGACATGGATGCCGCGCATGGGGCTGGCGTCGGCAAAGTCGCGCCCCACGGCCAGGCGGCACAGCTCGGGGCCGGCCAGGCGCTGGTGCGTGACGTCAAAGCCGACCCAGGCGCCGGCACCGCCGCGGGCCTGCGGCAGCCAGGCCTCGGCCCAGGCGTGCGAGGCGGCATGGGTGGCGTCGGTCAGCAGATAACCGCTGACGTAACGCGCCGGGATGCCGCGCGCGCGGCAGCAGGCCAGAAACACGTGCGCCATGTCCTGGCACACACCCTGCCCCTGCTGCAGCACCTCGGACGCGGTGTGGAAGACGTCGGTGACGCCCTGCACATAGGCCACGCGGCTGAAGATGGCATCCACCAGCGCCTGCAGCGGTTCGGGGCCGGCCAGTTCGGTCCACACCGTGTCGCCCAGCGCCTCGGCAGCCAGGGCTTCGAGGGCGGCGTCGGCCTCGGTCAGGCTGGTGGGCAGGGCAAAGGCCAGCGGCGGCACGGCCGATTCGTGCGGCAGCAGCAGCCCGCGCTCATCGGACGTTTCCACCTGGCCCTGGGCCACCACGCGGATGGTGTCGTGCTTGTCGGTCAGCGAGGTGACGAAAATCGCGTTGCCGTAGGCATCGGTCTGCGCCCAGCGCCGGCCGGGCGCGTCGATGCGCCAGTTGAGCACGCGCTGGCCGCCGTCGGCACGCGGCCACAGCCGCATGTACTGCAGGCTGTAGCTGGCCGGTACGGCGTAGCGGTAGAGGGTCTCATGGCGGATGTCGAGCAGCATGGGGGTCTCCGGGATCAGCCTATCGGCAAGAGGAAGTCCTGCGCAATGCGATTGCCCAGGTCGGCGGTGCCGTCGAGAAAATCGGTCAACACCTCGTGCAGGCCGCGCGCAGCGATGTCTTCGATGCGGCTGTAGCGCAGGCGCGAGTACATGGCGCCGGCGCAGCGCAGCGTCTCCTGCGAGCGCGCATTGGCCACCTGGCCGAGGATCTGGTACACCTCTTTCATGCAGGCGTGCAGCGAGCGCGGCATGTCCTCGCGCAGGATCAGCAGCTCGGCCACGCGCTGCGGCGTGATCATGTCGCGGTAGACCTTGCGGTAGATCTCGAAGGCCGAGACCGAGCGCAGCAGCGCGCTCCACTCGTAGTACTCGCCGTCGGCACTGCTCTTCGGCGCCAGTTCGTCGAACTTCACGTCCAGCAGGCGGGCGGTGTTGTCGGCCCGCTCCAGGAAGGTGCCCAGGCGGGTGAAGTGGAAGGCCACGTCCTGCAGCATGGTGCCCACCGTGACGCCGCGCGAGAGGTGCGAGCGGAACTTGACCCACTCGAAGAACTTGGTCAGCTCGCTGCCCTGGATGCTGCCCTGCGGCAGACCCTGCACCGAGTCACGCGCCTCCAGCCAGGTGGTGTTGACGGTTTCCCACACCTCGGAGGTGACGGTGCCGCGCACGGCGTGGCAGTTCTCACGCGCGGCGCGCAGGCAGGACAGGATGGACGAGGGGTTGTCCTGGTCCACGCTCATGAAGCGCAGCACATTGCCGGCGGTGATGGCGCCGTACTTGCTGCGGTAGGCCTCTTCCAGGCCGTTGATGCCCAGCGCCGCCCCCCAGTAGCCGCCCTGGGCTGCGGGCGTCTGCAGCGACATGCGGTAGCTCACCTCCAGCATGCGGGCGATGTTTTCGGCCCGCTC
Source organism: uncultured Curvibacter sp. (assembly GCA_964546615.1). Lineage (GTDB taxonomy): Bacteria > Pseudomonadota > Gammaproteobacteria > Burkholderiales > Burkholderiaceae_C > Hylemonella. Next base: position 4,796 of record CAZJKR010000033.1, read on the forward strand.
GGTGTAGCGGGACATCCAGTAGAGATGGTCAGCGGTACGGGACAGCATGTCAGGTCTCCTGCCGGGTCACCCCAAGGGAGACCTGCGCCCCCTCGGGGGGCCGCGAACGAAGTGAGCTTGGGGGCAACATTTGCTCCTCCGACTCAAGAACCCAGGTGTCCTTGGTGCCGCCGCCCTGCGACGAGTTCACCACCAGCGAACCGGCCTTGAGCGCCACGCGCGTCAGGCCGCCGGGCGCCATGCGCACCTCGCGCCCCGAGAGCACAAAGGGCCGCAGGTCGATGTGGCGCGGCGCGATGCCGGAGGCCACGAAGGTCGGGCAGGCCGAGAGCGCCAGCGTGGGCTGGGCGATGTACTTGTCGGGCGCGGCCTTGACCCGCTCGCGGAAGTCCGCCACCTCGGCCTTGGTCGAAGCGGGGCCGACCAGCATGCCGTAGCCACCGGCGCCGTGCGTTTCCTTCACCACCAGTTGCTCCATGTTGGCCAGCACATAACTCAGCTCGTCCGGCTTGCGGCACTGGTAGGTGGGCACGTTGGCAATGATGGGTTCTTCCGACAGATAGAAGCGGATCATGTCGGGCACATAGGGGTAGATGGACTTGTCGTCCGCCACGCCGGTGCCGATGGCGTTGGCCAGCGTGACGCGGCCGGCGCGGTAGACCGACAGCAGGCCGGCCACGCCAAGCGTGGAGTCGGCGCGGAAGGCCAGCGGGTCGAGGAAGTCGTCGTCGATGCGGCGGTAGATCACGTCCACCCGGCGCGGGCCCTGGGTGGTGCGCATGAACAGCGTTTCGTCGTGCACGAAGAGGTCTTTGCCCTCGACCAGCTCCACGCCCATCTGCTGCGCCAGGAAGGCATGCTCGAAGTAGGCGCTGTTGAAGGCGCCCGGGGTGAGCACGACCACCGTGGGGTCGTCGATACCGGCCGGCGCCGCCTGACGGAGGGTGTCGAGCAGCAGGTCGGGGTAATGGTCCACCGGGCGCACGGGGTAACGGCCGAACAGTTCGGGGAACAGGCGCATCATCATGCGCCGGTCTTCCAGCATGTAGGAGACGCCCGAGGGCACGCGCAGGTTGTCTTCCAGCACGTAGTAGGCCGCTTCGCCGCCGGGCAGCGAGGCGCGCACGATGTCGATGCCGGCGATGTGGGCATAGATGTCGTTGCGCACCGCCACGTCCTGCATCTCGGGCCGGTACTGGGCGTTGCAGAACACCTGCTCGGCCGGGATCAGGCCGGCCTTGACGATGCGCTGGCCGGAATAGATGTCGTGGATGAAGGCGTTGAGGGCGTTGACGCGCTGGCGCAGACCGCGTTCCAGCAGCTCCCACTCGGCCGCCGGGATGATGCGCGGAATGATGTCGAAGGGAATCAGCCGCTCCTTGCCCGCCTCCTCACCATAGACGGCAAAGGTGATGCCGGAGCGGTGAAAGGCCGAATCGGCCTCTGCACGCTTTTGGGCGATATGCGCCGGCGGCATCAACGTCAACCAGTCCTGAAACGGTGCGTAATGCGGCCGTGTGCCCCCATTTGGGGCATACATCTCGTCAAATATGTTTTTCATGGGGCGTTTGCATTTTTGTCAAATAGACAAGAGCAAACGCCGTGCCCGAACCGGTGCGCGGCAAGGGCGTCACAGCCAGGAGGTCGGAGCTCAGCCGGCGGCCGCGATTTTGCGCAAGGCGTCCTCGAACACCGCCACCGGCTGGCCGCCGGAGATCAGGTACTGGCGGTTGATCACCACAGCTGGCACCGAGCGGATGCCGGCCTGCTGCCATTGCTGTTCGTTCTGCCGCACTTCCAGGCCGTAGTCGTCCCCGGCCAGGATGACGCGGGCCTGTGCCGCGTCCAGCCCTGCGGCGGCGCAGGCGCGCGCCAGCACCTCGGCGTCGGACACGTTTTCGGCGCGGCCGTGGTAGGCCATGAGCAGTTCCTTCTTCAGGGCGTACTGCTTGTCCGGCCCCTGCAGCCCGGCCCAGTGCAGCAGGCGGTGGGCGTCGAAGGTGTTCCAGATGCGGCCGCGCCCTTCGGGTTTGAAGACAAAACCCACCTCGGCACCGCGGGCGCGGATAGTCTCGCGGATCTGCGCCTGCTGCTCGGGCGTGGAGCCATATTTCTCGCTCAGGTGCTCGGTCATGTCCTGACCTTCAGGACCCATGGCCGGGTTGAGTTCGAAGGGCTGGAATGCAATGTGTGCATCCACCACCCCCAGCGTGTTGTCCAGCGCCTGTTCCAGCGCACCCAGGCCGACAGCACACCAGGGGCAGGCAATGTCGGACACGAAGTCGATTTGAAGAGAGGTCGTCATGGGTGAATGCTAGGAGATACGGAAAAACCGTGCTGCACGGGACTTTTATTCAGACTTCCGGAATAGCTGACATTTTCCGTTCGGGCTGAGCCTGTCGAAGCCCTTCGACAAGCTCAGGGCGAACGGAATGACGTTGGCTGTCGTGATTTATGAAAACTTCAATGGTCCGTGCGCACCCGCCCGCGCAAGGCCTTGGTCTGGCTGCGCTGGCTCTTGCCTTCCAGGCGGCGCTGGCGCGAACCGTAGGTGGGCTGGGTGGCACGTCGCGTCTTGGGCGGCCGGGCCACGCTGTTGACCAGCTCATGCAGGCGGGAAAAGGCGTCGAGCCGGTTGAGGTCCTGGCTGCGGTGCTGCTGCGCCTTGATGACCAGCACGCCGTCCTGCGTGATGCGGCTGTCGCGCAGGGCCAGCAGGCGTTCCTTCACATCCTCGGGCAGTGACGAGGCCTTGATGTCGAAACGCAGGTGGATGGCGCTGGAGACCTTGTTGACGTTCTGCCCGCCCGCCCCCTGAGCCCGGATGGCGCTGATTTCGACCTCGGACTCGTCGATCTGCAGCAGCGCAGTCATGGCGGTGTGGCCTCAGCCGGCAGCCGGCTCAGGCACCGCAACGGCCTGGGCTGGATTCAGGTAACGCGCCACGAAGGCGCCTACGCAACTGGCCGGCAGCGGCAGCCAGACGGTGTGGCCGGCACCGGGTGCCACCTCCACAGGCTGGCCCTCGGCGTTTTCCATCCGGGTGATGTCGACATCAACGTTCCCGGCCGGCTGGATCAACTCCAGCCGGTCGCCCACAGCGAACTTGTTTTTCACCGTCACCTGGGCCAGGCCACGCGTGGCGTCATAGGCCACCACGTCGCCGACGTACTGGCTGCGCCCCGATTCGGAATAACCGCGCAGGTAGTTCTGCGTTTCCTGCGGCGTGTGGCGCTGGTAGAAGCCCGAGGTGTAGCCACGGTTGGCCAGGCCTTCGAGCTGGCCGATGAGTGCCGGGTCCAGACCGCGGCCGGCGGCGGCGTCATCAATCGCCTGGCGGTAGCTCTGCACCGTGCGCGCCACGTAATAAGGGCTCTTGGTGCGACCTTCGATCTTGAGCGAATCGACGCCGATGGCCACCAGACGCTGCACGTGCTCGATGGCGCGCAGGTCCTTGGAGTTCATGACGTAGGTGCCGTGTTCGTCTTCCTCGATCGGCATGAACTCGCCGGGGCGCTTGCTTTCTTCCAGCAGGTAGGCGATGGAGTCGCGCGCCTCGCTGGGCAGCGTCTCGCCCTGGCCGCAGCTGTGGCCGGCGGCACGCGGCGGCGACAGCACGTCGCCACTGGCATCGACCGGCGCGGCGTGGGTCTTGTAGTCCCAGCGGCAGGCGTTGGTGCAGGTGCCCTGGTTGGCATCGCGGTGGTTGAAGTAACCCGACAGCAGGCAGCGGCCCGAGTAGGCGATGCACAGCGCGCCGTGCACGAAGACTTCCAGCTCGGACTCCGGGCAGTCCTGGCGGATCTGCTCCACCTGATCCAGCGACAGTTCGCGCGACAGGATGATGCGCTTGACGCCCACCTTGTTCCAGAACTTGACGGACGCCGAATTCACCGTGTTGGCCTGTACGGACAGATGGATCTCCATCTCGGGCCAGGTCTCGCGCACCAGCATGATCAGACCGGGGTCGGACATGATCATCGCGTCGGGTTTCAGGGCAATCACGGGCGCCATGTTGCTCACATAGCTCTTGACCTTGTTGCCGTGCGGAAAGATGTTGGAGACGAGGAAGAACTTGCGGCCCAGTTCGTGCGCACGCTCGATGCCGCGCTGCAGTACCGCAATATCCCCGAAGTCGTTGTTGCGCACACGCAGCGAGTAGCGCGGCTGGCCGGCATAGATGGCGTCGGCCCCGAAGGCGAACGCCGTTTCCAGCATGGCCAGCGAGCCGGCCGGCGCCAGCAGTTCCGGGGCCTTGCGCGTCATTTCGTTTCGCCCAGCTGCACCAGGCCGGCAATGGCCAAGGCGTAGCCGTTGACCCCGAAGCCGGCCATGACCGCCTTGGCCACCGGCGAGATATGGGAATGGTGGCGGAAGGCCTCGCGCGCATGCACGTTGCTGATGTGCAGCTCGATCAGCGTCACGCCCGCACCCTTGATGGCGTCATGCAGCGCAATGCTGGTGTGGGTGTAGGCGCCGGCGTTGAGGATGACGCCGGCCAGCTTGCCCTTGGCCTGCAGGCGGCCGGCCTCGTGGATCCAGTCGATCAGCTCGCCCTCGTGGTTGCTCTGGCGGAAATCCAGCACCATGCCGTTGGCCGCGCAGGCGCGTTCGCACAGCGCCTGCACGTCGGCCAGCGTCTGCGAGCCATAGACGGCCGGCTCACGCGTGCCGAGCAGGTTGAGGTTGGGGCCATTGAGGACGAAAACGGTTTTCATGGGACTTTCCCTAGCCAGGGTGTTGTCGGGCGATAGGGAATTGTGCCACTGGGCTACCATGCGCCCATGACGACATCCGAGGAAGACAGACATGGCCACGCCCAAGCTCAATGAACTCGACGCCAGCCAGGCCGCGCTGCTGCTGTCGCGGCGCGAACTCAAGGCCGAAGAGCTGGTCATTGCCTGCCTGGAGCGCATCGCCGAGCGCGACGACGACATCCACGCCTTCGCCCACCTCGATGCCGTCAACGCACTGGCCCAGGCCCGGGCGCTGGATGCCGGGCCGGTACGCGGCCCGCTGCACGGCCTGCCGATCGGGGTCAAGGACCTGTTCGACACCACCGACCTGCCCACCAGCTACGGCTCGCCACTCTATGCCCATCACCGGCCCGTGGCCGATGCGGCCGCAGTAGCGCTGTGCCGCGAGGCCGGCGCCGTGATCATGGGCAAGACGGTGACCACCGAGTTCGCCTATTTCCAGCCCGGCCCCACCGTCAACCCGCACCACCCGCTGCACACGCCGGGCGGCTCGTCCAGCGGTTCGGCCGCCGCCGTGGCCGACCACATGGTGCCGCTGGCGCTGGGCACCCAGACGGCCGGCTCCATCATCCGCCCGGCCGCCTTCTGCGGCGTGGTGGGCTACAAGCCCAGCCTGGGACGCGTGGCCAGCGCCGGCGTGAAAAGCCTGTCTCCCACACTGGACGTGATCGGCGGCTTCGGTCGCAGCGTGCGCGACGCGGCGCTGCTGGGCGGCGTGCTGACCGGCGACCTGCGCCTGCTCGACAGCCGGGAGCATGGTGCGCTGCGCATCGGCCTGTTTCGCTCGCCTTCGGCCCCCGAGGCCGACGCCGACACCCAGGCCGCCTGGGCTCAGGCGACCCAGGTGCTGGCCGCGCACTCGGATGCCTGCCAGGATGTGGCCATGCCGCAGAACTTCGACACGCTGATCCAGCTGCAGAAAGATGTCATGACCTTCGAGATGGCACGCGCGCTCAGCCATGAGCGTCTGCGCCACCGCGACGTCCTGAGCGAGCAGCTGCAGGCCCTGCTCGATGCCGGCATGGCCATCAGCGGTGCCACGCACGCGGCCAACCTGCAGCGCACCGCCGACTGGCGGCTGCGCGTGGACAGCCTGTTCGAGCGCCACGATGTGCTGCTCACGCCCAGTACGATCGGTGAGGCACCGGTGGGCCTGGCGGCCACCGGCGACCCGCTGTTCTGCCGCAGCTGGTCGCTGCTGGGCCTGCCGGCCGTGCATCTGCCCTTTGCCACCGGCCGCAACGGCCTGCCGGTGGGCCTGCAACTGGTGGGCCGCCTGGGTGAAGACCACAAGCTGCTGGCGGCGGCGCACTGGATCCATGAACGCCTGACGCGCTGACCCCCTCCATGACCGATGCCCTGGACACCCAACCCGACGGCCCGACACTGCGCGCTCTGCTGGGCCGCCACTCGCTCGGCCCGCGCTGGATGGTGGCGCCCGGCCCCGATGGGGCACAACTTGCGCTGGCGGTCCAGGCCGCCCTGCGTGCCCCCAACCACGGCCGCATGCGGCCCTGGCGGCTGGTGACGGTCAGCGAGACACAACGCCCGGCGCTGGCCGATCTGTTCGAGCTGTTCGCCCGCGATGCGGGCAAGAGCGACGAAGATGTGAGCGCCGAGCGCGAACGCGCTCACAACGGGCCGGTGCTGGTCGCCTGGGTCGCGCGCATCGACACGCAGGTGGCCAAGGTGCCGCCGCACGAGCAGTGGATCTGCGTCGGCGGGGCCTTGGGCAACTTCATGAACGCGCTGCACCTCATGGGCTTCGGCGCCAAGATCCTGAGCGGCCGCAAGTGCCGCCACCCGGCGCTGGTGCAGGCCTTCTGCCACCCCGGTGAACAACTGGTGGGTTTTGTCTGCATCGGCACCGCCACACGTGCGCTGGAGCCGCGTGAGCCGGATGATGCCCAGGGCCTGCTGCAGACCTGGACCGCCCCGTCCGCCTGAGACTCAGGCCTGCGGGTGACGCAGCCGCCAGACCTGCCAGGCGCTCAGCGTGGCCAGCACGGCACTCAGCAAGGCCACCCAGAACACGCTGTCCAGCCCGAAGCGCGCGCTGAGCACACCGCCGCCCAGGCCGGTCAGCATGCCGGGCAGGCCGTAGCCCAGCACGGCATACAGCGCCTGCCCACGGCCGCGCTGCAGCCCCGGGAAATGGTGCGACAGCAGCGCGATGCAGGTCGTGTGGTGGGCGGCAAAGGTCAGGCCATGCAGGGCCTGGGCGAGCAACAGCACCGGCCAGAGGTCGGCCCAGGCGGCCGTCAGCCCCATGCGCAGCACGGCCGCCATGGCGCACAGCACCAGCCAGCCGGTCAGGCTGAACACCGGCAGCCAGCGGCTCTGCGTGAAGAACCAGCCGATCTCGACGATCACCGACACCGCCCACAGCAGGCCGATCAGGGTCTTGCTGTAGCCCAGCGCATCGAGGTAGAGCGAGAAGAAGATGTAGATGCCCATGTGCGACAGCACATGGAAAAACACCGCGATGAAAAACCAGCGTACCGGCGGTTTGCGCAGCAGCGGCCAGATGGGCTGCTTTTTCTCATGGGCCGGCACCACCTCCTTCAGGTCGGGCAGCCACCAGACGCTGGCCACCACCGCCAGCAGCGACAGCACCGTCCAGGCCGGGAAATGGCCCATGCCGTAGCGCTCGAACCAGGCGCCGGCGGCAAACACCGTCACCAGGAAACCGAGTGAACCCCACAGGCGCACGCGTCCGTAGCGCTTGGCGTCGAAGCTGCCGCCACTGCTCACCAGGTGCGCCATCGCCGCCTCACTCATGGGCATCATGGCGCTGGTGTGCAGGAACATCAGCCCCAGCACCAGCGCCAGCCACCAGAAGCCGCCGGGGATCCACAGGCCGCAAGAAATGAGCAGCGCCGCACTGGCGCCGTAGCGCAAGAGCTTGACGCGCTCGCCGGTATGGTCACTGAGCCAGCCCCAGGCATAGGGTGCCACCAGGCGCGTGGCCGATTGCACGGCCGTGAGCAGGCTGATGGCCACGAGGCCAAAACCCAGCTCCTTGAGCCACAGCGGCAGATAGGGATTGAAGAAGCCGATGTGCGCGAAATAGCTGGCCGACAGGGCGGCGAAGGGCGCCAGCTGGCGTCTGCTGTGGGGCACTGCGGGCCTGCTACTGCTTCTCGCTCCAGAGCACGCCGCCGGTGGCCCAGTCGGAACGCTTGATGTCGTACAGCAGCACATCCACCGCTTCGGCCTTGGTGCCCAGGGTCTTGACCACAGCCTCGGTCAGGGCCTTGACCAGTTCACGCTTCTGCTCGGGCGTACGCCCTTCCATCATTTCGACACGCAAGGTGGGCATGGGAATTCCTCTTCAGTTGATCGAGCCGGGAATCGGGCCGACGGTCAGTCTGACGTCGCCGCACTGGGCGCGCTGCTGCAGCGCATGCTCCATCACCACCAGGGCCAGCATGGCCTCGGCAATCGGGGTGGCACGGATGCCGACGCAGGGGTCGTGCCGGCCCTTGGTAATCACTTCGGTGGCCTGGCCCTCGACGTCGATCGACGCGCGTGGCACCAGGATGGAGCTGGTGGGCTTGATGGCAATCGACACCTCCAGGTCCTGCCCGGTGCTGATGCCGCCGAGCACGCCACCGGCCTTGTTGCCCTGAAAGCCCTGCGGCGTGAGCGAGTCGCCGTGCGTGCTGCCCTTGTCGGCCACGGCGGCGAAGCCGGCGCCGATCTCCACGCCCTTGACGGCATTGATGCCCATCATGGCAAAGGCAATGTCGGCATCGAGCTTGTCAAACAGCGGCTGGCCCAGGCCGACCGGCATGCGGCTGGCCGTGACGCGCAGGCGCGCGCCGCAGGAGTCGCCCGACTTGCGCAAGCCTTCCATGTAAGCCTCCAGCGCCGACACATCGGCCACCGGGGCGAAGAAGGGGTTGTTCGGCACGTGCTGCCAGGACTCGAAGGGAATGGCCACCTCGCCGATCTGCGTCATGCAGCCGCGGAACTCGGTGCCGTAGTGCGCCTTGAGCCATTTCTTGGCCACCGCGCCGGCTGCCACCATGGGCGCCGTCAGGCGCGCCGAGGAGCGGCCGCCACCGCGCGGGTCGCGAATGCCGTACTTGTGCCAGTAGGTGTAGTCGGCGTGGCCAGGGCGGAAGGTCTGCAGGATCTGCCCATAGTCCTTGCTGCGCTGGTCGGTGTTCCTGATGAGCAGGCAGATCGGCGTGCCGGTGGTCTTGCCCTCATAGACGCCGGAGAGGATTTCCACCGCGTCGGGCTCGTTGCGCTGGGTGACGAACTTGGAAGTGCCGGGGCGGCGACGGTCCAGATCCGGCTGGATATCGGCCTCGCTCAATTCCAGGCCGGGCGGGCAGCCGTCGATCACGCAGCCAATGGCCGGGCCGTGGGATTCACCGAAGTTGGTGACTGCGAAGAGAGTTCCGAAAGTATTGCCGCTCATGGGAGGGATTATCCCAGAGCAGGCTGTTGATTCAGGCCTTGGCGGCCGGCTCGTCCTCTTCCGGCCAGTCGCGGATGTAGGCCTTGAGCATCTTGTTCTCGAAATTCTGCGCGTCGACCACGGCCTTGGCCACGTCGTAGAAGCTGATCACGCCCATGAGCATCTTCTTGTCCATCACCGGCATGTAGCGGGCATGGCGGTCGAGCATCATGCGGCGCACCTCGTCCATGTCGGTTTCCATGGTGCAGGTCAGCGGTGCGTCGTCCATGGCGGTGCGTACCTGGGTCGTGCCGATGCTGCCGCCGTTTTTCACCGCCTGCTGGATCACCTCGCGGAAGGTCAGCATGCCCACCAGGTCGCCGTGGTCCATGACCACCAGCGAACCGATGTCCTTGTCGGCCATGATCTCGGCAGCACTGGCCAGCGCCTCGTCGGGAGTGACGGTGTACAGGGTGTTGCCCTTGACGCGCAGGATGTCGCTGACTTTCATGGTGTTCTCCTCGTTGACTCTCAAGGGCATGGAATATAGCCCATGGCATCATTGGAACCATAACCACGCTGCCGGTCAAGCCACCACGTGACACCGGCTCGTCACGAACGATCACCTGCGGAGACACCCCATGCCCGGCTATTCCGACCCCGGCTTCGACACCCTGGCGCTGCACGCCGGCGCCGCGCCTGACCCCGCCACCGGCGCACGCGCCGTACCGATCCACCTCACCACCTCCTTCGTCTTCGAATCGAGCGACCATGCCGCCGCCCTGTTCAACCTGGAGCGCGCCGGCCACGTCTACAGCCGCATCAGCAACCCGACCAACGCGGTGTTCGAGCAGCGCATGGCGGCGCTGGAAGGCGGCATCGGCGCCATTGCCGTGGCCAGCGGCCAGGCGGCCCTGCACCTGGCCATCGCCACGCTGATGGGCGCCGGCGCGCACATCGTGGCCAGCACCGCGCTGTACGGCGGCAGCCAGAACCTGTTGCACTACACGCTGCGCCGCTTCGGCATCGAGACCACCTTCGTCAAGCCGGGCGACATCGACGGCTGGCGCGCCGCGGTGCGACCCAACACCAAACTCTTCTTCGGTGAAACCGTGGGCAACCCGGGACTGGATGTGCTGGACATCCCGACGGTCAGCGCGATCGCGCATGAGGCGGGTGTGCCGCTGCTGGTGGACTCCACCCTCACCTCGCCCTGGCTGATCAAGCCCTTCGAGCACGGCGCCGACCTGGTCTACCACTCGGCCACCAAGTTCCTCAGCGGCCACGGCACGGTGATCGGCGGCGTGGTGGTGGACGGCGGCAGCTTCGACTGGGAGGCCTCGGGTAAATTTCCTGAGCTGAGTCAGGCCTACGACGGCTTCCACAACATGGTGTTCACCGAGGAGTCGACCGTGGGTGCCTTCCTGCTGCGCGCCCGGCGCGAGGGCTTGCGCGACTTCGGCGCCTGCATGAGCCCGCACACCGCCTGGCTGATCCTGCAAGGGCTGGAGACGCTGCCGCTGCGCATGGCGCGCCACATGAGCAACACCGAGAAAGTGGTGGCTTTCCTGGCCAGCCAGCCCTTTGTGGCGCGCGTCGGCCATCCGCTGCTGGACAGCCACCCCAGCCACGCACTGGCGCAAAAGCTGCTGCCGCGCGGCGCCGGCTCGGTGTTCAGTTTCGACCTCAAGGGCAACCGCGAGCAGGGCAAGGCCTTCATCGAGGCGCTCAAGCTCTTCAGCCACCTGGCCAATGTGGGCGACTGCCGCAGCCTGGTGATCCACCCGGCCAGCACCACCCACTTCCGCATGAGCGACGAGGCGCTGGCCGGTG
>CAZJKR010000033.1:15806-20201 GCA_964546615.1 uncultured Curvibacter sp.
GCATCTCGCAGGGCACGATCCGCCTGTCCATCGGGCTGGAAGACCCGGATGACCTGATTGACGATCTGAAACGTGCGCTGAAAGCAGCAGAAAAAGCATGACCCCCCTGTGCCGACCTGCGGTCGTCCACGTGCCACAGCCGGAGCCTGCGGCTCTTCGGGGCCGTCCAACCCTGCGCAGGCAGGCTTGGAGCCGCGGCCCTCAGCCCCCGAGGGGGACGCCACCAGCGGCCCGGCAAAGCCGGTTCCGCGGTGGCCGCTGGCCTGAATCCCGGCTCATCCACGGAAACTTCGAACACGAACTGGAAGCACTCTCATGGAACTGATCGTCAACGGCGCCAAGACCTATTGCTACACCGGCGGCAAGGCGTTTGATGCGGCCAAACCCACCGTCGTCTTCATCCACGGGGTGCTGGGCGACCACAGTGTCTGGATCCTGCAGAGCCGCTACCTGGCCCACCATGGCTGGAACGTGCTGGCGGTCGATTTGCCGGGCCACTGCCGCAGCGCCGGCGAGGCGCCGGCTTCATTGCCGCGCTGCTGGATACCGTCGGTGCGTCGCGTGCCGCATTGGTGGGCCACAGCTGGGGTTCGCTGATTGCACTCGAAGCCGCTGCGCAACTGAAGGAGCGCATCAGCCACCTGGTGCTGGTGGGTACGGCCTACCCGATGAAGGTATCGCCCGCGCTGCTCGATGCCGCCCTCAATGAACCGATGAAGGCGCTGACCATGATCAACGTGTTCTCGCGCAGCACGCTGGCGGCGCCCCCTTCGGTGCTCGGCCCCGGCACCTGGGTCTATGGCACCGGCATGGCGCTGGGCCGGCGCGTGCTGGCCAGCAACCGCCAGGTCAACGTGTTCCACCGCGGCTTCAAGGCTTGCGACAGTTATGCCAATGGCGAGAACGCGGTGCAGGCCATCACCTGCCCGGTGCTGTTCCTGCTCGGCGCGCAGGACCAGATGACCCTGCCCAAGGCTGCACAAGGGCTGATAACCAAGGCGCGCGAAGCAGGCAGATCCGTGCAGGTGGTGCGCCTGCCGGTGGGGCACCACCAGATGAGCGAGCGGCCGGACGAGACGCTGTTCGCGATCCGCGATTTCCTCGGCCGCTGAGGCTCAGGCCGACCCTGCCGGGCGGCGGTGCCGGTCCACCCAGTAGCCCCACAGGACCAGCAGCCACTGCAACTGGCCGAGCCAGGCAATGGCCAGCACACTGGGCGGCGGCGAACCGAACAGATTGCCACCATGGACGACAAAGAGAAAGGCCACCAGCCCCCACAGGCCCCAGCGGCCGCTGGCATCGAGCGCCACGGTGCTGCGGGCATAGAGCCAGACGCCGAATGCGAACAGCGGCACCTCCAGCGCCAGCGTCAGCGTCAACGAAGACCAGGCGTTCAAGCCCAGCAGGACATCGCCCCAGGGCACGAGCGGCAGATCGGGCTGGTGCACCAGCAGATCCAGCACCCAGTGGCTCAGCACCAGTCCGCCCAGCAGCACGGCGCCGCGCCAGTCGCGCCTGAACAGCCCATGCGCCAGCGCCAGCAGCGCCGCCCAGACCAGCACCGCGAGCAGGCTGTGGGTGTAGGGGTAGTGCTCGAACACCAGTGGCGTTACTGCGGTGGCGCCGGGCTCGACGCGCACACGCTCCAAGCCGAGCAGCAAGAAGGTGGGCCACAGCAGATCGATCCACTGGGCGGCCAGGAACAGCGTGCCCAGGGACACCTTGGGTGCAGCCGCTTTGGCGGCAAATCCGACCGCAAAATGACCGATGAACATGGCTACCTGCAGGCGATGTTGACCATCCGGCTGGCGATGGAATTGGGAGTGGCGAAATTCCAGCTCATGGGGCCGTGCTCGAAGTGCACCTGCCGGCCCTCGCCCATGGCTTGCGCATGGTCGGACGCGTAGTGGCGCCGGATACGGCGCCCCGGACAGTCGACCTCCAGCTGATCGCGCGACGACATGTACGGGCCGCCCGGTCCGTGCTGCAGCGTCAGATGGTTGCGCAGGACCCAGACCATCACGTGGCCGCCGGTCTTCTTGGGAATCGGCGTCTCGATGTAGATCACGGACTGCTCGTTGCGTGCCAGCTGGACCCAGTCGGCCAGCACCGGACCGGCGCCCAGCATGAGCAGTGATGAAAGAGCGAGCGTTCTGACCATGGCAGGAAATTTCGGGAACCGACGAAATGCAGCATAGCAGTTGCGTTGCGGTGCGCCGGCCACCTACACTGGCGCCCGAACAACATCAGGAGACCCGCCGTGCCGCCCACAACCACCGCCGTCGACCCCAAGGCCTTCACCTGCTTTGCCGAGTTCTACCCCTTCTACCTGGGCGAGCACAGCAACCGCACCTGCCGCCGCCTGCACTTCGCCGGCAGCACGCTGGCTCTGGTGTGCCTGGCCATGCTGCTGGCCACCGGCCAGTTGCAGTACCTGCTCTATGGCCTGCTGTGCGGTTATGGCTTTGCCTGGCTCGGACACTTCGGCTTCGAAAAGAACAAGCCGGCCAGCTTCAAGCGCCCGCTCTACAGCTTCATGGGCGACTGGGTGATGTACAAGGACATCTGGACCGGCAAGATTCCGTTCTAGCCCGCAGGCCGAGAATAGCTATATTTTTCATAGCACGTCGCGCAGCATGGATGATGATTTCATGCCTTTTATGCTCATGAAAACGGTACGCGGCGAGGGTGCCAGCAGCAGCCTGTCGATCAGCGGCCCGAGGGACGTGGCTTCAGGATCCACCAGCAGCACATAGCGCCCGCCATCCTCGTCCAGCCGGCCCACCCAGTCCAGCGCCATGAGGGTGCCCAGCACCGACTCCAGCTGCACCGGGTCGACCCGCAGCACCTCGGCCAGCGCCTCCGCGGAGAGGCCATGCCGGCCGGCCTGGCCGCTTCTCAGCAGGTGCGCCAGGGCATCGAGCGCCAGCGTGAACTCCCAACCCGGCGTGCCGCCGCGTCGCGCCACGCCAGCCAGCAGGCTGGGCAGGTAGGCCGTGATGACAGCGCCCAGCAGCACGATCACCCACACCACGTAGATCCAGACCAGCAGAATCGGCACCGTGGCAAAGGCGCCGTAGACCGCGGAATAGGACGGCACCAGATTGACGTAGACAGCCAGCAGCTTCTTGGCGATCTCGATACCGGCCGCGGCAAAGATGCCACCGACCCAGGCGTGTCCCCATTTCACCCGGGTGTGCGGCACATAGTAGTAGGTAGCCGCCAGACCGCCGGCCACGATGAAGAACTCCAGCAGATCCAGCAGAAAACGCAGGCTGCCGGGCATGCCACCCACCACCCCGCGTGAGGCGGTCAGCAGATAGGACGTGATGGTCAGGCTGCCGGCCAGCAGCAACGGGCCGAGCGTGATGGCCGCCCAGTAGACCAGCAGGCGCTGGCCCCAGGGGCGCGGTTGGCGTACCCGCCAGATGGCATTGAGCGTGCGGTCGATGGTGAACACCAGACTCAGCGCCGTGGCGAACAGCACGGCCAGACCGGCGGTGCCGAGCCGGCTGGCCTTGCCGGCAAACTGCGTCAGGTAGCCCAGTACCTGGCGGGCAATGTTGTCGGGCACCAGGCTGTCGACCAGCCAGCGCTGCAGCACCTCCTGCAACTTGCCGAACATGGGGAAGGCGGTGAACACCGCCAACGCCACCGTAAACAGTGGCACGAGTGCGATGGTGGTGGTGAAGGTCAGGCTGCTGGCGGTCAGCCCCAGGCGGTCTTCGCGAAAGCGCTCACGCAGGGTCAGTGCCGTATTTTTCCAGGGAAAGCGCGACAGGTCGCTGAGTAACGCTTGCAGGCGAACGGACAGGCTCATCCCGCTATGATGCCACCTCAATGAATGCAACTGACAAGAACGTGCGTCTGAGCCGCCTGCTGGCCGTGGGCAGCCTGCTTGGACTGATCGCCCTTGGCCTGGCCTGGGAACTGTGGCTGGCGCCGCTGCGGCCGGGCGGGTCCTGGCTGGCATTGAAGGTGCTGCCGCTGTGCATCCCGCTGGCCGGTCTGCTGAAGAACCGCATGTACACCTACCGCTGGCTCAGCCTGCTGGTCTGGCTCTACTTCACCGAAGGTGTGGTGCGCGCCACGACCGAATCGGGTGCCTCGGCCTGGCTGGCCGCACTGGAAGTGCTGCTGTGCCTGATGCTGTTTGCCGGCTGCGCCCTGCACGTGCGCCTGCGCCTGAAGGCGGCCAAGGCGACTGCCCTCCCTGCAACGAATTCCGAGCCTCTGACACCATGAGCCCACACACCGAACTGCTGCAACAGCTGCGCCGCATCGTCGGCGCCACCAACGTCCTGACCCATGACGACCCCACGACCGACCTGACCGCCTGGGAACTCGACTGGCGCCGCCGTGAACGCGGCCGCGCGCTGGCGGTGGTGCGCCCGG
>CAZJKR010000034.1:0-1290 GCA_964546615.1 uncultured Curvibacter sp.
CGCGCCGCTGTCGGCCAGGCCGGGCGGCTGGTGGCCGAGCTGCCGCGCCTGTGGCTGGGGCGGCCGGTGCCGCTGCACTGGGAGGGGGCACAACACATTGAGGCGGCGCTGGCCCAGGGGCGTGGCATCGTGTTTCTCACGCCCCATCTGGGCTGCTTCGAGATCACGGCGCAAGCCTACGCCCGGCGTTTCGGCGCGCGCCAGCCGATGACGGTGCTGTTTCGCACGCCGCGCAAGCCGTGGCTGCGTGAGCTGGTGGCCGGCGCGCGCAACCGGCCCGGTCTGCACACGGTGCCGACCACGCTGGCAGGCGTCAAACAGCTGCTCAAGGCGCTGCGACAGGGGCAGTCGGTCGGCCTGTTGCCCGACCAGGTGCCGCCGCAGGGACAGGGCGTGTGGGTGCCATTCTTCGGCCGGCCGGCCTACACCATGACGCTGTCGGCCCGGCTGGCGCAGCAGACCGGCGCAGCGCTGCTGGTGGCCTGGGGCGAACGCCTTGCCTGGGGGCGTGGTTTTCGCATCCATGTTCAGCCGCTGGGCGGCGAATTGCCAGCCGATGTGACGCAGGCTGCCACGGTCATCAACCAGGCGATGGAAACACTGATCAGCAGGTGCCCGCAGCAGTACCTGTGGGGTTATGCGCGCTACAAGCAGCCGCGGGAAGAGCAGGGTTGATGTTGGGGCATGTGTTCAGCCATGCCGGGGTCGTCTTCATGCGGCTGCTGGCCTATCTGCCGCTGTCCTGGCTGCGGGCACTCGGTTGGGTCTTCGGCTGGGTGCTGTACGCACTGATCCGGCCGCGGCGCCGTGTGGTCGGCGTCAACCTGCGCCTGTGTTTCCCGCACCTCGACGAGCGCCAGCGTCGGCGCCTGAGCCGCGTCATCTTCATCCGCTTTGCCCAGGCCTGGTTCGACCGCAGCTGGCTCTGGCACGGCGCGCCCGAGACCGCGCGCCGCCGTCTCCGTCTCATCGGCGCCGTCGCCGAGCTGCAGGGCAACGATCCGACCGTGCTGTTCGCGCCGCATTTCATGGGGCTGGATGCCGGCTGGACGGCACTGACGCAGCAGCTGCCGCGCCGCTTCACCACCATCTACACCAACCAGGCCAACCCGGTGGTGGATGCCTGGGTTCTGGCCGGGCGGCGGCGCTTTGGCCAGGGGCGCCTGTTCGGTCGCATCGACGGCGTCAAAGCCATCGTGGCGGCCTTGCGGGCGGGTGAGCCGCTGTACCTTTTGCCGGACATGAACTTCGGCCCGGAGGAGTCGGTGTTCGTGCCGTTCTATGGCGTAC
>CAZJKR010000034.1:1300-20154 GCA_964546615.1 uncultured Curvibacter sp.
GCCACCGTGCCGTCGCTGTCGCGTTTTGCCAGGCTGGGTCGAGCCAAGGTGGTGCCGGTGCTCACCCGCATGACGACCGAGGGCTACACCATCGAGCTGCTGCCGGCCTGGCACGATTTCCCGACCGACGATGCGGTGGCCGACACCGCCTTGATGAACCGGCGCCTGCAGGACTGGATCGACACCATGCCGGAGCAGTACTACTGGGTGCACAAGCGGTTCAAGGACCGGCCGCCCGGCGAGCCGTCGGTGTACTGAGCTGAATATGGATAAAAAGCGGCTCTGAGGCAATGCCTGATTGCGCTGCCAGCTACTGTTTTTGTAGCAAAAAAGTCTGCAGGGCAGTCGCCACCTGCTGCGCTTGCTCGTGCACGATCCAGTGCGTGGCGTCGGGGATGGTCTGCAGGGTCAGTTGCGGGATGTAGTCGTCCAGACCAACGATCAGTTCCGGTGGCAAGGCGGTATCACCCAGCCCCCAGAGCACGAGGGTGGGCAGGCTGATGGTGAGCATGGCGTGCGGAAGTTCGACCGTCACGGCCGCCGGATCGTCCGCCCGCGGTGGCCGCAGCGGCGAGGCGCGGTAATAGTTCAGGGCGCCGGTCAGCCCCTGGTTCCAGACCGCGCGGTACCGGGTCTTCATCTCGTCAGTGAGCCAGCCAAAGCCGTCCGGCCCTGCGCCCATGCGCAGGAAGAAGTCCCAGAGACGGCGATAGTCGTCCTCCGCCAGCAGCTGTTCTGCATCAGGCCGGATCAGGAAATTCATGTAGGCGCTGGCGGCCTGCTGTTTCGGATTGGTTTTCAGTTCGCGCAGAAAGGTGCCCGGGTGTGGCGAATTGATGATGGCCAGTCGTCGACTCAGTTCCGGCTGCTGGTTGGCGAGGTTCCAGGCCACGGCGCCGCCCCAGTCATGGGCGACCAGGCAGGCCAGCGGCGCAGGGCCGGCTTCGATGGCGATCAGCGCCGCGATGTCCTGTACCAGGTGCTTGGCGCGGTAGGCTGCCACCTCGGCCGGTGCGCTGGACTGTTCGTAGCCGCGCAGGTTGGGCGCGACGCAGCGGTAGCCGCCGTGTTCCGGGCGGGCGAAGTGGTCGAGCAGTTCATCCCAGACAAAAGCGGCCTCGGGAAAACCGTGCAGGAACAGCAGCACCGGTCGGCCGCGTTCACCGGCGGCGCGGCAGCTGAGCGTGATGCCGTGCGGCAGCGGCTGCAGCCAGGTGTCGATCATGCCGGTTCCACCTCGCTGTCGGCTTGGGCGGGGTGGGCCCATTGCCACAGCAGCCGGGCCACGTCCTCGATGCCGGTGCGTTTGGTGGCGGAGAACAGCCGGACCTCGCCGCCGCCGGCCTGCAGCTTCATGATGGACAGGGCCTTGGCGGCTTCGCTGCGCGTGAGCTTGTCGGCCTTGGTCAGGATGACGAGGAACTTCAGCCCTTCTTCCACCCGCGGTCGGATGACTTCGAGCAGGACCTGGTCCAGTTCGGTCAGACCGTGGCGCGGGTCACACAGCAGGACGATGGCCTGAAGGTTTTCGCGCGTCACCAGGTAGTTGGCCATGACCTGTTGCCAGCGCAGCTTGTCCTGCTTGGGGACGGCCGCATAACCATACCCCGGCAGGTCGGCGAGCACGGCATCCGTGATGCCCTGCTTGCCGAGGGCAAACAGGTTGATGTGCTGGGTGCGACCGGGCTTCTTGGAGGCGAAGGCCAGTTGCTTTTGCTGCGTCAGGGTGTTGATGCAGGTGGACTTGCCCGCATTGGATCGTCCGACGAAGGCGATCTCCGGCACATCGAGGGCGGGCAGAAACTGCAGTTCCGGGGCCGTGGTGAGAAAGTGCGCGGTGTGCAGCCAGCCCAGCGCCTGGGTGGCGAGTGCCTTGTCCTGTGCGTTGGGGGGGGTGCCAGGGCGCGCGGCGGCCGCTGGTTTGGTGGGGGTGGTCATGGATGTGTGGAGGAAAGCCCAACGCTGCATTGTAGAATCAGCTCGTTTTGCTCCAACTATCCCGAGACCACCATGAAGTTGCTTGCTCACCTGTTGATGGCTGCCACGCTGGCAGCGCCTGCTTTCTCCCATGCGGCACAAGAGGCCAAGACGGCAGCGCCGGCCAAACCCGATCTGGTCAAAGGGGCGGAAAAATACGCGGCGGTGTGCGCTTCCTGCCACGGCGCTGACGGCAATTCGGGCACCCCGGCCAATCCCAAGCTGGCCCAGCAACACCCCGAGTACCTGGTCAAGCAGTTGCAGGAGTTCAAGTCGGGCAAGCGCGCCAACGCCGTGATGGCCGGTTTTGCCGCCATGCTGAGCGACGAGGACATGAAGAACATCAGCGCCTGGCTGACGTCACAGCAGGCCAAGCCCGGCTTTGCCAAGGACCGGGAGCTGGTGAGTCTGGGTGAGCGCATCTTCCGTGGTGGCATCGCCGACCGTCAGGTGGCGGCCTGTGCCGGCTGCCACAGCCCCAATGGCGCCGGCATCCCGTCCCAGTACCCGCGCCTGAGCGGTCAGCATGCCGACTATTCGGAGTCACAACTCAAGGCCTTCCGCGACGGCGCGCGCAAGAACAACCTGCAGATGACGCAGGTCGCCGCCAAGATGAACGACCGCGAAATCAAGGCGGTATCCGACTACATCGCCGGCTTGCGCTGAAATACACCGGTCTGGCAGCGGGTTAAACCGATGCCTGCATAAGCGGGCGATGATGTTTGGGCCACAATGGCGCTTTTGCGCCCGCTGACGGAACCCGGCACACTGTCAGATACTCCATGCCTAGGCGGGTCTTTGTTGAAGACCTGCCTTTTTTCTTTGCAGCCAGCACAATTCACGCATGACAGTTTCCACCCAGGGTATCGAGCTCAAGTCTTCCGCCGGTTCGCTGCGTGCTGCGGTTGAGTTGCTGTCGTCGATGCGCTTCGCCATCTCGCTGCTGACGGTGATCTGCATCGCCTCGGTCATCGGCACCGTGCTCAAGCAGCATGAGCCTCTGACCAACTACATCAACCAGTTCGGCCCGTTCTGGGCTGAGGTGTTCGGCAAGCTGGACCTGTATGCGGTCTACAGCGCCTGGTGGTTCCTGCTGATCCTGGCCTTTCTGGTCCTCAGCACATCCCTGTGCATTGCGCGCAATACACCCAAGATCCTGACCGACCTCAAAGCCTACAAGGAAAATATCCGGGAGCAGAGCCTGCAGGCCTTTCACCTCAAGGCGCAGAGCACCCTGGCGGAAATGCCGCAGGACGCTGCCCGGCGCATCGGCCAGATGCTGAGTCAGAGCGGCTGGAAGGTCAGGCTGCAGCAGCGCGAAACGCCCGCCGGCGAAGGCTGGATGGTGGCGGCCAAGGCCGGGGCTGCCAACAAGCTGGGCTATATCGCCGCGCACAGTGCCATCGTGCTGGTGTGCCTGGGCGGTCTGCTCGACGGCGATCTGATCGTGCGCGCCCAGATGTGGTGGGGTGGCAAGACGCCCTACCAGGGCGGCGGTCTGATTGCCGATGTCAAGCCGGAACACCGCCTGAGCGAACGCAATCCGACCTTCCGTGGCAACCTGCTGGTGGCCGAGGGCACGCAGTCCAGCACGGCCATCCTGAACCAGTCCGACGGCATCCTGCTGCAGGAGCTGCCGTTTGCCATCGAACTCAAGAAATTCATCGTCGAGCATTACTCGACCGGCATGCCCAAATTGTTCGCCAGCGAGATCGTGATCCACGACAAGGCCACCGGCGAGAAGCAGGAGGCCCGCGTCGAGGTCAACCACCCGGCCAGCTACAAGGGCATCGAGATCTACCAGTCGAGTTTCGATGACGGCGGTTCCGCGGTCCGTCTGAAGGCGCTGCCCATGCATGCGCTGACCCGGCCGTTCGAGGTCGAGGGGGTGATCGGTGGCTCGTCGCAGCTGACCAATGGCAGCGAGCAGCTGACGCTGGAATACACCGGCCTGCGCGTGATCAATGTCGAGAATTTTGCCGGCAATGGTCCGAGCGGCGTCGACGTGCGCAAGGTCGATCTGCGCGCTTCGCTGGGTGAGCGGCTCGGCGCTGCCAACAAGGCTGATGCCAAGAAGACCCAGCGCAATGTCGGCCCGAGCATCACCTACAAGCTGCGCGACGCTGCGGGCCAGGCGCGCGAGTTCCACAACTACATGCTGCCCGTGGATCTGGGCGACGGCCAGCCGGTGTTCCTGCTCGGCATGCGCGAGACGCCGGCCGAGCCCTTCCGCTACCTGCGTGTGCCCGCCGATGCGCAGGGCTCGACCGACGAGTTCTTCCGCCTGCGCTCCGCGCTGGCCGATCCGTCCTTGCGGGCCCTGGCGGTGCGCCGTTATGCGACCAAGGTGGTCGACAGCGCACGCCCCGATCTGCTGCCGCAGCTCACGGCGTCCGCGGCACGGGCCCTGGCCTTGTTTTCCGGGGCCGAGCCGGTCGCGGGCAGCCAGGCGCCTGGCGGCTTGCAGGCGGTGGCCGATTTCATGGAAACCAACGTGCCGGAGAGCGAACGCAACCGCGCCGGCGAGATGTTGATCCGTCTCCTCAACGGCACGCTGTTCGAGCTGGTGCAGGTGGCACGTGAGCGTGCCGGCCTTGCGCCGCTGGCAGCGGACGAGCAGTCGCAGGCCTTCATGACGCAGGCCGTGCTGGCGCTCAGCGATGCCCACTTCTATCCGGCGCCGATGGTGATGCAGCTGACCGACTTCACCCAGGTGCAGGCCAGCGTGTTCCAGGTGGCGCGCGCGCCCGGCAAGAACATCGTCTACCTGGGCTGCGCCTTGCTGATTCTGGGTGTGTTCGCCATGCTCTACGTCCGTGAGCGTCGTCTCTGGATCTGGCTGGCGCCGGCCGCGTCCGGCAGCCACGCCACGATGGCGCTTTCCGCCAACCGCAAGACCCTGGATGGCGACCGTGAATTTGACCACCTGCGTGACAAGCTGATCGCAGCAAAGGAGTAATAGATGAACAGCGCCACGAGCACCCTGACTTTGGACGAAGGCTATTTCGCCAAGCGCAACCTCTTCGACTGGCTGTTTGCCGCCCTCGTCGTGGCCGGCGGCCTGTTTGCCTTCTCCACCTACAACCATGCGATGGATGTCTACGAAAAAGGCATTCTGCTGTTGACCATTCCCTCGGTGGTGGCGCTGGGCTGGTTCTGGCGCCCGCTGCGTGGCCTGATGCTGCTGGTGGCCGTGTTCTCCCTGCTGGGCATCGTGTCCTACCAGGGCCAGCTGGCGCGCGCCGAGAGTGTCTTCTGGCTCAAGTACCTGCTGTCGAGCCAGTCTGCCATTCTCTGGATGAGCGTGCTGTTCTTCATGAGCACGCTGTTCTACTGGATCGGCATGTTCGCGCGCGGCCAGGGGCCGACGATGGAGCTGATCGGTTCGCGCCTGGCGTGGGTGGCGGTGACCATGGCCCTGATCGGCACCATGGTGCGCTGGTATGAGAGCTACCTGCTCGGGCCCGACATCGGGCATATCCCGGTCAGCAACCTGTATGAAGTGTTTGTACTGTTCTGCTGGATGACGGCACTGTTCTATCTCTATTTCGAGGCGCAGTACAAGACGCGGGCCATGGGTGCCTTCGTCATGCTGGTGGTCAGTGCGGCGGTGGGTTTTCTGCTCTGGTACACCGTGGTGCGCGAGGCCCATGAGATCCAGCCCCTGGTGCCGGCGCTCAAGAGCTGGTGGATGAAACTGCACGTGCCGGCCAACTTCGTCGGTTATGGCACCTTTGCCCTGGCCGCCATGGTGGCCTTTGCCTACCTGATCAAGAGCCAGGCCGCCGAGACGCGTTGGTACAAGCTGTCGCCGCTGTGGCTGTTCGGCATCGTGCTGTGCTTCGTGCCGGTGGCGTTTCGCCAGCGTACGGCCGAGGCCGGGGGCAGCTACTGGCTGGTCTACTTCATCATTGCGGCACTGATCGTGGGCGGCATTCTGCTGGGGCGCAAACGCATCGCCGAACGGCTGCCGGCGCTCGACGTGCTGGACGACGTGATGTACAAGTCCATCGCTGTCGGTTTTGCCTTCTTCACCATCGCCACCGTGCTGGGTGCCTTGTGGGCGGCCGAGGCCTGGGGCGGTTACTGGAGCTGGGACCCGAAGGAGACCTGGGCACTGATCGTCTGGCTCAACTACGCCGCCTGGCTGCACATGCGGCTCATGAAGGGCCTGCGCGGTACGGTGGCCTCCTGGTGGGCCCTGGCCGGTCTGGGTGTAACCACCTTTGCCTTCATCGGCGTCAACATGTTCCTCAGTGGGCTGCACAGCTACGGTGCGCTGTAGCAAACGGCAGGAACTTTGTAAGAATGAAGCCCGTCCTACGACACATGCTGAAACAAGGACGGCATCATGTTGATCAGAACGCGCAGCGACGGCTTCATCCATCCGCTTTCGAGCGAAATCACCCCGCAGGGGGTTTACCAGCAGCGGCGTGATCTGATGCGCCTCATGGCCGCAGGCGCTGCCGGTACGGCACTTGCGGCATGGGCGGCGCGCGATGCGCGCGCCCAGCCGGCAAACAGCCGGCCGGCCGTACTGCCTGGCACCAAGTCCGGGGTGAGCGGTGCGACGACGGTGGAGCGGATCACCGACTACAAGGACGCCACCGGCTACAACAACTTCTACGAGTTCGGCATGGACAAGGCTGATCCAGCGCGCAATGCCCACACGCTCAGGACGGCGCCTTGGACCGTGGCCATCGAGGGCTTGGTCAGGAAGCCCGGCAACTACGCGCTGGAAGATCTGCGCAAGCTCAGCGCCCAGGAGGAGCGCATCTACCGTTTGCGTTGTGTCGAGGGCTGGTCCATGGTGATACCTTGGGTCGGTTATTCGCTGGCCGAGCTCATCGGCAAGGTGGAGCCGCTGGGCAGTGCGAAATATGTGGAGTTCGTCACGCTGGCCGATCGCAAGACCATGCCCTATGTCGGAACCCGGGTACTGGACTGGCCGTATGTCGAGGGCCTGCGTCTGGACGAGGCCATGCATCCATTGACGCTGCTTGCCTTCGGCATGTACGGCGAAGCGCTGCCGAAGCAGAATGGGGCGCCGCTGCGGCTGGTGGTGCCGTGGAAGTACGGTTTCAAGAGCGGCAAGAGCCTGGTGAAGATCCGCTTTACGGACAAGCAGCCGGCCACAGCCTGGAGTCAGGCGGCTCCCAGGGAATATGGCTTTTACGCCAACGTCAACCCGGGGGTGGATCACCCGCGCTGGAGCCAGGCCAGCGAGCGTCGCATCGGCGAGGACGGCTTGTTCACCAAGAAACGCAAGACACTGATGTTCAATGGCTACGAAGCCCAGGTCGGACAGCTCTATGCCGGCATGGAC
The DNA here is from genome assembly GCA_964546615.1 of uncultured Curvibacter sp. GTDB lineage: Bacteria > Pseudomonadota > Gammaproteobacteria > Burkholderiales > Burkholderiaceae_C > Hylemonella. The sequence continues at coordinate 8,604 of CAZJKR010000034.1, forward strand.
CTGAAGAAGTTCTATTGAGGCTGCAGGCGCAGCAAGCGGCCGGCACATGAACCGATGGCTTCTTCGTCCAGCGGCCAAACCGCTGCTCCTGCTGGCCTGCCTGCTCCCTCTGGCGTGGCTGGTCCATGGCGCCGCCACCGACCAGCTCGGGGCCAATCCGGCCGAGGCGCTGGTCCGCGCCACCGGCGACTGGACCTTGCGTTTGCTGTGCCTGACGCTGGCGGTGACGCCTGTGCGCGTCCAGTTCCATGTGCCGGCCTTGGCCCGGTTTCGCCGCATGCTCGGGCTGCTGGTCTATCTGTATGCATTGCTGCACATGCTGTGCTACAGCTGGTTCGACATGGGTTTTGACGTGGCGGACATGGCACGCGACATAACCAAGCGCCCGTTCATTCTGGTGGGGTTTGGCGCGCTGGTGCTGCTCACGCCGCTGGCGGCAACCTCCTTCAACCGGGCCGTCAGATGGCTGGGAGCGCGGCGCTGGCAGCGTCTGCACCGGCTGGTCTATGTCGTGGCGGCACTCGGCCTGCTGCACTTCTTCTGGATGCGGGTCGCCAAGAACCGGCTGGACGAGGTGGCCGTCTATGGCGGCATCCTGGCCGTCCTGCTGGCCTGGCGTCTGTGGCGCAGGCTGTCGGTACCGCAGCCTGCGGCTAGCGGGAGCCGGCCGTGATGTCGGGGTCGATCCGGTTCTGCGGCAGGCGGTAGGCTGCGCTGTCGAAGAGATCGATGCCGCATTGCAGGGTCTCCAGCCAGGCGAAGAAGTCCTGGATGGCGCGGGGGCCGGCAATCGGTGCACCATGCTGCGGAACGATCATCGAGATGTCCAGCTCCCGGGCCATGCGCACCCACAGGCGCAGTACCTTGTTGGAGACCATGTAGCGGCGATGAAAGCCTTCCATGTGGACCAGATGCGGCTTCAGATCGGTCACCGGCACCCGGGCCTGCTGGCCACTGACGAGGGAGGCGCCCAGATCGCCTGTGAAGAGGATGCGACTGACCGGGTCGTAGAAATGGAAGTTGCCCTCCGAATGCAGGAAATGCGCCGGCAGCAGCCACAGCTCGTGCCGGCCCAGCGGCAGGCGGCCGCCAGCGTCGGGGACACCCACCACGCGCTGGTCGGTCTTGCCGACCTTGGTGAAGTGCGGCACAAAACGTTCCCAGATGCGGGAGATCACCAGCTTGGCACGGGTGCTGGTCAGCCAGCGGTCGAGCGAAGCGATGATGTCCGGGTCGGCATGCGAGGCAATCAGATAAGCCAGCTTGGCCGGCATGAAATGCTTCGACATGTTGAGAAACAGTTCATTGAAGGCAAGGTTGCCGCCCGGGTCGATGATGGCGCCGGTATCCCCGTCGCAGATCAGGAACTGGTTGGCCTGCACGGCCTGGCTGTCCTCCTCGATCAGGTCGGTGAACATCAGGACCTCATGGTCCGAATCTTTGTAGAGTTCAACAGGTGTCATGGCAGCGCAGTACAGGGGCACCGCAACAGGCGATGCGCCACGAGGGACAGGGGGCGACGACCGCGCAGGACCCCCTTCACCCGGGGACGCTACGACGGCAGTCGTTCGAGACTGAATGTGTCGGCGGGATTCTCGCGCAGCCGGATCAGATGGACTTGATGCAGGTCAACCAGGATCTCCGCCGCCCGGCCACGCGTGTTGTAGTTGCTCGCCATGCTCATGCAGTAGGCGCCGGCCGACAACACCGCCAGCAAATCGCCCGGCTGCACGTCGAGCGCACGGTCGCGACCGAGCCAGTCGCCGCTTTCACACACCGGCCCGACCACGTCCCAGGTGTCGGTGGTGCCATGGCGTGGCGTCAGCGGCACGATCTGGTGGAAGGCCTGGTACATGGCGGGGCGCGGCAGGTCGTTCATGGCGGCATCGACGATGCAGAAGTTCTTCTGTTCGCCGGGCTTGAGGTACAGCACCTCGGTCAGACAGACGCCGGCATTGCCGACCAGTGAGCGCCCGGGTTCGATCATGAGCTGGCGGCCACCAAAGCCGCGCGCATCGAGCTTGGCCAGCAGCTTGGCCCAGAGGGCATCGGCTGCCGGTGGCGTGTCGCCGCTGTAGTCAATCCCCAGGCCGCCGCCAAAATCGATGTGGTGCAGCGGGATGCCTGCGGCTTCAATCGCCTCGATCAGATCCAGCACCCGGTCCATCGCATCCAGGTACGGCGCCTCCTGCGTGATCTGGGAGCCGATGTGGCAGTCGATGCCGATCACCTTCAGGCCCGGCAGCGAGGCGGCGCGCTGGTAGGTCGCCAGGGTCCGTTCATGCGCAATGCCGAACTTGTTGTCCTTGAGGCCGGTCGAGATGTAGGGATGTGTCTTGGGGTCGACGTTGGGATTGACCCGGATGCTGATCGGTGCCTGCGTTCCCAGCGCCAGCGCCACCTGGTTCAGTACGTCGAGTTCGGCCTCGCTCTCGACATTGAAGCAGCCGATGCCAGCTTGGAGCGCGCGGTGCATTTCGGCGCGTGTCTTGCCGACGCCGGAGAAGATCACCTTGCCGGCGTCGCCACCCGCGGCCAGGACACGCTCCAGCTCGCCGCCGGAGACGATGTCGAAGCCGCAGCCGGCCTGGGCAAAGACTTGCAGCACGGCCAGCGAGGAGTTGGCCTTCATGGCGTAGCAGATCTGCGCCTTGCGGCCGGCGAAGCCGCGCTGGTAGGCAGCCAGTGCCGAGAGCATGGCGGCTTTGGAATAGACGAACAGGGGGGTGCCGTATTCGCGCGCCAGATCGCTCAGACGCACGTCTTCGATGTAAAGCGCATCGCCACGGTAGGCGATGTGCGGCTGGCCGGGCAGGTTCATGACAGTCATGGCTGGGTTGGTTGGGTCGCAGAGGCCGGCGCCGCGGGCACGGGGGACGTGTCAGGGGCACGTGTGCCGGGCCGCAGGGTTTCAGGCAAGGTGGCGCGGCGGGCTGCTGCCGGTTCGGTGGGCAGGTATAACGCGCCCGGTTGGCCACAACCGCTGAGACCTGCCGCCGATACCATCACAATGGCAGCAAGGCCGACAAGGGCTATGGGCCTGACTAGAATTTGTTTCGTTTGCAACATCACGAAATTGTAATGACCGACACCGAATTCATGGATCGCGCCGAGGCGGTCCTGCGCGCGATTGAGACCAGCTGCGACCGCATCAACGAGGAGAGCGACGCCGACATCGACAACCAGCGCGTGGGCGGAATGGTGACACTGGTGTTTCGCAACCGGAGCCAGATCGTGGTCAACCTGCAAAAACCTCTGCATGAGATCTGGCTGGCGGCCAAGGCTGGCGGCTTCCACTACAAGTTCGACGGCAACTGCTGGGTGGACACCAAGGGCCACGGCGAGTTTTTCGCCAACCTGTCGGCGCATGCCAGCGAACAGGCGGGCTGTGCGGTGGACTTTGCCACCTGATCAGTTCCTGAACAGGTCGAGAATCCGCTTCTTCTCGTCGGCGGCAGGCAAGGCCTGTGGTGTGGGTGAGGCCTCGCCGGCGGGTTTGTCTTCCAGTCCGAGGTTGGTGATGCCGCCACCTTTGGCGTACTCTGCATAGGCCCAGTCATTGTCGGCATGAACCACGCCCTCGGGAGCACTGATCTCGGTCACGGGAACCTCCTTGAGGGCGTGTCTCATGAAGGTGATCCAGACCGGCAGGCTCAGGCCGCCGCCGGTTTCCCGGTCGCCGAGCTTGCGTGGCGTGTCGTAGCCTATCCAGGTCACCGCCACGAGCGTGGGCTGGTAGCCGGCAAACCAGGCGTCCATCGAATCGTTGGTGGTGCCGGTCTTGCCATAGAGGTCGGTTCGCTTGAGCGTACTCTGGGCGCGTGCGGCGGTGCCCGAGCGCGTGACTTCCTGCAACAGGCTGGACATGACGAAGGCATTGCGTGCGTCAATGGCCCGTGCTGACTCGTCGAGCACAGGGGGCTGCGTCTGGACCAGGACCTTGCCGCTCTTTTGCTCCGTCACCTTGGTGATCAGCCAGGGGTTGATGCGGTAGCCGCCATTGGCAAACACCGAGTAGGCGGTCGCCATCTGCATCGGTGTGACGGAGCCGGCGCCCAGGGCCATGGTCAGGTAGGGGGGGTGCTTGTCGGCCTCAAAGCCGAAACGGGTGATCCAGTCCTGGGCGTTCTGCGGGCCCACCGCCTGCAGAACGCGGATCGAAACCATGTTTTTCGACTTGGCCAGCCCGCGGCGCAAAGTCATCGGCCCTTCGAAGGTGCCGTCGTAGTTCTTCGGCTCCCACGGCTGACCACCGGTCACGCCGGCGTCGAAGAACAAGGGCGCATCGTTGACGGTGGTGGCCGGCGTGAAGCCCTTCTCCAGTGCGGCTGAATAGATGAAGGGTTTGAAGCTGGAGCCGGGCTGGCGCCAGGCCTGGGTCACGTGGTTGAACTTGTTCTTCACGAAATCGAACCCCCCCACCAGCGCCTTGATCGAACCGTCGCGCGGGTCCAGTGCGACAAAGGCCCCTTCGACCTCCGGAAGCTGCGTGATCTCCCAGGTGTCCTTCGGCGTCTTGGCAATCCGGATCACGGCTCCCCGTCGGATCTTGATATGGGGCGGCGCCTTGGCCGAGAGGCCGGACTGTGCCGGACGCAGACCTTCACCGGTGATCTCGATGCTTTCCCCGTTCTGCCGAACGGCGACGATTTTCTTGGGGTCGGCTTCCAGCACCACGGCGGCCATGAGGTCACCGTTGTCGGGGTGGCTGTCCAGGGCGTCGTCAATGGCATCCTCCAGCTCCTGCGGCTTGCCGGGCAGGGTGACGAACTTTTCCGGGCCGCGATAGATCTGGCGGCGTTCGTAATCCATGATGCCGCGGCGCAGGGCCAAGTAGGCCACTTCCTGGTCGGCTGCGCGGAGGGTGGTGTGGACATTCAGGCCGCGGGTATAGATGGCGTCACCATACTGGGCGTACATGAGCTGGCGCACCGTTTCGGCCACGAATTCAGCATGGATGCGACCGTTCTGCTGGGCCGGCCTGAGCCTGAGCTCCTCCTTTTTTGCGGCGACGGCCTGTGCTTCGGTGATGAAACCGTTTTCCAGCATGCGCTCGATGATGTAGAGCTGGCGTGAGCGGGCGCGCTTGGGGTTGCTGATCGGGTTGTAGGCCGAAGGCGCCTTGGGTAGACCGGCCAGCATCGCCGCTTCGGCGACGCTGATGTCCTTCAGCGGTTTGCCGAAGTAGGTCTCGGCAGCAGCTGCAAAGCCATAAGCACGGTTGCCCAGAAAAATCTGGTTCATGTAGATTTCGAGAATCTGCTCCTTGGTCAACAGGTGTTCGAGCTTGAAGGTCAGCAGGATCTCGTAAAGCTTGCGGGTGAAGGTTTTTTCCGAGGACAGGTAGACATTGCGAGCCACCTGCATCGTGATGGTCGAGGCCCCCTGGCTCTTGACCCGTCCCAGATTGGCCAGTCCGGCCCGGATGACGCCCAGGTAGTCCACGCCACCATGCTGGAAGAAACGGGCATCCTCGATGGCCAGCACGGCATCGGTCATGACCTTGGGAATGTCCTTGATCGGTGTCAGATTGCGCCGCTCCTCTCCAAACTCACCGATCAGCTCACCCCCTGCGGCGTAGACCCGCAGCGGCAGCTTCGGGCGGTAATCCGACAACTCTGAAATATCGGGCAGGTTGGGGAAGGCCACGGCCAGGGCAATGGCCACCACCGTCAGGATGGACAACAGTCCCGCCAGTGCCAGACCGCCCAGCCACAAGCCCAGGCGGGCCAATTGGCGTGCCGTCGAAGTCGTTGTGTGGTTGCCTGCGTGATCGGAGGACGTGGGGGGCGTGGGTTTGGCAGGCATAAAGAGAGCTTAAGTTCGCGCGTTCATTATAAAAATCCATCGCCGAGGCGGGTTCGGCCCGTTCGATAACGGCATTGTCGGGGTTGGAGCTCGAGCCCGAGATGGGGGTGGAGACAGATGTTGCAATTGCACACAAAGCGTCAACTTTTGACAACGGGCGAACGGGACTGCACAGGGAAAATCCTTTGCTGGACAAGGGCCTTACTGCTAGCATTCAAGTGAATTCTTAAGTTTTCCCGGTGTTTGGCCGGACCATTTCAGGGGATGCGCTTGATCGCTTTGGGGTCGCTTTTCAGTCGTCAGCCGGAGCCCATGCTGGGCTTGGACGTCAGCTCATCCAGTGTCAAGCTGGTCGAGTTGAGTCGCAACAAGGCCGGCCAGCTGCAACTCGAACGCTGTGCCATCGAGCCCCTGGAGCGGGGGTGGGTGACCGATGGAAATATCGAAAAGTTCGACGAGGTTGCCGAGGCTGTCCGCCGCCTGGTGAAAAAAAGCGGGACCAGGACGCGCAACGTGGCGATGGCTTTGCCACCTTCTGCTGTCATCACCAAGAAGATCGTCCTGCCGGGCGGATTGAGCGATGTGGAGCTGGAGATGCAGGTCGAGGCCGAGGCCAACCAGTACATCCCATTTCCGCTGGACGAGGTCAGTCTCGATTTCTGTGTCGTCGGTCCGAGTGCGGCCTCCGCCGGCGATGTGGACGTGCTGATTGCCGCCGCACGGCGCGAAAAGGTGCAGGACATTCAGGGGCTGGCCGAGGCGGCCGGTCTCAAACCGGTGATCGTCGATGTGGAGTCCTATGCCTCCCGCCTGGCGGCCGGTCGGCTGATCGAGGGGCTGCCCGACAAGGGAGCAGGCACCATTGTGGCGCTGTTCGAGGTCGGTGCCCTGACCACCAGCATGCAGGTGATCCGGGATGATGAGGTGCTCTATGAGCGCGACCAGGCGTTTGGGGGCGCGCAGCTGACGCAGTTGATCGTGCGCCAGTATGGGTTTTCGCTGGAAGAGGCAGAAAGCAAGAAGCGCAGCGGCGAATTGCCCGAGGACTACGAGTCCAGCGTCTTGCGTCCGTTTGTCGAGAGCATGGTGCAGGAGATCGGACGCGCCTTGCAGTTCTTTTTCACCAGCACGCCGCACAACAAGGTGGACTACGTGATGCTGGCGGGCGGTTCTGCTGCATTGCCCGGTCTGACCGAGGCGGTGACTCAGCAAACGGGTTTTCCGTGCAGCTTGATCAACCCGTTTGAAGGCATGGAAATCGGCGAGGGCGTGCGATTGAAAAGAATGAAACGCGAGGCGCCTTCCTACCTGACCTCATGCGGCCTGGCGCTGCGGAGGTTCCTGCAATGATCCTGATCAACCTGTTGCCGCATCGCGAGGCGGCGCGCAAAAAAAGGCAGGACGTCTTCAATCTGTCGCTGGGTGTTGCCATGCTGGCTGGCGGCGTGATTGCGGGCGTGATTTACCTCTGGATTCAGGGCCAGATCTCCGCCCAGCAGGATCAGAACATGATTCTGCAGAACGAAATCCGGGTGCTGGAAGGGCAGATCAAGGAGATCGCCGGGCTGGAGGGCGAAATCGCCGCCTTGCGTGCTCGCCAGCAGGCGGTGGAGGATTTGCAGTCGGACCGCAACCTGCCGGTGCACTTGCTGTCGGAACTGGTCCGGCAATTGCCTGATGGCGTTTATGTAACCAGCATGAAGCAGGACAGCCAGCTCGTCAGCTTGCAGGGCGTGGCCCAGTCCAACGAGCGCGTGTCGGAGCTGCTGCGCAATCTGGCCAACAACACGCCGTGGTTCAGCAAGCCGGAACTGGTCGAGATCGTGGCCGGCAACGTGACGCTGGGCGCACGCGACCAGCGGCGGGTCTCCAACTTCACCATCCGGGTGCGGCTGGTCCGGGCCAGCGAGGCGCAAAAGGTGCCACCGGCCGCCGCGGCGGCGGTCAGCAAATAAGGGATTCAGCCATGGCGACCCGCATCTCCTCTCCCGATCTGAGCGCACTGATGGCGCAGTTTCAGGGACAATTTCGCAATCTGGACCCCAGGAATCCGGCCGTATGGCCGGCTATCCCGCGTTTTGCCCTGTTGCTGGCGGTGGCCCTGCTGGTGGTGGTGGTGCTGTGGTTCGTCTGGCTCAGTGGCTCCGACGAGGAGCTCGAGGTGGAGCGGACCCGGGAAACGCAGCTGCGCGAGGATTACAAGTCCAAGCTGGTCAAGGCCGTGAATCTCGAGGTGCTGAAGAAGCAGCGAGAACAGGTGCTCCAGTATGTGACCCAGCTGGAAAAGCAGTTGCCGAGCAAGGCGGAAATGGATGCCTTGTTGTCGGACATCAACCAGGCCGGTCTGGGGCGCAGTCTCCAGTTCGAGCTCTTCCGGCCTGGTCAGATCCTGGTCAAGGACTACTACGCCGAATTGCCGATTGCCGTACGGGTCACTGGCCGTTATCACGACATCGGCGCCTTTGCCTCGGACATTGCCCATCTGTCGCGCATTGTGACACTCAACAACATGTCGATTGCCCCTACGCGTGACGGCAGCCTGACCATGGACGCGACCGCGAAAACCTTCCGATACCTCGACGCCGATGAGATCGCCGCGCAGCGCAAGGCGGGCGGTGGCGCCAAGGGAGGCAAGAAATGAGGTTCTGGACAACTTTGCTGGCGGTACTCGCCGGTGTCGTGATGCTGGCCGGATGCGGCGCTTCGAGCGAAGACGAGCTGCGCCAATGGATGACGGAGCAGAGAAACCAGACGCGTCCCCGTGTCACCCCGATTCCCGAACCCAAGCAGTTCAAGCCCGAGCCCTACGCCCTGACGGGGTTGGTGGAGCCCTTCAGCAAAGACAAGCTGACGCAAGCGCTCAAGCGCGAGTCGGGCCAGTCCTCTGCCGGGGGGGCGCTGATTGCGCCTGAACTGGCGCGTCGCAAGGAGGCGCTGGAGGCGTTTCCGCTTGATGCCATGTCCATGGTCGGCAGTCTGCTCAAGGAGGGGCGGCCGGTTGCCTTGATCAGGGTGGATAACCTGCTCTACCAGGTGCGGCCTGGCAATCACCTGGGACAGAACTACGGTCGTGTCACCAGAATTACCGAAACAGAAGTCGTGCTGCGTGAAATAGTGCAGGACGCAGTGGGTGAGTGGATTGAACGCCCCGCCACACTGCAGTTGCAGGAGAGGATGAAATGAACAGTCAAAAAAGTTGGGGCGCGCAGCGCGTAGGGAAACGGGTACTGCTGGCATTCGTGCTGGCGGTCACGGCGGTGTCATCGCTGGCGCAAACGGCGATCGAAGCCGTGAGTGGCTCCTTGCAGGGAGGGGCCGAAGTGGTCAAGATCGACCTGTCGCAGGCCATGGCGGCCCTGCCCAACGGATTTGCCATTCAGTCACCAGCCCGGATTGCGCTGGATTTCCCGGGCGTGCGCAACGCCATGGGGCGTTCCACCGTCGAGGTCAACCAGGGAAATCTGAAGTCGGTCAGTGTCTTGCAGGCCGGAGACCGCAGTCGGGTGGTGCTCAATCTCAAGCAGGCCACCGGCTACAAGGCACAGTGGCAGGGCAAGTCCTTGCTGGTGGTGCTTGACCCGGTCACGGCGGCGGCGCCCGATGCCGCAGCCGTGCCGGCCTTTGCGGAAAACCGCAGCCGTGATGTGCTGCCCCTGAAAGACATCGATTTCCGCCGCGGCGTCGAGGGCTCCGGGCGGGTGGTGGTGACCTTGCCCAACAACCAGGTGGGAGTCGACATCCGCCAGCGCGGCCAGACCCTGGTGGTGGAATTCATGAAGTCGAGCCTGCCCGAGGGGCTCAAGCGTCGCTTCGATGTGGCCGATTTCGCCACGCCGGTGCAGACCGTCACCACCTTCGAGACCGGAGACCGGGTGCGTATGGTGATCGAACCGAGGGGCGCCTGGGAACACAGTGCCTACCAGAGCGATGACCAGTTCGTGGTGGAGGTCAAGCCGCAGCGTATCGATCCGGCCAAGCTCACCCAGGGTCCGGGCTACAGTGGCCAGAAGCTGTCGCTCAACTTCCAGAATATCGAAGTGCGTTCCTTGCTGCAGGTGATTGCCGATTTCACGAACTTCAATGTCGTCACATCGGATTCGGTGGCCGGCTCGGTGACCTTGCGGTTGCAGGATGTGCCCTGGGATCAGGCTCTCGACATCATCCTGCAGGCCAAAGGCCTGGGCATGCGCAAGTCCGGTAACGTGCTGTGGATTGCTCCCAAGGACGAGATCGTTGCCAAGGAGAAGCTCGAACGCGAGGCCAGCGTGGCACTGGAAGGCTTGGAGGCCGTGCGCACCGAGTCGTTTCAGCTGAACTATGCCAAGGCGGCGGACGTGGCTCGGCAACTGATGGGGGGCTCGGTGCCGGGGGCGGCGCCAGCTGCGGGCGTGGGAGGCGCGGTCAGCGCGCGGTTGTTGAGTCCGCGCGGCAGCGCGATTGCCGAGTCGCGGACCAACCAGCTGTTCGTCACCGACGTCTCGAGCAAGATCGAACAGGTGCGCAGCCTGATCACCAAGCTGGACATCGCGGTGCGTCAGGTGCTGATCGAGGCCCGCATCGTCGAAGCTTCCGACACCTTTGGCAAATCGCTGGGTGTGAAGCTGGGCGGCGGCACCGGCAATGTGCCGGCCGCCTCTGGCGGGATGGGCGGCTCGGTGGGCTCCAGTTATGTGGACGGCACCGCCGCCACGACGTCGGGCACCTTTGTCAGCCTGCCGGCGATCGGGCAGGGCGGCTACAACGCGGCCACCTTTGCCGTTTCCATCTTTGGCGAGAACGCAGCGCGGTTCCTGAATCTGGAGATATCCGCCCTGGAAGCCGATGGCAAGGGCAAGGTGGTCTCCAGTCCGCGGGTGGTGACGGCCGACAAGATCAAGGCTGTGATCGAGCAGGGTACCGAGTTGCCCTACCAGGTGGCCACGGCCAGCGGTGCCACCTCGATTGCCTTTCGCAAGGCCAATCTGAAACTTGAAGTGACACCGCAGATCACGCCTGAAGGCAACATCATCCTGGAGCTCGATATCGCCAAGGACACCGTGGGTCAGTCGACGGCGGCGGGGTTTGCGATCAATACCAAGCACATCCAGACCCAGGTGCTGGTGGAAAATGGCGGCACGGTGGTCATAGGCGGGATCTTCGAGTTGACCGAGTCCACCAATGAAACCAAGGTGCCGTTCTTTGGTGATCTGCCGGGTATCGGCAACCTGTTCAAGAGCCGCGGCAGGGTGTCGAACAAGCAGGAGATGCTGGTGTTCATCACCCCGAAGATGATCAGCGACAGGGCGGCTGTCCGATAATCATCCGGTTCATTTCAATATCGAGACAAGTTGATAGTCAGTCTGGTCGGTTTGCCGGGTTCGGGAAAGTCCACCATCGGTCGGCAGCTCGCCCGGCGCCTGCAACAGCCATTCGTCGACTCCGATCAAGTGCTGGAAGAGCGGCTGGGCTGCTCCATTCGGGCCTATTTCGAGCGTGAGGGCGAGGAGCGTTTCCGTGACATCGAGCAGGCGGTGCTGGACGAGTTGACGCAGCGCCAGGCGGCGGTGCTCTCGACCGGGGGCGGCGCGGTGTTGCGGCCGGCCAATCGAGAGCATCTCAGGGCGCGCACGCAAGTGGTCTACCTGAAGTCATCGCCCGATGAACTGTTCCGCCGCCTGCGGCATGACACCCATCGCCCGTTGCTGCAGGTGGCCGATCCCTTGGGGCGCTTGCGCGAGCTCTATGCGGCGCGCGATCCCTTGTA
>CAZJKR010000035.1:0-19998 GCA_964546615.1 uncultured Curvibacter sp.
CTTGCACTGAGTAGATCAACACCATGGGACTGTCCATTCGCGCCTACGCGCGCCATCGCGGCGTGTCGCACGTGGCCGTCAAGAAGGCCATCGATACCGGGCGCATCAGCCAGTTGCCGGATGGCACCATCGATCCGGTGGTGGCCGATGCCCAGTGGGCAGCCAACACCACACCGACCCGACGGTCGGTGGCAGATGTCGCCAGTGACAAACCGGCCCCGCAGGTTTCCGTATCTGCCCGCGAGATTCCGCAGGCTTCCGCAAGGGTTCTGCGTGACGCGCCAGAGCCACCATCTCCGGCGCTGTCGTCCGGCGGCACTTCGCTGCTCCAGGCCCGCACCGTCAACGAGGTGGTCAAGGCGCAAACCAACAAAGTGCGCCTGGCCCGACTGAAGGGTGAACTGGTCGATCGGTCACAGGCCGTGGCCCATGTGTTCAAGCTGGCCCGTGCTGAGCGCGATGCCTGGCTCAACTGGCCGGCACGCATCTCGTCGCAGATGGCCGCTGGGCTGGGCGTCGATGCGCATGTCTTGCATGTGGCGCTGGACGCCGCCGTGCGCCAGCAACTGCAGGACCTGGGCGACTTGCAGCCCAAGGTGGACTGATGAGTGGATTGATGATGGAAGAGCTTTACTACGAAGGCTGGGACGCCATCGAGCGCGCCTGGCGTGAAGGCCTCACACCCGATCCGCTGCTCACGGTCTCCGAATGGGCCGACAAGCACCGGGTGCTCTCCAGCAAGGCCGCCTCCGAACCTGGCCGCTGGCGCACCAGTCGCACACCCTACCTGCGCGAGATCATGGATGCCTTGTCTCCCATGTCCCCGATCGAGCGGGTGGTGTTCATGAAAGGTGCCCAGGTGGGCGGCACCGAACTGGGCCTGAACTGGGTGGGTTACGTGATCCACCACGCCCCGGGACCGATGATGGCGGTGTGGCCCACGGTCGAGATGGCCAAACGGGCCTCCAAGCAGCGCATCGACGCGCTGATCGAGGAAAGCCCCGCCATCCAGGAGCGCATCGCCCCGGCGCGCAGCCGCGATTCGGGCAATACGATTCTCGCCAAGGAGTTCCATGGCGGCGTGCTGGTGATGACCGGTGCCAACAGCGCGGTGGGCCTGCGCTCGATGCCGGTGCGCTACCTGTTCCTCGATGAGGTCGATGGCTACCCGCTGGATGTGGAAGGTGAAGGCGATGCGATCTCGCTGGCCGAGGCGCGCACGCGAACGTTTGCCCGGCGCAAGATCCTGATCGTCTCGACCCCAACGATTGCCGGGGCCAGTGCGGTCGAACGGGAGTTCGATGCATCCGACCAACGCCGCTACTTTGTGCCGTGCCCGCATTGCGACCACCGCCAGTGGCTGCGGTTTGAGCAACTGCGCTGGGAGCGGGGCCAGCCGGAAACGGCGGCCTACATCTGTGAATCTTGCAGCCAGCCGATCGCCGAGCACCACAAGACCTGGATGCTGGACAACGGCCAGTGGCAGGCCTGCGCACCAGAACAAGCGGGCCGTACGGCCGGGTTTCACCTCTCTAGCCTGTACAGCCCGGTGGGCTGGCGCAGCTGGATCGAGATCGCGCGGGCCTGGGAATCGGCTGCGATGTCAGACAGTCGGTCGGCGTCGGCCATCAAGACCTTCAAGAACACCGAACTGGGTGAGACCTGGGTCGAAGAGGGCGAGGCGCCGGATTGGCAGCGCCTGCTGGAGCGCCGGGAGGACTATCGCATCGGCACAGTGCCCGCGGGCGGTTTGTTGCTCACCGCCGGTGCCGACGTCCAGAAGGACCGCATCGAAGTTTCGGTCTGGGCGTTCGGGCGGGGCAAGGCCGCCTGGTTGGTGGAGCACCGGATCTTGATGGGTGACACCGCTCGCACCGAGGTCTGGTCGGCTCTCGCCAAGCTCATGGGTGAGACCTGGACCCACAGCGGTGGTTGCCAACTGAGTCTGGCGCGCCTGGCGCTGGACACCGGCTACGCCACCCAGGAGGCCTACGCCTTCGTGCGTGGGGTGCGCGATGCCCGGCTCATGCCGATCAAGGGCATTGCTGGTGGCGCGGCGCTGATCGGCACGCCCACGGCGGTGGATGCGACTGCCAGCGGAAAGAAGCTGCGTCGAGGCATCAAGGTGTTCCCGGTGGCTGGCGGCATCGCCAAGCTGGAGTTCTACAACAACCTGCGCAAAAGCGCCGAGGTGGCCGAAGACGGCATCACGCCGATCTACCCGGCTGGCTTTGTGCACCTGCCCAAGGTCGATGCGGAATACCTGCAACAGCTGTGCGCCGAGCAGTTGATCACCCGGCGTGACCGCAACGGCTTTGCCCACCGCGAATGGCAAAAGATGCGCGAACGCAACGAGGCCTTGGATTGCTACGTCTATGCCCGGGCGGCGGCAGCGGCCGCTGGTCTGGACCGGTTCGAAGACCGCCACTGGCAAGAACTCGAAAAACAACTCGGCACCGACCCACCAGTCGTTGCCCAACAAATCACAACCCCCGAGGCCACCCAAGAACAGCGATTCGACGGTGGCCTCAGCACTTCTGGCAGCACGCCAGCGCCCGCTCGGCGCGTGGTGCGCAGCCGATGGATGACTTGAGTGAACAAATAAGCATGACCTACACACCAGAACACCTGCAGGCCCTGCGCGAAGCTCTGGCCAGCGGCGAACACCGCGTGACCTACGAGGGCAAAAGCATCGAGTACCGCAGCGTGGCCGATCTGAAGGCGGCGATTGCAGAGGTCGAAGCCACCATGGCCCGTGAATCCGGCGCACCCAAATCGCGCCAGATCCGTGTCGCCACGAGCAAGGCACTCTGATGGCCTGGTTCAAAAGTCTGCGTCGCCGCATGTTCGGTGGCACGCCGGTCTATGACGGCACCGGCGGCGGGCGGCGCGCACTGGCCTGGATGCCCAGCAATCCCGGTGCGGTGGCAGCCCTGTCGCTGGCCCAAGACGAACTGCGTGCCAAAAGCCGTGATCTGGTTAGGCGTAACGCCTGGGCCGCCGCTGGTATCGAAGCCTTTGTGGCCAACGCCATCGGCACAGGCATCAAGCCCCAAAGCATGGTCCAGGACCAGGCTACGCGAGAGGCGATTCACAGCCTGTGGTGGGACTGGTGCGAAGAGGCCGATGCCGCAGGCCTTACCGACTTCTACGGTCTGCAGGCACTGGCCACCCGCGCCATGCTCGAAGGCGGCGAAGCCCTGGTGCGACTGCGCTATCGCCGCACCGAAGATGGTCTGCCGGTGGCGCTGCAGATCCAGGTGCTGGAAGCAGAGCACCTGCCAACCACCATGAACCGCGATCTGCCCGGCGGCAACGTCATTCGCGCTGGCATCGAGTTCGACCGGCTAGGTCGCCGGGTGGCTTATCACCTGTATCGCTCGCACCCCAATGATGGACTGCTGGCACCGATGTCCAGCAGTGCCGGCGGCGGTGGCATGGACACGGTGCGGGTGGATGCGAGTGAAGTCATCCACCTGTTTCGCCCCTTGCGTCCCGGCCAGATCCGGGGCGAGCCGTGGTTGACCCGGGCGCTCGTGAAGCTCAACGAGCTGGACCAGTACGACGACGCCGAGCTGGTCCGCAAGAAAACCGCCGCCATGTTCGCTGGCTTCATCACCCGCATGGCGCCCGAAGACAACCTGATGGGTGAGTCGGCGGCCGATGGCAACGGGGTGGCGCTCGCGGGCATGGAGCCCGGCACGCTGCAGATCCTGGAGCCAGGCGAAGACATCAAGTTCTCAGCGCCTGCCGATGTGGGCTCGTCGTATGCCGAGTTCATGCGCCAGCAGTTCCGCGCGGTGGCCGCTGCCATGGGCATCACCTACGAGATGCTCACTGGGGACCTGACGCAGGTGAACTACTCCTCGATCCGGGCGGGTCTGCTGGAGTTCAGGCGTCGGTGTGAAGCCTTTCAGCACGGTGTGATCGTGCACCAGCTGTGCCGGCCGATCTGGCGGGCCTGGATGGATCAGGCGGTGTTGGAAGGGGCACTGGATATTCCCGGCTACCGCAAAGACCGCCGCACCTACCAGGCCGCCAAGTGGATTCCGCAGGGTTGGAGCTGGGTCGATCCGCAGAAGGAATTCAACGCCATGAAGTTGGCTATCCGTGCGGGCCTCATGAGCCGATCCGAGGCCATCTCCGGCAACGGCTACGACGCTGAAGACGTGGATCGTGAGATCGCAGCCGATAACGCCCGGGCCGATGCACTGGGCTTGGTCTTTGACTCCGATGCCCGGCATGACCAAGCGCTGGCTGCAGTGTCGACAGAGCCAAGCGATCCACAGACTGACGAATCACAGACTGCTGAGTCTGGCGGTGCGTCACCCAACAACCAGGACACCCAACCATGACTTACCTTGCCTCCCGCCTGTTCGGGACGCCCCTGCTGATTCACCGACCCAAGCTGGACGTGATTCTCTCCGTGGTCGGGCAGCGCATCGGTATGGCCGTTGTCCCCACGCTGCCTTCCATGGACATGGCCGTTTACCAACGGCCGCCTGCAGCCGCAACCCCCGACGGCATCGCAGTGATACCGATCCACGGCTCGCTGGTCAAGCGCTCGCTGGGCATGGAAGCCGCCTCAGGCCTGACGTCCTACGGCGAGATCGCCGCGATGTTGGATGCTGCCTTGGCTGATCCCCATGTCATCGGCATCTTGCTCGACATCGACTCCCCGGGCGGCGAAGCCTCGGGCAGTTTCGAGTTGGCCCGCCGTGTGCGCGAGGTGGCAGCCATGAAACCCGTCTGGGCGGTGGCCAACGATGCCGCGTATTCAGCGGCCTATGCGATTGCCGCCAGTGCCCAGCGCCTGTTCGTAACCGAAACCGGTGGGGTCGGCTCGATCGGCGTCATCGCCTTGCATGTCGACCAATCGGTCAAGGATGCCAAGGACGGCTATCGGTTCACCGCCATCACGGCGGGCGCCCACAAGAACGACTACTCGCCTCACGAGCCCTTATCGGATACCGCCAAGAGCGAGCTGCAAGGCGAAGTGGATCGGCTGTATTCCATCTTCACCGAGCACGTGGCTGCGATGCGAGACCTGGACGTTGATGCCGTGCGCGCCACCGAGGCTGGACTCTTCTTCGGCAGCAATGCTGTGGCCCAAGGACTGGCTGATGGCCTCCAGACGTTGGAGGTCACCCTCAGCGAATTCCACTCGTATCTCAACGCCCGTAACCATCCGCCGTCTCAGGTGCGGGGCGTCATCCGTGCTGAGGCGGCACCCTTGAAGAAGGAAATGACCATGAATGAAGAAGAGAAAGTGATCGAGACCGCCGACACCATCAGCACCGACGAAGCCGCCGTGCTGGTGGCTGAAGCCCGTCGCGAAGTGACTCAGGCTGCCCAGGCCATCGCCGAGGTTTGTCTGCTGGCCGGCTGCCCCGACCGCGCGGCCGAGTTCATCGCCGTCGGCAAGACCGAAGCTGACGTCCGGCGCGTCCTGATTGACGCCCGTGCGGCACGGTCTGAGGCCGATGACATCCGCTCGACCATCACCGTGGATGCTGGCACGCAAAACATCGACCGCCCAGAAGCCTCACCCATAGTGGCCGCCGTCAAAAAACTCACGGCCCAGGCCTGACGCACCAGACCCAGAAAGGACTGACCCATGACCTCCATCACCGAACAAAACAACCTCGGCGACCTGTTGAAGTACGAAGCCCCCAACCGCTATTCGCGGGACGTCGCCACCATCGCCGCTGGCCAGAACCTGCCCTTGGGCACGGTACTCGGCCGCAATGCCAGCGATGGCAAGCACTACGCCATCGACCCCGCCGCCACCGACGGCACTGAGGACGCCATCGGGGTGCTGGCCAACGCGATCGATGCCACCAATGCCGACCGCAGCGACGCCATCCTGATCGCCCGCCACGCCATCGTGGCCAAGACCGCGCTGATCTGGCCGATTTCCCTCACCGGCGCCCAGCGCATGGCCTACGAGCAGCAGCTGGCCGAGCGCGGTGTGCTGGTGCGTGAATCCGCCTGACCTACGTCCTAAACCTGCCCGTCTTTCATCCCCGAACCCGCCTGGCCGTCTGGCTTGCGCGGGTTTCGTCATTTCTGGAGCCTCGAATGAACAACCCGTTTCTGAACCCTGGATTCTCGATGGCCAGCCTCACCGCCGCCATCAACCTCATCCCCAACCGCTATGGCCGCCTGGAGGCTTTGAACCTGTTCCCGGCCAAGCCGGTGCGCACCCGTCAGATCATCGTCGAGGAGTACGCCGGTAAGCTCAACCTGCTGCCCACCAAGCCGCCTGGCTCGCCCGGCACGGTCGGTGAACGTGGCAAACGCAAACTGCGCTCCTTCGTCATTCCGCACATCCCGCACGACGATGTGGTCCTGCCCGAAGAAGTCCAGGGCATCCGTGCCTTCGGCTCCGAGACCGAGATGGAGGCCATCTCCGGCGTGCTCGCTCGTCACCTGGAGACCATGCGCAACAAGCACGCCATCACGCTCGAGCATCTGCGTATGGGTGCATTGAAGGGTGAAATCCTGGATGCCGATGGCAGCGTCATCAGCAACCTGTTCACCGAATTCCAGATCACGCCGCAATCGGTCAACTTCGATCTGGCCAATGCCAACAGCGAGGTCAAGGGCCACTGCTACGACCTGCTGACCAAGATTGAAGACGCCCTGCAGGGTGAATTCATGACCGGTGTGCATGTGCTGTGCTCACCAGAATTCTTCCGGGCACTGACCACCCACAAGGAGGTCAAGACCGCCTACACCAACTGGCAGCAAGGTGCGGTGCTGATCAACGATGTGCGTTCGGGCTTCACCTACGCCGGGGTCACCTTCGAGGAATACCGGGGCCAAGCCGCCTACCTGCAGGCCAATGGGGATCTGGGTACCCGCCGCTTCATTGCTGCGGGCGAAGCCCATGCCTTTCCGCTCGGCACGGTCGATACCTTCGGCACCTACTTCGCCCCGGCCGACTTCAACGAGACGGTCAACACGCTGGGCCAGTCGCTGTACGCCAAGCAGGCTCCTCGCCAGTTCGACCGTGGCACCGACCTGCACACCCAGAGCAACCCGCTGCCCATGTGCCACCGCCCGGGCGTGCTGATCAAGCTGACCGCCTGATCCGATGCAAGTTGCATTTGAGCGGGCGGTCTTGCGCCTGTTCGCCCGGCTGGGGGTGCCCGGCACCTACCGGCTGGCCGATGGTCGCGAGATCGCCACGCGATTCATCGCCAAACAGGCCGATGTGGTCGAGTCCTTCGGCGACACCCGGTTGGCACTGGCCACCCACCGCTTCGATGTGATGGCTCGTGACGTTGCATCTCCCCGCGAGGGCGAGCGCTTCACTGTTGCCGGCCAGACCTACCAGGTGGTGGGTGAGCCCCTGGCGGATCGGGACCGCTTGATCTGGACGCTGACTGGAGCACCGCTATGAAGCTCATAGCGGCACTTGCTGGCAATCTGGATCAGATGCTGGCCGATGAAGTGCGCATTGCTGAACAGGCGGTCACGCATTCCATCCGTGAAGCCACCGATGGCCTCAAGACCGAGTTGCGCAGCCAGGTCACCGGCGTGGGCCTCGGCCAGCGCTTGGCCAACACCTGGCGCGCTGAGGTCTATCCCAAAGGCAAACTGAGCATCAAGGCCGCAGGCCTGGTCTACAGCCGCGCACCCGTCATCGTCGGTGCGCATGACCAGGGGGCCACCATCCGTTCCAAGGATGGATTCTGGCTGGCCATTCCCTTGCCGGCTGCCGGCAAGGGCCCGCGCGGCAAGCGCATGACCCCCGGTCTTTGGGAGAAGCTCCGGGGCCAGCGCCTGCGCTTCATCTACCGTCGAGGCAAACCGTCGCTGCTCGTCGCAGAAAACCAGCGCGCCCGCCAAGGCCAACGCGGCGGCTTCTCCGCTGCCTCGCAAAAGGCCCAGGCCACTGGCCGAGGGCTCGTGACAGTCCCGATGTTCCTGCTGGTGCCCCAAGTGACCCTGAAGAAGAAATTCGACATCGACCGCAGCACGCGTCGCTGGATCAGCACGCTGGCCCAGCGCATTGCCAACCGTTTCGATGAAGCCGACCGCAAAGGGGCAACGTCATGAGCCAAAGAGAGAACGCCATCGGTGCTTTGTTCGCGGTCCTCGGCCAGTTGTCCTTGGGAACAACGGTCAAGCGCAACGCCGCCTTGCCCGAGCGTATCGCGGACCACGCCATGGCGATCCTGCGCGATGGCGAGATGGGCGAGCCCGAGGTATCGCTCTCGCCACTGACTTACCACTGGCAGCACCAGGTAGCCATCGAACTGTTTGTGGCTGATCCGGATGCCAGTACGCGCGATTCACGCATGGATGGGCTGCTCACCGAGTTGGCTTCCCTGATCGAAGCCGACCGGACACTCGCCGGTGTCGTCGAGTACGCCGAAATCGGTCAACCGAAGTTCGATGAACTGGCCCCCGAGGGCACGAGCGGCATCAAGGCCTGCCTACTGCCCGTGGTCCTGCGCTACAGCAGTGCCGGGCCACTGAACTGAACCCACTTCCCAAGGAGAAAAACCTATGGCCCGTGCCTACGGCGCGAACGCCAGCCTCTTGGCCGCGTTCGAATCCACCTATGCCAGCACCCCGGTAGATGGCTACTGGCAGCTGCCCTTTGTCTCCACCTCACTCGGCTCCGAACAGGGGCTGATTGCCAATGACCTGATCGGCCTCGGGCGCGACCCGAGTGCGCCGATCCGCGACGTGATCAAGGTCGAGGGCGACA
This sequence comes from uncultured Curvibacter sp., assembly GCA_964546615.1. Lineage (GTDB taxonomy): Bacteria > Pseudomonadota > Gammaproteobacteria > Burkholderiales > Burkholderiaceae_C > Hylemonella. The sequence continues at coordinate 8,726 of CAZJKR010000035.1, forward strand.
TGGTCGTGCCGCTGGACGTGCACCACATCGGCCTGTGGCTCAAGGCCTTGCTGGGCGAGCCCACCTCGGTGGGCACGGGCGTGGTGACCCACACCTTTGCTTCAGGCAAACCGAGCCTGCCCAGCCTCACCCTGGAAACGGGTCTGCCGGACATCCCGGCCTGGTTCGTGGCTTCCGGCGTCATGGTCAACAGCCTGCAGGTGGGTTTTGCCCGCTCGGGAGCTGCGAATGCCACGGTGGGTCTGGTGGCTCAGGGCGAGGTGCGGCGCACCGCCACGCTGGATGACACCCCGGCCACTCGCGAATTGCAGCGCTTCAACCAGTTTCAAGGCCAAATCCTGCGCGAGGGACAGGCCCTGGGCAATGTGGTCTCGGCGCAGCTGACCTATGCCAACAACCTGGAACGCATCGAGACCATCCGCTCCGACGGCAAGATCGACGGTGCGGATCCGACGGTGGCCAGTCTCACCGGCAATCTGGAAGTGCGCTTTGCCGACACCACGCTGATCGATGCCGCCACGAACAACACCCCGCTCGAATTGACCTTTGGCTACGCGATCGATGCCGATCACCGGCTGACCTTCATCGCCCATGAGGTCTATCTACCCAAGCCCAAGCTCTCCATCTCGGGCCCCGGCGGCATCCAGGCCACCTTCGAATGGCAAGCCGCCAAGGCCACCAGCGTGGCGCGCATGTTCACCGTCGAGCTGGTGAACGACGTCTCTTCCTACTGATCACCTGACCGAGGTTTCTCATGATCAAACTCAATCTCCCGCGTGAACCGCACTGGATCACGCTGGCCGCCGGCGTGCGCCTGCAGGTGCGTCCCGCCACCACCGCCCTCGTCATGGCCGCACGCCATGCCGCCTCCAAAGTCGCCGGCACCGATACCGCTGCGGCCGGAGAGCGCACCGCGACGCTCATCACGGAACTCGCCAAGCTGGCTGTCTTGGCCTGGGAAGGTGTGGCCGACGACAAGGGCAAACCCGCTGCCGTCACCCCCGAGGGTGTGGCAGCGCTGATGGAGCACTGGCTCCTGGCCGATGCCTTCGAGCGCGAATACCTCGCCGGCCTCTATGCGCTGGACTCCGAAAAAAACGCCTGAAGGCCCGCACCGCGTGGCACTTCGGTGGCGGGCCGAGCTATTGCAGCGCCTGCCCTGAATCATGTCCCGAGTGCCCCTACACCATGAACGCGCCCGAGAGCCTGGAAGGCTGGCAAGCCGCCAGTGCGATTGACATCTGTGCCAGCCAATTGCGCATGGCGCAGGGCCGCGTGGTGGGGCTCGACCTCAATGCCTGGATGCTGGCTTGCGAGTGCACGGGGCTCGATCGCGCGACGGCAATCGATCTCTTTCCAGCAGTCGAGGCGGGCCTGATGAGCACATTGCAACAAGACACATAGACCCACGATTCACCCGATATCGGATTTCTTCTTCCCATGGCCGAACGCAACCTCTCCATCCGCCTGTCCGTGGTCGACGGCGGCAAGGTCAAAGCCGAGCTGTCCGAGATTGGTGAGAAGGGGGAGCGCTCGCTCAAGAAAATCGAGGCGGCGGCCACACCTGCGACTGGGGGCCTGAAACTGCTGTCGTCTGCCGCCAACGACGCCAAGTTCCAACTGCAGGCCGCCACCGACCGGCTTGGCGTGCTTGGCTCGGTCCTGGGCAAACTCGGCCCCGCCGGTTTGATGGCCGGTGCCAGCATTGCCGCCTTGGGTGTGGGCATCACTGCCCTGGTCATGCCCGTGGCCCGTGTGGGCGATGAGTTCTTCAAGCTCTCGCAGAAGACCGGTGTCTCGGTTGAAGCGCTCACGGCGCTCGACTACGCCGCCAAGCTCTCGGACGTCAGCACCGAAGGGCTGACCAAGGGGCTGCAGCGCCTGTCTGTCGCGTTGTTTGACAGTCGCTTCGAGGGCGCCGAAGGCAGCAAGGCCTTGCAGGCGCTGGGTGTGGCGGCCACAGACGCCCATGGGCAGATCCGGCCAACCGAGCAGGTCTTGCTGGATCTGGCCGAGAAGTTCGCCGATATGCCCGACGGCGCAGACAAGGCGGCCTTGGCCATCAAGCTCTTTGGCCGAGAGGGGCTCAACCTGATCCCCTTCCTCAACCAGGGGCGAGAGGGCATCACCGCGCTGATGGAAGAAGCGCAGCGCTTAGGCCTCGTGATGTCCGAAGACGTGGCACGCGCATCGGAAGTCTTCAACGACAACCTCACGCGCCTGTCGGCCATCTTCGAGGGCGTGCAGCGCCAGATCGGCGCGGCCGTCATTCCGGTGCTGGCCGACTTCACCGAGCAGGTGATCCTGGCGCAGACGGAGACGGGCAGCTTCAGCAACGAGCTGCAGCGCATCACGTCCAACCGGGAGGCCACGCTGGCGTTTCTGGAGTCTGTCGCTTCCGGTCTGGCCTTCATCGCCGAGTCGGCGGTGCTCTTGAAGCGTGTGATCGCCCAACCCTTTGACAGCCTGTCGGTGGTGGGCAAGGACATCGAGACCTGGTTCAAGACCGAACTGCTGACCTTCTACAAGAACTATGGGTTCGATGCACAGGCCATCGATGCCGAAATCGCCAAACTGCAAACGGCACGTGACGACTATGTGCGTGCCGCCAACGACCGGCTCTTCAATATCAACCAGAACCCGGGCTATACCGACCGGGTTGCCAAGTTCTTTGACGAGCAGCGCCGCACGGTGCGCGTCATGGGCCAGCGGTTCGTGCTCGACACCGAAGCACAGGCCCGGGAAGTTCAGGCCATCTACGACCGCTTCCTGCCGACCCTGCCCCGTGCGCCCCGGCCACCCGCCAATCTGGACCTCAGCGCCTTTGCCAGGCCGACTGCTGCCGCCAAACCTGATGAGGGCGAGGCCTTCCTCAACCAGCTGCGCACCCGGCTCTTGCGCACCCAGGAAGGCGAATCGGCCGAGCTGCGTGCGCGTGCCTTGCAGATCGAGGCCAAGGGCTACCAGGGGGTGGCGGCGCAAGCCGAGCAGTACATCCAGGTGCTCGAAGCCATTGAGCGGCAGAAAGCCGCCAACCAGGCCTTCGACGCTTACGAAAAAGAAGAAGCGGCCGCCCGCAAGATCACCGAAGGGCTGATCGGCGGCAACCGTCAGCGCATCGAGGCCTTGCAGCTGCAGCGCGAAATGCTGGATCTGTCAGCGAGCGAACGTGCCGTCCTGCAAGCCCGCAACGAACTCGAAAAATCCGCCACCGCCGCGCGCAAGGAAGCCAGCCAGATCCAGGACGCCGATCTGCGTGCCCAGACCATCGAGGCCATCAACGACGCCCTGGCGCGTCAGCTGCCCATTGTGGAGAGCCTGATTCGGGCCAACGCCGAGTACCAGCGCAGCACCGAGTTCGGGGCCAAGGCGGCCTTGCGCACCTATATCGAGGACGCCACCAACGCCGCCAAGCAGGCCGAACGCGCGGTGACGGGCGCCTTCAAATCCATGGAGGACGCGCTCACCCAGTTTGTGATGACCGGCAAGCTGGACTTCAACAGCCTGGCCAACTCCATCATCAGCGACCTGATCCGCATCCAGATCCAGCGCGCGATCACCTTGCCGCTGGCGAACTTTGCGATGAGCCTGTTTGCGCCGGCGGCCAGTGCCGCGTTGCCCCTGGGCTCGGGTGACCTGATGGGCGTGAACGCCAACATCGCGCACAGCGGTGGTCTCTTGGGTGCCGATGGCCTGCCATCGCGTCAGGTCAGTGCCACCCTGTTCGCCGGTGCGCGCTGCTTCCACACCGGCGGTCTGGTGTCGGGTGAAGTGCCCATCATCGCCCGACAGGGGGAGGCGGTGTTCACGCCGGGGCAATTGCGGGCACTGGGTGGGGCAGTTGCCACCAAACCCCAGGTGAATGTGGAAGTGAACGTGATCAACCGCGCCAGTGGGGTTGAAACCCGCGTCGAGCAGCAACAGCAGCCCGATGGCAGCACGCGGCTCGATGTCATCGTCGAGCAAATGGAAGCGCGCATGGCCCGGTCGATCTCCCAAGGTTCCGGCTTGGCGCCGACGCTGGAGCGTCGCTACGGGCTCAATCCTGCAGCCGGAGCCATGCGATGAGGAGGTGTGTATGAACATCACCTGGCCCAACACGCTGCCGCTGCCCTCGGTCGAAGGCTATGGCCTCACGCCGCAAGAGGCCGTACTGCGCACTGACATGGAATCCGGCCCGGCGCGCCAGCGCCGCCGCTTTAGGCAAACGCCCACGCGCATCACCGTGCGCTGGCTGTTCAGCGAGTTCGAGTTTGCGCTGTTCGAGGCTTGGTACAAGTACCACGCCGATGAGGGCGGGCAGTGGTTCGAGATCACCTTGCTCGGCGGCCTCGGGCTCTTGCCCCATGAAGCCCGTTTCACCCGCCAGTTCGAAGCCCAGTTGCGTTCGGCCCGGCGCTGGGACGTCAAGGGCGAACTGGAAATCCGCGAGCGGCCCACGCTCGACGAGGGCGCGCTCAACCTGATGCTGGAGCTCTCCGCCGACGACCTCTTTGCCATGGGCAGCGAGCTGCACCAACTGGTGCACGGCACTCTGCCAGTTCGCTGGCCGGCCTAGCAATACCTGATTCATCCATTCATCGCATACACGGAACAACTTCTATGAGTCTGCAAACCGATCTGCATCAAGCGGTCGCGCAGGTCACGGCCGACAGTGCCTTGTTGCACACCATCGTGCACGGCACCGCCGCGCAGACCGTGACCACCGAGGGTGGCGCGGTTGCGACGGTGGCCAAGCTGCTGGCGGATGCCGATACCCGCATCAACCTCGCCGCCGACGGCCTACTGGCTCAGAGCCAGGCCGCCGCGCAAGACGCGCTCACCTCGGCCGAACTCGCCGCCAGCGAAGCCGACCGTGCCCAAGCCTCGGCCGACCAAGGCGTGGCGGACACCACTGCCGTGCTCCATCAGGTGCAGTCCAGCGGCAACCAGATCCTGGTGGACGCTGAAGCCGTGCTGCAGCAGGTCATCGCCCGGGTGCTCGCAGTGGGACTGCCGGACTCCTTGATTGGCGCACGCGGGATGCTGCTGAAGGTCAAGGTCGATGAATCCGGCTACGAGCTGGTCCACACCGCGGCTTTGCCTCGCTTCTATGGTTTCGCGCTTTCCAGCGACGGATCTGAACTGCTGGTGACGGAGGGACGAGATGCCAACTTCAATGCGCAAGACTTCCTGGCTTGGACTCTGGCCGAAGGGGTGACCTTTGCCCTCCATCAAAACGCCCTGGAGGTGCAACTGTGAACCTGGATATATCGGCGCTGGGCTACCGCTGGTGCGGCCTCTACTCGCCCTACCTGGGCTATCGGGATGGGGATGTGGTCTTCAAGGAAGGTGGCGCCTGGGTGATGCGCCACGGCCAGCCGCAGCCCTTTGCGCTGGGCCAGCAGGATGCAACCCTCAAAGGCCACTTGCTCACCGGAGGGGTGTCGGTGGGTGGCATCGGCAGCATGGTGCTGCACGCGAATGGCGCCAATGGGGTGGACAGTGTGCAATTCCGCTTCATGGCCGATCGCAACGGCACGGTGGCCACGGCGCTGATGAACACCGACCGCGCGGCGGCCGACTACCACAGCGCCAACTTCTTCATGGCCGCGCTCATGAACGACGGCTCGGTGCGTGCCTGGGGCCGGGCGCTCACCGGCCAGCAGGGCACCGGCAACACCGGTGACATCAGCCGCACCTTCCCCGCGCGGGTGGCATTTCCACCGGGTACGCCTCGCATCGCGTCCATCAACTGCATGTGGGACGAGACCTTCTTCATCGATGCCAGTGGCGGCTTGTGGCACGCCGGGGCCAACAGCGACGGGGGCTCGCCCACGGCCACCGCCAATCCGGTGCCTCGACGCGTCAATGGGGTGGGCCAGTTGCCTGCTGCTGCCGTGGTCAGGCGGGTCTTCAGCGGCCACGACTGGTACGGCTATCGCATGTTCGCTTGCCTGGATGACGCCGGCCGCGTCTATGTCTGGGGCAACAACCGCTATGGCAGCCTAGGGCTGGGGCACAGCACTACCGTCACCACGCCCACGCTCGTGCCGTTCACGCTCGACACCCCGATCCGCGAGGTCTTTCTGTCGGGCGGCTTTCATGCTGCGAGCTACCTGGTGGACACCCAGGGTAAGTTGTGGGTGGCCGGCGAAGCCAACGCCTGTGGCTTTGGCAGCGACCAATCTGTCCACCGCCTGCTCATGCCCTGGGGCAGCGACAAGCGCGTCAAAAAAGTCTTCTGCTCCGAGTCCGACGGGCATTGGGTGGCTGGCGCCCAGTACTACCGCGCCTACGGCGTGGTGCTCGAAGACGGATCACTCTACCGCTGGGGGCATGACAGCGGTCAAATCGGGGGCAGTTGGGGCACGGGTTTCACAGGCGATATCTGGACCGGACACGCGCTGTTCCCGTACAAGGTGCTCGACGGCGTGGCCGACGCCTACGCCATCTCCGGCGGTTATGGCAGGACGCTCGCGCTCATGCAAGACGGCACGGTGCGCCACACCGGGTACAACGGCTACAGCATCGGCGGCGGCAGTGACCGCACCACCTGGGCCACCATCGGTGGCGACTTCCTCACACAGGTCACCAAGCTGCGGGTGTACGGCAGCAGCTATGGGTCGTCGGCCATGGCACTCCGATCCGACGGCAAGGCGGTGGGCTGGGGCATGGGGGCAACGGGGCAGTGCGGCCATGGGTATGCCGACACGTCCAACGCCCCCTCGCGCTTCGTGCTCATCGACCGGCCCATCGTCGACTTCTCTCGCTCCGGGACGATGGGCTGCGGCGAGGGTGGCGAGTACCACAACGGCGCCTACCACTTCCTCACGGTCGATGGTCAGGTGATGAGCACTGGCAACGGCAGCTATGCGCAAACGGGCGATGACGACCACGACCACCGCTACGCGCCGTCGCCCATCCTGTTCTGAATCCCACCGATTTCAATCTCCACTCTTCAAGGACTGTTCATGGGAACCGTTTCTTTGGGCAAGATTGCCTTTACCTGGCGCGGCGCGTATGACGCCAGCGCCACCTACGCCCGCCAGGACGTGGTCGGCCACCACGGCGACAGCTTTGTGTGCCTGGCGGATGCCACCACGGGCGTGGCGCCGCACGCCAACTCGCCGGCATGGGATCTGTTTGCCCAAGGCACGCAAGGGGTCTCGAACCTGCCGGGCGAGGTCATCTACTTCGATGGCCACCGGCTGGTCGCCTTGCCCGCAGGTCAATCCGGGCAGGTGCTCACCATCGGCGCGCAGGGTGTGCCGGTCTGGGCAACGCCTGATGTGCGCTCCGGCACCAAGGCGCAGAAGTTGCCAGAAAACGCCAGCAACACGCAACCCAACAGTTACCGCCAGTTCGGCCTCATCATGACCGATGGCAGCATCCGCGCCTGGGGACGCAACGTCAACTTCAAGCTGGGGGACGGCACCACCTTCGCGCGCTCCTACCCGGCACGCACGGCCTTCCCACCGGGCTTCCCTGGGGCAGACAAGCTCTATTACAGCCACGATACCAACGGCTACTGCATCGACAAGAACGGCCAGCTCTGGGGTTGGGGGTTCAATGGCTATGGCCAGCTCGGTACCGGCAACACAACCAATCAGCCGGTGCCGTACAACATGAGCGCCAATGCCAGCAACTCGATCGCTGGAAAAGCCGTGGTGCAGGTCGCACAAAACTGTGGCGTCGAGGGGTTCAACAGTACCCTGGTGCTGTGCAGCGATGGCACCGTGCACGCCTGCGGCTACAACGCCCATGGCCAGCTGGGCTTGGGTGATGTGACCCAGCGCAACAACTTTGTGCAGTTGCCGGTGCTCTCAGGCATCACCCAGATCGCTGCGGGGCGTGAGCGCTATACGGCTTACTACGCCGTCAAGAACGACGGCACCCTGTACTCTTGGGGTTACAACGCCAACGGCCAGTTGGGCGACGGCACCACCAATCAGGCCAACGTCGCCATGCCGCGCGCGGGCGGCAGTCTCGCTGGCAAAACCATCGTCAAGGTGTTCGGGGCTTACGTGCACGCCTTTGCCTTGGACAGCACCGGCGCCCTGCATGCCTGGGGCACCAACGACTTCGGGCAATTGGGCAATGGCAATCTGGCCAACCAGTTCACCCCGGTGCAGGTGGTGACCAATGTCGTGGATGTCTACGCTGGCAGCCACGATCAACCGCTCACCTACCTAAAAAAAACCGACAAGACCCTGTGGGCCTGTGGCGCGGGCGCCTATTGGGGCAACGCCAACGGCAGCAACAGCGGCAACTTTGTGCAAGTGCCGGTGGGCAATACCGTGGTCAAGGCTGTGCATGGCGGCACCGGTTCCTTCAACTACGGCGCTGCCTTGATGGAGGATGGAACGGTCTACGCCTGGGGCTACAACGGCAACGGGGCGCTGGGACTGGGGGATGCCACCAACCGCAGCAGTGTGGAACTGGTGCGCATTGCACAGCGCCGCGTGGTCGACATCTCATCCTACGGCTCGAGTTCCGAGCAGGGCCTGGTGTTTCTGCTCGACGATGGCCAGGTGCTGGCCAGTGGTTATGCCGGTGAAGCGCAGTTGCCCGAGGACGACAGCGAAACCAGCTACGTGCCTTACCCCGTCATCCTGTGAGCGGTGATCTCTGATGCCCAACGCTGCATTATCAGAAGCCATCAAGGAGGCCTACGCCAGCGCTCCCTCTGAACAGATCATCCTGCATACGCTGGAATTGCGCCATCCGGCCTTCGTCGACGACGCAGGTCAGTTGGTGGCCATTCGGGTGGTGCGCGACACGGGTGATCTGTGGGCCAGACTGGAATCGCAAGCCCCGCTGCAAGCCGGCGAGCGCGTGCAATTCGTGGCCATGGGCTTTGAGCTGGATTTGCCGCCCGTGGACACCATGCCTGTGCCGGAAATCACCGTGACGCTCGACAACGTTTCGCGAGAAATCGTGCGCCACCTGGACGCGGCGGCCGAGTCGCAGTCGGTGATCGAGGTGACCTATCGGCCTTACCTCTCGACCGATCTGGAAGGGCCACAGATGGACCCACCCATCCACTTGGTGCTCACGGAAGTGGAGGCTGACATCTTTCGGGTGACGGGTCGGGCGCGCATGCTGGATGTGGGCAACAAGGCTTTCCCCGGCATCAGCTATACCGCCAAGACCTTCCCGGGCTTGACCCGATGAGCCCCACACCCCATTGGGCGGCCGAGTACATCGGTCGGCCCTGGCACGCCGGTGCACGTGGCCCGAACGCGTTCGATTGCTGGGGGCTGTTCCTTGCCATTCAGCGCGAGCACTTTGGCCGAGACCTGCCCGAAATCCCGGTGGACGCCAACGACCTGCGCACCGTGGTCAGCACCTTCCGCGACCACCCCGAGCGGCAACGCTGGGCAGTGGTGGCGCAACCCTCCGAAGGAGATGCTGTGCTGCTGCGCCAGTCCCGCCACCCGGTGCATGTCGGCGTGTGGCTGTCCGTCGACGGCGGTGGTGTGCTCCACGCGGTCAAGGACGCAGGCGTCGTGTTCCAGAAGCTGCCGGAACTCCTGCTGCACGGCTGGCGGGTCGAGGGCTATTACCGATTTGTGGAGTCGTCGTGAGCGAAGCCAACCAGAGCGCGGTGATTCTGCTGCGCAACCCCTTCCAGCCCACCCAGCGCGAAGTGATGGTGGCCCACCCCGGCCAGACCATCCGCCAGTGGCTGGACAACCAGGGCATTGCCGAGTTCGACCAACCCACCGTCTGCATCAAGAACGGCGCGCCCGTGTTGCGTGCCGATTGGGCAGTCACACCGATCGATGGTGTGGTGCTCTTCATCTCCCTGCCGCAGGGCGGGGGAGGTGGAGGCGGTGGCAAGAACCCGTTGCGCACGGTCCTGATGATCGCGGTGATGGTGGTCGCCACCGTCTATGGCGGCCCCTTGGGCGCGAGCCTGGGCTTTAGCGGCAACCTGGCCACAGCCGTTGGTTCGGCCATCATCATGACGGCAGGCTCTGCTCTGGTCAGCGCTCTGGTGCCGCTGCCCACGCCCAACATGCCGTCCTTTGCCGGCTCGGGCGGGGGTCTGGCGCAGCCGTCGCCCACCTACAGCCTGCAAGGCCAGGGCAACTATGCGCGGCTGGCCCAACCCATACCGGTCGTCTACGGCCGCCATCTGGTCTATCCGGACTTGGCCGCAACCCCCTATGGCGAATATCAGGGCAATGAACAGTTCCTGCACCAACTGCATTGTATCGGCCTGGGCGAATACGACATCGAGCAGATTCGCATCGAGGACACGCCGATTGCCTCGTTCGAGGAAGTGACCTACCAGATCGTGCCACCCGGCAGTCCGGTCACACTCTTCAACCCGGATGTGGTGACCGCGCCAGAGGTCGCCGGGCAGGAACTGCTGGCTGGCACCTGGACCGGAGGCTTTGCCATCAACCCGGCTGACAGTGAAGTGACGTACATCGGCATCGACATCCTGCTGCCGCGCGGGCTGTATTACGCCAATGACGCTGGCGGCCTGGACAGCCGCAGTGCCAGCTGGAAGGTCGAAGCCCGGGCCATCGATGCCGAGGGCGATCCACTGAACGACTGGTTCACGCTGGGCAGTGAGAGCCTGACCGCTGCCACCACCACGCCACAGCGGCGCACCTACCTTTATCCCGTCGCTGCAGGGCGATACGAAGTGCGTGCCACGCGCCTGGACACGAAAAGCACCAGTTCCCGTGCCGGTCACGAAGTGCGCTGGGGTGAGGCCCGGGGCTATCTGGCCGGCGGCGTCACTTTCCCTGACAACGTCACGCTGCTCGCCATCCGCATGCGCGCCACCGACAACCTGTCGCAGCGCTCCAGCCGGCTCATCAACTGCATTGTCACGCGCAAGCTGCCGGTCTGGTCGGTGGACTCTGGCTGGTCTGCTCCATTGCCCACGCGTTCGATCGCCTGGGCCTTTGCCGACATCCTGCGCGCCAGTTACGGCGCCAAACTGCCGAATGCCCGGATCGATCTCGCCGCCCTGGCGCAACTCGATCAGGTTTGGGCCAGCCGGGGCGACCAGTTCGATGGCGTGTTCGACCAGCAGGTCACAGTATGGGAAGCCCTGACCCGGGTGGCCCGCTGTGGGCGAGCGGTGCCCTTCCTGCAAGGCGGCATTGTGCGCTTGGTGCGTGACGAAGCCCGGCTACTGCCCGTGGCGCTCTTCAGTCCGCGCAACATCGTCAAGAACAGCCTCAAGATCCAGTATGTGATGCCAGGCGAAGAGACGGCGGACGCGGTGACGGTGGAGTTCTTCAGCAGTCGCACCTGGAAGCCCGATG
>CAZJKR010000036.1:0-8852 GCA_964546615.1 uncultured Curvibacter sp.
CCCGCCAGCCGCTGGCGCTGGCCGGCCTGTTTTTCATGTTCATCAGCGCCATGTCGGTGGCCAGCCTGGTGCCGGTGCTCGGCAACGCGCTGGCGCTGGGCCTGCTGCCGGCGGCCACGCTCGGGCTGATGGCGGGCACGCGCGAGGCCACCTTGGGCAAGTTCCCCATGCCCTCCATCCTGATCAGCGCCTTTCGCGCCGGACGCGCCCAGGCACGCGCCATGGCGGTGCTGGGCGCCATCTACGCGGTGGGTTTCCTGGCGGTGCTGGGCGTCTCGGCGCTGGTTGACGGCGGCGACTTCGCGCGCCTGTACCTGGTGGGCGGCTCCATCACGCGTGAACTGATCGAGAATCCGGCGTTCCAGAACGCCATGTGGGTGTCCATGGCGCTGTACCTGCCGCTGTCGCTGCTGTTCTGGCATGCGCCGGCCCTGGTGCACTGGCATGGCATCTCGCCGGTGAAGAGCCTGTTCTTCAGTGCCGTGGCCTGCCTGCGCAACTTCGGCGCCATGACGGTGTTTGCCCTGACCTGGGTCGGGCTGTTCATCGCCGTCGGCATGGTGCTGATGGTGCTTACCATCTCGCTCGGCCAGCCCGGCCTGATCGGCATCCTGATGTTCCCCACCGCCATGCTGCTGGCGGCGATGTTCTTCAGCTCGATCTACTTCAGCTTCCGCGACAGCTTTGTGGCGGATGAGGCCGAGGCGGCCGAGGCGCCCCCCCCGTCCGTCTGAACCGCGGCGCCCGTCAGGGCACCGGCGTCAGCTTGGCGACCGACAGCGCCAGCCACTTGGTGCCATGGCGCGGAAAGTTGACCTGGGCACGCGCGTCGTCGCCCGCACCTTCGAGCGTGAGCACCGTGCCTTCGCCGAACTTGGTGTGGAAGACCTTCATGCCGACCTTCAGGCCGGTGCTCTCACTGGCCTTGGACACCGGCTCCGGCGCCCGCGCGCTGCGCGAGAAATCAGTGCCAAATTGGCCTTTAGCGCCCGCCCATCCTGCGCGGGATGCTCCTGAATAAGGAGCACTGTCGAAGCCGGAACCGAAGCCGGCGTGCTTGGGCGTGATCCACTTCAGCGTTTCTTCCGGCAGCTCGTCGAAGAAGCGGCTGCGCACGTTGTAGCGCGTCTGGCCGTGCAGCATGCGCGTCTGCGAGTGGCTCAGGTACAGGCGCTGGCGCGCGCGCGTGATGGCCACGTACATCAGGCGGCGCTCTTCCTCCAGGCCGTCGAAGTCGTTCATCGAGTTCTCGTGCGGAAACAGGCCCTCTTCCAGCCCGGTGATGAAAACGCAGTTGAACTCCAGCCCCTTGCTGGCATGCACCGTCATGAGCTGGATGGCATCCTGCCCTTCCTGCGCCTGGTTGTCACCGGCTTCCAATGCGGCGTGGGTGAGGAAGGCGGCCAGGGGTGACATGACTTCACCGGTCTCGTCCGGCGCGTCCACCCCATCCGTTCGGGCTGAGCCTGTCGAAGCCTCGGCGAGCCCTTCGACCAGCCTGTCCTGAGCTGAGCCGAACGGCTCAGGGCGAACGGCCCCAGCGCCATCTGTTTTCTCGGGCATTGCTTCTGCATCACGACCGAAGCCTTCCAGCGAGACAAAGCTCTCGGCGGCGTTGACCAGTTCCTCCAGGTTTTCGATACGGTCGGCGCCTTCGCGCTCGCTCTTGTAGTGCTCCACCAGGCCGCTGTGGTCGAGCACCAGCTCGATGATCTCGCGCAGCGTCAGGCCCTGGCTCTGCTCGCGCAGCACGTCGATCTTGGCCACAAAGGCGCCCAGGTTGGCGCCGGCCTTGCCGCTGACGGTGCTGACCGCGTCGTGCAGCGAGCAGCCGGCCGCGCGCGCGGCGTCCTGCAACTGCTCCAGACTGCGCGCACCAATGCCGCGTGGCGGGAAGTTGACCACGCGCAGGAAGCTGGTGTCGTCGTTCGGGTTCTCCAGCAGGCGCAGGTAGGCCAGCGCGTGCTTGATCTCGGCGCGCTCGAAAAAACGCAGGCCGCCATAGACCTTGTAGGGGATGGCGGCATTGAACAGCGCCGTCTCGATCACCCGGCTCTGCGCGTTGGAGCGGTACAGCACGGCAATCTCTTTCCTCTCCATGCCTTCGCGCACCAGCTGCTTCATCTCGTCCACCATCCACTGCGCCTCGGCAAAGTCGCTGGTGGACTCATAGACGCGCACCGGCTCGCCCGCGCCCTGGTCGGTGCGCAGGTTCTTGCCCAGCCGGTGCCGGTTGTGACTGATCAGTTCGTTGGCCGTGTCCAGGATGTTGCTGTGGCTGCGGTAGTTCTGCTCCAGCTTGATCTGGTGCTGCACGCCGAACTCGCGCACAAAATCGGCCATGTTGCCCACGCGCGCGCCGCGAAAGGCGTAGATGCTCTGGTCGTCATCACCCACGGCAAACACGGCGCCACCATCCGGGCGCAGCCGACCTTCGGCATCGAAGCCGGCCAGCTGCTTGATCCAGGCGTACTGCAGCTTGTTGGTGTCCTGGAATTCGTCGATCAGGATGTGGCGGAAACGGCGCTGGTAGTGCTCGCGAACCGGGTCGTGGTCACGCAGCAGCTCGTAGCTGCGCAGCAGCAGTTCGCCGAAGTCCACCACGCCTTCGCGCTGGCACTGCTCTTCGTACAGCTGGTACAGCTCCACTTTCTTGCGCGTGTCCTCGTCGCGCGCCTCCACCATGTTGGGCCGCAGGCCGTCTTCCTTGCAGCCGGCGATGAACCAGGCCAGCTGCTTGGGCGGAAAGCGCTCGTCGTCCACATTGAACTGCTTGCACAGGCGCTTGATGGCGCTCAACTGGTCTTGTGTGTCGAGGATCTGGAAGGTGGCCGGCAGGTTGACGGCCTTGTGGTGCGCCCGCAGCAGCCGGTTGCACAGGCCGTGGAAGGTGCCGATCCACATGCCGCGCACATTGACCGGCAGCATGGCCTGCAGGCGCGTCATCATCTCGCGCGCCGCCTTGTTGGTGAAGGTCACCGCCAGCACACCGCCGGGCGAGATCTGCCCCGTCTGCAGCAGCCAGGCGATGCGTGTGGTCAGCACCCGCGTCTTGCCCGACCCGGCGCCGGCCAGGATCAGCGCATGCTCGGGCGGCAGCGTGACGGCGGCACGCTGCTCCTCGTTCAGGCTCGCGGTCAGCGGCATGTCGGTGGCAGGGGAGAACAGGGAGGACGGGGAACCGGGGGACGGCAAAACGGAAGACATGGCGACATTGTAGGAAGTCGCCTTGATCCAGGACGCCGTTGGCGACGATGCAAGCCGCTAGCCCGCGGCACGCAACAACTTGAGTACGGCTTGGAGCTCGCGCGGGTTGACGGGTTTGAACAGGATCAGCCAGCCGCTGGCGGCCACCTGTTCAATGAACTGGCTGGAGGTGTCGCCGGTCAGGAGCACGCCGGAGATGTCGCCCTGCACGCGGGCCCGCACCGCCTCCAGGAAATCGATGCCGGTGAGCTTGCCGGGCAGGCGGTAGTCGCTGAGATAGAGGTCCGCCGACGCGACGCCGGGCTCGGCCAGTGCGGCTTCCGCCGTGGCGAAGTGGCTCACCCGGGCGCCGTGCGACTGCAGCCACAAGACCAGCGCCTGCGCCACGGCCGCATCGTCTTCGACCACCACCACCTGGGCGCCGTGCAGATCGAGCGCGCCCATGGGTTCTGCCGGCTGGGCACCCGCTCGCGGGTCAGCCGCTGCCGGCAACGTGATCTCCATGACCGTGCCCCGTCCGGGCCGGGACCGGCAGGCAAGCTGGAGGTCGAGCAACGCCGACATGCGATGCACGATGGCCAACCCGAGCCCCAGCCCCTTGCGGCGGTCGCGCTGCGGGTTGTCGACCTGGTAGTACTCCTCGAACACATGCGCCAGATGCTCCTCGGGGATGCCGATGCCGGTGTCCCAGACCTGCGCCTTGACGCCTTGCCGCACACGTCGCGCGGCAACCAGCACGCCCCCCTGCGGCGTGTACTTGATGGCATTGCCCAGCAGGTTGCGCAGCACCGAGGCCAGCAACTGCTCGTCGGTCAGCACCGTCACCTCGGCAAGCGGCAGGCGCAGCCGCAGTTGCAGCCCCTTGGCGCGGGCCTGGGGCATGAACTCCTGCACCAGCCGCGCCAGCACCACATCCAGGTCCACCGGCCGCACATGGGGCTGGATGGCACCCGCCTCCAGCTTGGAGATGTCGAGCAGCGCATTGAGCAGGTCGGTCAGCGCGTTGACGGACAGCTCCATCATGCGCGCCGTCTTCTGTTGCCGGGCGTCGAGCCCCGACTCCATCAGACCGCCCAGCAGCAGATGCATGGCCTGCAGCGGCTGGCGCAGGTCGTGCCCGGCATAGGCCAGGAACTTGGACTTGACTTCGTTCTGCTGGCGCAGCTCCTCGGAGGTGCGCTCCAGGCTGCGCGCCAGCTTCTGCAGCTCGGTGCGCATGCGTTCGTTGACCATCAGGATGAAGCCCACCCCGGCTGACAGGGCGCCGGCACCGAGCGAAGCCAGGTAGAACGACTGGATCGGCGACGGCTTGAACAACTGGGAGTCGGGGCCGACCTCGCCGACCGTCACCAGACGCAATGCGGTGCCGATCGCCGGCACCACCAGCGAGAACTGGGTCACGCGTTCGCCAAACGTCCCGCTGGCATGGCGCGACAGATGCCAGAAGGAAAAGGCGTACGCGGACAGCAAGGATGCGGTCACGAACGCCAGGCGGACCGGGTAACTCTGCAGCACAAAGACAATCAGCAGCAGGCCGACCAGTACGCTACCGGCCCCCAGCACCAGCGGCTGGCGGTTGCGCGCCTCACCGTAAAAGCGCCGGAACCCGAGGCCGAACAGCAGGATGGCCGAGACGATCAGCGTGTTGGCCAGCACCACCCCCAGCAGGGGATGCACCAACGGCCGCAAGACCAGCAGCGCGACCGCCACGATGAACGCCACATAGGCGGCAATCCATTCACCCAGGCCCCGGACGTTGGACGGGACGCTGCGACGCAGCGAAACCAGGATCAGCAGCGTGACCACCGCCAGCACGCTGCTGATCACGATGACCGAGCGGGGTTCGAGCCAACTCATGCCGCGGCGGTGTGGCGCAATGACGGGTCAGACCGCCGGGAAGGATCGGAAGGTGGCAGGCCGCACAGGCAGCTCAGGCCTTGCCCAGGGCCAGACCACTGGCCAGCTGGTGCAGCCGCGTCCAGGGTGCGGTCAGGTCTTCCAGCACGCTGAAGTGGTTCTTGCCCAGCAGGGTTTCGCACACCGGCACGACCTTCTTGCCCCAGGCCTGTCGGATCAGCTTGTTCTGGCGGATGAACTCGGCGCTCTCCTCGCCGCCGGCCACGGTGTAGAGCACGCCTTGGCGGGGTGCCGGCAGCCGCGCCGGGCTGGCCTGGCGCACCTGTTCGGGCGTCAGCCGCAGTGAGTCCTTCAGGAACGGCGTATGCATGAGCGGCTCCAGCTCGTACAGGCCGGAGATGGACAGGGCCCCCTTGACCAGATCGGCCGGCAGGTCCTTGGCGTAAGCAGGCCACAGGCAGTCGAGCAGCATGGCCGCCAGATGGCCGCCGGCGGAGTGTCCGATCACGGTGATGCGCTTCGGATCGCCGCCGTAGCGCTTGATGTTGCGCCAGGTCCAGGCCAGTGCCTTGACCATCTGCAGCGTGATGTCGGGAATGGTGACTGCCGGGCACAGTGCGTAGTTGGGTATCACCACACAGGCCCCCTGGTTGGTGAAGGCCGGGGCAATGAAGCCATGCTCGGCCTTGTCGAGCGAGCGCCAGTAGCCACCGTGGATGAACACCACCACCGGCGCACCGCCCTTGGGCGCCTGGCCCGGCGCAAAACGCGAGCGGGGATAGATGTCGAGCTTTTCCATCGGCCCGTCGCCGTAGGCCACATCGCCCTCATGTACATGCGCGGCACGGGCATCGTCCGAGGCGTCGGCCCATTGGGCGAAGTGCGCGGCGTGCTCGGGCACCAGCGCCCGGTTGTTGTACATGCGGTCGAGCCACTTCTTGTCCCAGGTGGTCATCAGCTATCTCCTAGAGGTTTATACGTATTCGTCCAGCCCGCAATCTTGGCATAAACCTGGCGCACAATAGGCAGACGGGGTGCGGCGCCTGGCCGGCACCCGTGCCTGCCGCCTGCGGCAGCCAGTCACCGAACGTTTGGGGGAGTTGCGACAACATGAAACTGGCTTTTCTCGGCATCGGCCTGATGGGCTTTCCGATGGCGCGGCGGCTGTGCGAAGCCGGGCACGAAGTGCATGTGTGGAACCGCAGCCGGGACAAGGCCGAACGCCTGGCCGGCCTGGCCACGGTGCACGACACCGCGGCCTCGGCCGCCCGCGAGGCAGAGATGGTCATCACCATGCTGGAACACGGCCCGGTGGTCGAGCAGGTGCTGTTTGCCGGCGGCGTTGCCAACGCCATGAAGCCCGGCACCGTGGTGATCGACATGTCGTCCATCAAGCCGGCCGAGGCGCGGGCGCATGCCGAACGCCTGGGCGACTACGCCATCACCCACCTGGACGCACCGGTCTCGGGCGGCACCATCGGTGCCGAGCAGGGTACGCTGGCCATCATGGCCGGCGGCAAACCCAGCACCTTCGAGCGCGCCCGCCCGGTTTTTGCGGCGCTGGGGCGTGCCACGCTGGTGGGCCCCACCGGCACGGGGCAACTGGCCAAGCTGGCCAACCAGATGATCGTGGGCATCACCATCGGTGCCGTGGCCGAAGCGCTGCTGCTGTGCCAGAAGGGCGGCGCCATTCCGGCCAAGGTGAAGGAAGCCATCACCGGCGGCTTCGCCGACAGCCGCATCCTGCAGGTGCACGGCCAGCGCATGGTGGAGCGCGACTTCGCGCCGCGCGGCCGCATGACGGTGCAACTCAAGGACATGCGCAATGCGCTGGAGACGGCGGCCGGCCTCGGCTTTGATGCCCCCATCACCGGCCTGCTGGAGCAGCTCTACGCCGAAGGCGTGGCACACGGCTTGAGCGACCTCGACCAGGCCGGCCTGTTCGTCGAACTGGCACAGCGCAACGGCATGCAATGACCCCGCGCGGCCTTCAGGCCGGCGGCTCCAGCACATAACCCTGGCCGCGCACCGAGCGTACCGGCAGGGTCAACCCGCATTCGCGCTCGACCTTGCTGCGCAGGCGGCTGACGATCACTTCGATGCGGTGCTTGTCCACCTCGTCCGGGTTGAAGCCGATCGCCAGCGCCAGTTCACCGTTGCGGCACACCTCCCCGGCGCGGGCCAGCAAGGCCTTCAACACCTGCTGCTCGTTCACCGAGAGCCGTAGCCGGGTCTGGTTGGGTGCCAGCAGAAAGCCGCTGAGCGGGTCGAGTTGCCAGCCACCGGCATTTGCCGGTTTCGCGAGCACGGCCGCGTCGTCCTGCGCGAAGCGCGTGGCCAGGCGCTTGAGGATCAGCACCAGTTCATCCATGTCGACCGGCTTGACCAGGTAGGCGTCGGCCCCGCTGGCCAGACCGTCGAGGCGGTCCTCGCGCAGGCTGCGCGCCGTGACGAACACGATGCCCATGCGGTCGTCGTGTTCACGCAGATAGCGGCAGATCGAGAGGCCATCCTCCCCGCTCAGACCGATGTCGAGCACGGCAATGGTGCGCGGATGCGTGGCCAGGTAGCGGTAGAAGGCCGTGGCCGAATCGAAGGCTTCGACTTCGAAACCGTTGTGGCGCAGCTGGAAAGCCATCTCCTGGCGCAACACGGCCTCGTCCTCGACGACCGACACGGTAAAGCCTGGTTCCTTCATGGGTCCATGGGTCACAATATGTGCGCCCATGGTAACAAGACCCGCTCGCCTGCTGCTGTGCTGTCTGCTGCTGCTCGCCAGCGTATCGAGCCTTGCCCTGCCGGCACCCGTTGCCCTGGACGCCGGCACGGCACGTCTTTCCATGGCCGGCCTGATGCAGGCCAGCCCCCGCGGTGTGGTGTATGGCGACGCCGAAGCGGCCCTGGACGCCTATCGCGGCGGCCACTTCGAACCCCTGCCCGGCAACCTCGGGCGCGGTTATCGCAGCGACGACGTCTGGCTGGCCTTCGACCTGGACCTGACGGACTGGCCGCTGGAACAGCTCATCGTCGAGGTGGGTCCGGCCTACCTCGACCGCGTCACGGCCTACATGACCGGACACGACGACACGCTGCACCGCATCGGCCAGGCCGGTGATCAGGTCCCACGCGACAGCGCACCCTTGCCGGCACTCAAGCCGGCCTTTGCGTTGACGCTGCACGGTCAGGCGCGCAGCACCGTGCTGCTGCAGATCCAGACCACCAGCACCCAGTCCGCGCTGGTCACCCTGTACCAGCCCGCCAGCTACCTGGACATGGCGGTGGGTGAAAGCCTGGTGCTCGGCGGCGTGTTCATGGTCAGTCTGGTCCTGCTGCTGCTCACATTCGCCATGTACGTGCTGCTGCGCGATCCGGCCTACCTGCTGTGGCTGCTTTACGTGGCCATGACCACCAGCCTGTGGTTTTTCATCGATGGCCTGGCCTACCGCTTCCTGTCGCTGCAGCGGCTGGAATGGTTCAACATCGCCACCAATGCCCTGGGCGCGCTGAGCCTGGCCATGTCGCTGCTGGTGGCCACCTTCCTGTTCGATTTCCGGCAGCTGTCGCCGCTGCTGCACCGCCTGTTCGTGGCATGGCCGCTGCTGGTGCTGTCGGCCATGGGCCTGGGTCTGCTGCTCGACACGATGTACGTGCCCAGCACGCTGTTTCTCGTCAGCCTGCCGCTGATCGGGGTGGCGGGGCTGGGCATCCTGCGGCAGATGTGGCGCCGGCAGCGGCTGGCCCTGCTGTTCGGCGCGATTCGTCCGGCGCGCAGGAATTTCGGCGGCGAT
>CAZJKR010000036.1:8862-10388 GCA_964546615.1 uncultured Curvibacter sp.
GCCCTGCTGTTCGGCGCGCCCCACCTGATCTACACCGGCATGGCCGTCTTCAACGTCGTGGCCAACATGGGATGGCTGCCTGTCACGCTCTTTTCCTTCTACGGCTGGCAGATCGCCGGCGTGCTGTATCTGGTGGCCCTGCAGTTCGCCATCTTCGACCGGGCTCGTCAGATGCAGCTGCTGCATGCACAGACGCGCCAGCAACTGCTGACGCAGCTGGCCGACAAGAACCAGGAACTCGAAGAGCGGGTCGCGGTACGCACCCAGGAAATGCAACAGGCGCTGGAACAGCTACGGCAGGCCGAGCTTGAACAGCGCCAGTTGCTTTCAATGGCCTCGCATGAGTTTCGCACCCCGGCGGCCATGATCAAGGCCTCGCTCGATTCGCTGCAGTATCTGCAATCCCAGATCACGCCGGAGGTGGCCACCCGGCTTGGCAACATCCGCCAGGCCAGCCAGCGCATGATCCGCCTGACCAATGACCTGATCGGGCAGGACCGCGTGCGTGAGCGCAGCCTGAAGCCGAGTCTCAAGCGCATCGACCTGCGCGAGCTGGTGGCCGGCGTCACGGCCCAGTACACGGATGCGCCGTGGTTGCGCGTGCAACTGCCGCCCGCCGCCGTCTGGATCGATGCCGACCCGGCCTTGCTGACCATTGCGCTCAACAACCTGATCGACAACGCCGTGCGCTATGGCGAAGGCCAGACCCGCGGTGTCCAGATCGAGCTGTCGAGCCGTGCTGGCGAGGCTGTGCTGCGGGTGGCCGACCAGGGACCAGGCATTCCCGCCGCGGACAAATCGCGCGTCTTCGAACGCTTCTACGGCCAGAGCGACAGCCGTCCTCCCCAGGAAAAGACCAGCAGCGGCCTGGGCCTGTTCATCGTGCAAAGCATCGCCAGCAGCCATCGGGGCACCGTCCATGCCGAGGACAACAGCCCCCGCGGATCGGTCTTCGTCGTCAGCCTGCCGCTCAAAGAACGCGCGCCTCCAAGCTGAGCCGCAAGTCGGCATGACGTGCCGGCTTGCCTGCTTCTTCCCCGCTTCGAACCCACTTTTTGTGGCTCAAATACTCTCATTCTTGAGAGCATTTGAGAGCCTAGACGCACGCCGTTTTCTTACACTTTGATTAGTCTATTTATCATTTTTATTGATAAACCACATTTTCGCCCTTCTTTGAGAGCCGGCCATGAATCACACCTATCGCGTCGTCTGGAACTGCGTCCTCGGCACCTGGCAGGCCGTTTCCGAAACAGCCCGAGGGAAGGGGAAAAGCAGGGCGACCACCATCGCTGCAGCCTTGCTGGCCGCGCTGGGCTTGGTCGGGCTAAATCCGGCGCAGGCGCAGTCGACCCTGCCCACCGACGGCCATGTGGTGGCCGGCAGCGGCAGCATCGCCACCGACGGCAGCACGATGACGGTCACCCAGTCCACCGCCCGCATGGCCATTGACTGGCAGAGTTTTTCCATCGGCGCGGGCAACACGGTCAACTTCGTGCAGCCTTCGGCCTCGGCCGTGGCGCTCAACC
>CAZJKR010000036.1:10398-11869 GCA_964546615.1 uncultured Curvibacter sp.
GGGTCGGATGTTTCGGTCATCCAGGGCGCGCTGCGCGCCAACGGCCAGGTCTTCCTGATCAACCCCAACGGCGTGCTGTTCAGCCCCACCGCGCAGGTCAACACCGCCGGCATCGTGGCCTCGACATTGAACCTGAGCAACAGCGACTTCATGGCCGGCAACTACCGTTTTGCCGGCGGCAGCAGCAATGCCATCGTCAACCAGGGCAACATCACGGTCGCGCCCGGCGGCACGGCGGCCATGATTGCCGCCAAGATCACCAACACCGGCCGCATTGAAGCCCCGCAGGGCCAGGTGCTGTTGGCAGCCGGCAGCAAGGTCACGCTCGACCTCGGCGGCCCGGTCAAGCTGGAGGTGGAGCAAGGCGCGATCGATGCGCTGATCAGCCAGGGCGGAGCCATCAAGGCCGATGGCGGCCTGGTCTACCTGACGGCCAAGGCGGCAGGGGATCTGGCCTCCACGGTCATCAACCACACCGGCATCACCGAAGCGCAGACCCTGACCACCGGCGAGCAGGGCCAGATCTACCTGATGGGTGGCATGGGGCAGGACCGCATTGAAGTCGGCGGCACGCTCGATGCCTCCGCACCCAACGGCGGCAATGGCGGCTTCATCGAGACCAGCGCCAGCCGCGTCGATCTGCTGGCCGGGCGCACCGTCACGACGCTGGCCGCTGCCGGCGAGACCGGTACCTGGCTGATCGACCCCAACGACTACACGATTGCCGCCAGCGGTGGCAACATCACCGGCACGCAGCTGGCCAGCGACCTCGCCAGCACCAACGTCACCATCTCGACGGCGGTGTCTGGAACCAGCGGCGGCAACGGCGACATCTTCGTCAACGACGCAGTGAGCTGGAGCGCCAACCGCCTGACCCTGGTGGCCGAGCGCAACATCAATGTGAATGCCAACCTGGATGCGTCCGGCTCGGCCAGTCTGGCCTTCGAATACGGCCAGGGCAGCGCGGACGGTGCCGGCAGCGCCTACACGGTGGCCGACGCCGCGAAGATTTACATCCCGCAAGCCACGGCCTTCACCTGGAAGAAGGGTTCTGCCGGCGCCACCAACAACCTGGTGTTCAACAACGGCAACCTGCGCTTTGGCAACGGCACCCAGGCCTCGCTCAACAGCAGCGGTCTGCTGGAGCAGCCCTGGTACTTCGACAACACCTCGGTGGTCAGCGGCGTGACACGCAACGCCTGGTACAAGCTGACCTACAGCAGCTACGCCCTGAACATGGAGGTGGGTGCCGGCGGCGACGGGGCCGACAGCTGGAACCGCAATGGTTCCCTGCTCGACAGCCAGACCAACCTGGCTGGCGCCATTTCGAACCGGCGCTTCGACATCTCGGGTTACCGGGAGGGTACCGGCGTCATCGTCTCCAGCGTGACGTTGAACTTTGCCGGCGGCGAGGCGGTCAAGGTGGACAACACCTACACGCTGTCGTCCGGTGCCTCCTTCGTCAAGATCG
>CAZJKR010000036.1:11879-15475 GCA_964546615.1 uncultured Curvibacter sp.
CAACCTCACCAATGTCGGCGCCAGCGCGGCCAGCAACCTGCGGCTGTGGGTCGGCACCCAGGACGACTACGTCGCCACCCGCGACTCGCAGTACAAGTACAAGGGCAATCTGACGGCCAACGGGTTTGAGCAGATCACGGCCCAGACGGATCAGTCCAAGGCGCTGAAGATCACCGAGTTCGATACCGGGGAAGGCGCGGCCATCCTTTTCTACTCGACCTCCGACGGTGCTGACACCTCGATTTCGCAGTGCTGCAGCTTCTCCAACGCCACCGGCATCAACCCGCGCAGTTCTGCCATCTGGCGCGGCCCTGAAGACGGCTCCTACGCGCTCTTCATCCGCCTGCCCGACCTGACCCCGGGCCAGACCGATGGCATGACCTGGTACTACGCGGCCGCGCCGGCGTCCCAGATCAATTCGGTGGTGACCTCGGTCAGCGAGTCGGCCGGCGTTACCACCCCCACGCCGACACCCACCCCAACGCCAACGACGACCACCACGCCCTCCACGCCGCGCGTGGCCGCGGTGGAAACGGCCCAGCGGGTCACGGTCGCCAGCAGCAACACCAGCACGGCAACGTCGCGCCCGGTGGTGACGCAAGCGGCACTGCCGTCCGTCAGCACGCCCGGCGCCGGCCGCATCGGACCGGTCACCATCGGCAGTCTTGAAGTGGTGGCACTCAACACGCCTGTGGCGCCCTCCGGCAACACACCGGCGACGACCGCCCCCGGCGGCACGACCGGCGCGCCTGCCACCTCCGAGACCAGCGCCGCCGGGACCGGCGACGAAAGCGGCGCCCAGGTCATGACGCAGATCGCCAGCCAGGCCGACCCGAACGGTCTGCTGAAAGTATTCGTCATGAACGGCGGCATCAAGCTGCCGGCGGCCGGGGCCGATGACGGCAGTTGAGCTTTTCCTGATTTGATTGCACAGTAGTGCCCGCAGTCCTTCCCCGCCTTGCCATGACAACCCGCCCCTTTCATCACGCGCCCCGCCGGATCGCCCTGCTGACGGCACTGGTGTGCGCCAGCCTGCAGGCCCATGCCCAGACGGCCCCGGATGCCGGCCGCACCCTGCAGGAAACGGCGCCTCCGGTGCTGCTGCCGCCGCGGCCAGCGCCAGAACTCAGCATCCAGTCGCCCCTGCCCGCCGACATCGCCCCGGGCGGTGCCAAGGTCACCCTGCAAAGCGTCAGCCTGAGCGGCAACACCGTTTTCGGCAGTGACGTGCTGTTGCCCCTGTTGGGCGAAACCAGCGGCCAGTCCTTCGATCTGGCCGGCCTGCGCGCGCTGGCCAGCCGCATTACCGAGTACTACCGCGCAAACGGCTACCCGTTTGCGCGCGCCCTCATCCCCGCGCAATCGATGCAGGACGGCCTGCTGCGCATCGAGGTGGTCGAGGGCCGCTACGGCGCCGTCAAGGCCGTGGGCGACACGCCGCTGGCCGAGGCCGCCCAGGCCTTTCTGGCGCCGCTGAAGCTCAAGGGCAGCGATGTGATCGAAAGCAAATCGCTCGAACGCATCGCCCTGATCCTGGACGATCAGCCCGGCCTGCGCGCCACCCCCATCATCCGGCCCGGCCAGGAAACCGGCACCGGCGACCTGGAAGTGCGGATCGAGCGCACCCAGGGCGTCAGCGGCGAGGCAGGCCTCGACAACCACGGCAACCGCTACACCGGGCAGAGCCGGGCCCGCGCGAACCTCGACCTCAACAGCCCCTTCATGCTGGGTGACCAGATCACGCTGCGCCTGCTGGGCACCGAACAGAACATGTGGCTCGGCAGCGTGGGCTACAACCTGCCGCTGGGCACATCAGGGCTGCGGGGTCAACTGGGTTATTCGCATACCGCCTACCAGTTGGGCAGCGACTTTGCCAACCTCGACGCCACCGGCTACGCACGCGTCACCACCGCGGGGCTGAGCTACCCTCTGCTGCGCTCGCAGCAGTCCAACCTGACGCTCAGCGGCAGCTGGCAGCACAAATCCCTCAACGACCGCCAGGGGTCGGCCAGCACCGACAACCGCAAGTCCAGCGACGCCGCCCCCCTGGCCTTGATCTTCGACCGGCGCGACGGCCTGGGCGGCGGCGGCATCACCTACGGTGCCCTGACCTGGACCACCGGCCAGCTGTGGCTCGACGCCACGCTGCGCGCAACCGACCAGACCAGCGCCCGGACCGAAGGTCATTTTTCCCGCCTCAATCTGGACATTGCACGCCTGCAGGCCATCGACGCCGATCTCACCCTGTTCGGCCGCGCCTCCATTCAGCGGGCGAGCAAGAACCTGGACTCGTCCGAGCGTTTCGGACTCGGCGGCCCCAGCGGCGTGCGCGCGTACCCGGTGGGGGAGAGCTTCGGCGACGAAGGCTGGCTGATCCAGCTGGAGGCGCGTTACCGCACGGGTCCGCTGACGCCCTATGTCTTCTACGATGCCGGCGAAATACGCACCAACGCCCGCCCCTGGCAGGCCGGCAACAACCAGCGTTTCCTCAGCGGCAGCGGTATCGGCCTGCGTGCGCAGCAGGGGCCCTGGAACCTGGATGCCACCCTGGCCTGGCGTCAGGCTGGCGGCAAACCCGAAAGCGACACGCGCGACACCAGTCCGCTGGTCTGGCTTAACGCTTTCTACCGTTTCTGATGCGGGCGGGGCGGCCTGCGTCGCCCTGCGCCGGGACTCATTCCTCGGTCAGCATGTCCGAACCGTTGCGGATACGGTGCATGGTGGCGATCGGCACCGTCCAGACCAGGCCGTCACCGATCTGACCGGTGCTGCAGGCCTCGATGAGGGTGTTGCGGATCTCCTGCGCCATGTCCTCGTCGGCCAGCACGGCGACCATGATCTTGGGGGTGTAGTCGGTCAGTTCCTCCTTCACCGTGCGCTTGCCGACAGAGGCCGGGGCTGTGAAGCCCTCGGCCTTCATCATGGTCAGGCCGGGGAAGTTGGGGATCTCGCGCAGCGCATCGCGCAGCTGGGGGAGACGGCTGGGGCGCACGATGGCGCGGATTTCCACCATTTTTTTCATAGCATTCATTCTCAGGCTTCAGTGGAGCTTTCATCGAACCAGCGGTAAAGCGCCGGCAGCACCACCAGGGTCAGCAATGTAGACGAGATCAGGCCGCCGATGACCACGATGGCCAGCGGCCTCTGCACTTCCGAGCCGGGCCCGGTGGCGAAGAGAAAGGGCACCAGGCCCAGCAGGGCCACGGTGGCGGTCATCATGACCGGGCGGAAACGCGCCACGCAGCCCTCGCGCACAGCCTGCATCACCGCCATGCCGTCCTCGCGCAGGCGGCGGATGTAACTCACCAGCACCACGCCGTTGAGCACCGCGATGCCCCACAGGGCGATGAAGCCCACCGATGCTGGCACGCTCAGGTATTCACGCGTGATGGCCAGACCGATCAGGCCGCCGATGGAGGCGAACGGCAGCACCAGGATCAGCGCGATCCGCCGGTCGCCCATGATCTCGGCCAGGGTCGTCGACCCGCTGCGGGCCTTCAGTATGCCGTCCATCAGCAGGGTGCGCATCTTGCCGGTCTGGAGGGCGGTGCGTCTTATAAGGTCGGTGGGGCTGTGGTCCAGAACCTGCTTGCGCA
>CAZJKR010000036.1:15485-19530 GCA_964546615.1 uncultured Curvibacter sp.
AGCACCAGGATGATGAGCGAGGCCAGCTTGAGCGAGTTGAACAGCATGAACAGCAGGAAGAAGATGGCTGCAATGGTGATGGGCACGATAATGGTCAGCGTGGCCATGGCACGCTCCATGTTCTCGAACTGGCCGCCGAAGACGAAGTAGTAGCCCTCGGGCAGCTTGACGTCGCGCGCGATGCGCTGCTCCACCTCCTGCACGAAACCGCCGAGGTCGCGGCCTTCGACGTTGGCACCCACCACGACGCGGCGTTTGCCGCTTTCACGGCTGATCTGGGCCGGGCCGTCCTTGAGTTCGATGCTGGCCACCGAATACAGCGGCACCAGCGCGCCGTCGGGCGCACGCAGCAGCGTGTTGCGGATCGCCTCCACCGAGTTGCGCGCATTTTCCGGAAAACGCACTGCAATGCCGAAACGGCGTTCGCCTTCGTAGACCTGGCTGACTTCCTTGCCGCCGATCAGGCTGTGCACCTCGGCCACGTTGATGCCGTGGCGCGCAATGGCCTTGCGGTCGATGTCGATGGTCAGCGCCTGCTGGCCCGACAGGCGTTCGATACGGATGTCGCGCGCGCCGGGAACGCCGCGCAGCAGGCGCGCGATCTGCTCGGACACGAGCTTGAGCTCGCCCAGGTCGTCGCCAAAGATCTTGATCGCCAGCTGCGAACGCACGCCGGTCACCATCTCGTCCACGCGCTCGGAGATCGGCTGCGACAGCACGATCTGCACCCCGGGGATGGTGGACAGGCGCTGGCGGATGTCCTCGTCGATCTCGTCCTGCGTGCGACCGGACTTCGGGTCGAGCAGCACAATGGGGTCGGACTCGTTGGGACCCGCCGGATCGGCCGGCGATTCGCCGCGACCCAGCTTGGAGACCACGCTGCGTACGCCGGGCACCTCGGCCACGGACTTCATGGCCGCCATCTCCAGGCGGATCGATTCATCCAGCGAGATGCTGGGCACGCGGTTGATCTGCGGCGTCAGCGCGCCCTCCTTCATGGTGGGCATGAAGGACTTGCCGAGGAAGGGGAACAGCGCCAGCGAGAACAGCAGCAGGCCCACGGCCGCCGCCAGCGTGACCTTCTGTTGGTCCAGCGCGCGGTCCAGCAGCTTGAGGTAGGCGCCCTTGAGCACGGCGATCACCTTGGTGTCGTGGTCGGCACCGCCCTTGAGGATGTAGGAGCACAGCACGGGCGAGAGGATCAGCGACACCAGCAGCGAGACACCCAGCGCGATCACGATGGTCAGCGCCAGCGGCGCGAACATCTTGCCCTCGATGCCCTGCAGCGTCAGGAGCGGCAGGAACACCAGCATGATGATGATGATGCCAAAGACCGTGGGCGTGGCCACCTCCTGCGTGGCATCCAGGATCACCCGTATGCGGGAACTGCCGGGGCGCGCCAGCCCCAGCCGGTGGAACACGTTTTCCACCACCACCACGGTGGCGTCCACCATCAGGCCGATGGCAATCGCCAGCCCCCCCAGCGACATCAGGTTGGCCGAGATGCCGTAGCGGTTCATCAGGATGAAGGTGGTCAGCGGCGTGATGATGAGCGTCGCCACCACGATCAGGCTGGAGCGCACATCGCCCAGGAAGATGAAGAGGATGACGACGACCAGGAAGATGCCCTCCATCAGCACCTTGCCCACCGTCCAGAGCGCAGAGTCCACCAGCTCGGTACGGTCGTAGTAGGGCACGATCTGCAGGCCACCGGGCAGCAGGCCCTTGCGGTTGATTTCGTCCACGCGCTGCTGCACGCGCGAGACCACCTGCTTGGCATTGCCGCCGCGCATCATGAGTACGATGCCCGAAACCGACTCGGTATAGCCGCCCTTGATGATGGCACCCTGGCGCACCTCATGGCCCAGGGTCACCTCGGCCAGATCGCGCACATAAAGGGGCACGCCGTTTTCCTCACGCACCACGATGGCGGCAATGTCGTCCAGCGTGCGGATCAGACCCACGCCACGAATCAGGAACTGCTCCGAACGCTGCGGCAGGATGCCGCCGCTGGCATTGGCGTTGTTCTTGGCCACTGCCTCGTAGACCTGCTCGATGCTGATGTTGTGATGCAGCAGGCGCTCGGGCTTGGCCAGCACCTGGTACTGGCGCACGTAGCCGCCCTGGGAGTTGATCTCGGCCACGCCGGGGATGGAGCGCAGCAAGGGGCGCACCACCCAGTCCTGCACGATGCGCCGCTCGGCCAGTTCTTCCGGCGTCAGGGCACGCTGGCCATCGTCCGGATGGTCGAGCGTGTACTGGTACACCTCACCCAGACCGGTGGAGACCGGGCCGAGCACCGGGGTGATGCCGGCCGGCATGTTGGGCGTGACTTCGATGAGCCGCTCCATGACGAGCTGACGCGCGAAGTAGACGTCGGTGGCGTCGGTGAAGACCAGGGTGATGATGGACAGGCCGCTCTTGTTGAGCGAACGCATCTCCACCAGCCCCGGCAGGCCGGTGACGGCAATCTCCAACGGGACGGTGATGAAACGCTCGATCTCCTCAGGCGAGCGCCCGGTGGCCTCGGTGGCAATTTGCACCTGCACATTGGTCACGTCCGGAAAGGCGTCGACCGACAGGCGCGTGGCCTCGCGCAGGCCGAAGGCGCACAGCACCAGCGCCAGCACCACCACCACCAGGCGCTGGCTCAGGGCGCCACGGATCAGGGAGGTCAGCATGGCATCACTCCAGTTCGGCGCGCTTGCGCTCGTTGTTCAGATGGAAGGCGCCCTCCACCACCACCAGCGTGCCTGCGGCCGGCCCCTTGATCACCGGGCGCAGCCCGCGCGCCGAGGCACCGAGCTCCACCGGCGTGAGCCGGAACTGGCCCGGCACGGTCTGCACAAACACATGGTCGCGGTCGAATTCGCGCACCACGGCGGCGTCCGGCACCGCGAGCTGCTGCCTGGGCGTCGCGGCGATGCGCAGCGTGGCCAGCATCTGCGGCTTGAGTTCGCGGCTGGCATTGTCGACCTGGGTCCGTACCGTCAGGGTGCGGGTTTCGGGGGAAACCGTGTCGCTGACGAACACCACCCTGCCGTTGAATTTGCGCTGCCCCAGTGCCGGCACATCCACTTCCACCGGCTGACCCTGCTCCACCGAAGCAGCGGCCTGCTCGGGCAAAGCACCGACCACCCAGACATTGGAGAGGTCGGCCACCGTGAACAAGGGGTCACCCGGCTGTGCCACCTGCCCCTGGCTGACCTTGCGCTCGATCACTACGCCGGAGCGCGTGGCGATGATGCCGGCATAGGGCGTGAGCTGTCCCTGCGTACGCAGGCGCTCGACCATGGCCCGCGGTACACCCAGCAACTCCAGCTGATCGCCAGCCGCCCGCAGCTCGGCGCGGGCGATCGACAGCTCCGCCTCACGGCGCTGCAGTTCGGCCGAGCCGATCACATCGGCCTGGATCAGCTGGCGCGCCCGCTCCACGGCCCGCTCGGCCTGCGAAGTGGCCGAATGCGCGCGCAGGTAGGCCAGCTGGGCATTGGTCAGCTCCGGGCTGGTGACGCGCGCCAGCACCTGTCCGGCCGCGACCCGGGTACCCACCTCGGCCAGCACGTCCGTCACACGGCCGGTGACCGAGGCACCGATGCGTGTGACCAGCTGGTCGTTGGCCTCGATGCGGCCGGGAATCTCCTGCACCGTCTCCAGGGTGTGCACGACCAGCGGTTCGACCTTGAAATTACCCGCCATCTCGGGTTTGACCATGACCAGGTTCGGATCGCTCTGCTGCTGCGCGGCAACCTCGGAGCCGGTCTTATCGGGGCCACAGGCACTCAATGCGGCGACGGCCAGCAGTGCAATCGCCACCGCGGCAGGCCGGAAATTCATCGGAATGTTCATGGAAATCACTCGTACGGGTTCAGTGTTGGGCGGCGTCACGGCCGGTCAGCAGATCGATCTCGATGGCAGCCGCCTTCTGCTGGAAGCGGGCCTGCAACAGGTCGGCACGCACGGTACGCAGCACGCGTTGCGCATCGAGAACGTCCAGAATGCCGCGCTCACCGAAGCGGTAGGCGGCCTCGGCCACACGCAAGGC
>CAZJKR010000037.1:0-10923 GCA_964546615.1 uncultured Curvibacter sp.
ATCAGCGTGCTCTTGCCCGAACCGCTGGGGCCAACGATGGCGACGAACTCGCCCGGCTGCACGGTGAGCGAGACGTGCTGGAATACCGGCACCTCACCGTAGTGTTTGCTCAGATCGGTGACGACGAGGCTCATGCGTGTGCCTGGGTCGGGTTCTGCGTCCAGGCCTGGGCCATCGCCAGCACCTGCGGCAGCGCATCCGGCGCGTCGCAGTGCACCACGCGGCGCTGGGGCATGGAACGCAGCCAGGTGATCTGGCGCTTGGCCAGCTGGCGCGTGGCGTAGATGCCACGTTCGCGCAGTTCGCTCATGGGGAACTGGCCGTCGAGCGCCTCCCAGGCCTGGCGGTAGCCGACGCAGCGCATGGCGGGCAGGTCGGGGTGCAGGTCGCCGCGCGCACGCAGCGCCTTCA
Source organism: uncultured Curvibacter sp. (assembly GCA_964546615.1). GTDB lineage: Bacteria > Pseudomonadota > Gammaproteobacteria > Burkholderiales > Burkholderiaceae_C > Hylemonella. The sequence continues at coordinate 412 of CAZJKR010000037.1, forward strand.
CTTCATCGAGGAAGCCCGCCGCCAGCATGGCGTCGAAGCGTTGCGCAATGCGCGCATGCAGCCACGCGCGGTCTTGCGGTTCCAAGGAAATCAGGGTTACAGCCCTTGCTGCACCTGCGGAGTTCGCTATGTTTTTTGTAGTGTGGAAGCTGGAGAGCGGCCGGCCGCTGAGGCGGTAGACCTCCAGCGCGCGCTGGATGCGCTGCGAATCGCCGGGTGCCAGGCGCGCCGCGGTGGGCGGGTCCACCTGGGCCAGCTCGGCGTGCAGCGCCGGCCAGCCGCGGGCCTGCGCTTCGGCCTCCAGGGCGGCACGCACGGCAGGGTCGGCCTTGGGCATGTCGTCCAGGCCGTTGAGCAGGGCCTTGAAGTAGAGCATGGTGCCGCCCACCAGCAGCGGATGCCGGCCGCGTGCATGAATTTCATGGGCGAGCCGCGTCGCATCCGCCACGAACTCGGCGGCGCTGTAGGCCTGCAGCGGGTCGCGGATGTCGATCAGGTGGTGCGGTACGGCCGCCAACTCCTGGGCGCTGGGCTTGGCGGTGCCGATGTCCATGCCGCGGTAGACCAGGGCCGAATCCACGCTGATGATCTCCACCGGCAGCCGCTGCGCAATGGCCAGCGCCGCAGCCGTCTTGCCGGAGGCGGTCGGCCCGGCAATCCCCAGGCAAGGGGGAAACTCAGTGGGCGCCGGTGTGTCCATGTTTCTGTACCAGCGTCCAGGCCGCAAGGGCAATCACCACGCTCCAGAACCACACGCCGTAGGCCAGTGGCAGCACGGTGCCGTCCATGTGGCTGCCGAGCCAGCCGCCCATGGCAAACGCGGCCGCCATCATCAGAAAGCCGTTGAGTGCCGAGGCCGCGCCGGCGGCGTAGGGGAAGGGGCCGATGGCCCCGCTCTGGCCGCAGGGCTGGTGCACGCCGTGTGCCAGCATGAAAAGGTAGAAGGGCAGCATGAGGGCCCAGCCGTTGTGTACGCCGGCCAGCGCCAGCACGCCCATGAGCGTGCCGCCGGTCAGGGTGAAGGCGGCCGCCAGCGCCACCGTGCGGCGCACGCCCAGGCGCGGCACCAGACGGCGGCAGGCCACGGTGCCCAGGATGTAGGCCAGCGAGGAGGTCATGATCAGCAGGCCGTAGTACGGCTTGGGGATCTGCAGCACCTGGATGAAGATGAAGGACGAGGAGGCCAGGAAGGTGAACAACCCGCCATAGGAGGCGGCGGCCAGCAGCGACCAGGCCCAGAACGTCGGGTGGCGCAGGATGCCGGCCCAGGTCTGCACCAGCGTGGCCGGGCGCAGCGCCTGCGGGTTCTTCTGCGCCAGCGTTTCCTCGAAGCGCATCGCCACCAGCACCAGCGTGGCCACGCTGAAGACGGTGAGTGTCAGCAGCGCCACGCGCCAGCTGATCCAGTCCGACAGCAGACCACCCAGCGGCGCGCTCAGGCAGGCGATGAGCCCCAGGCCGGTCAAGCCCTTGGACATGACGCGGGCACCTTCCTGCGGACGGTAGAGGTCGCGCACGATGGCGCGCGCGCACATCACGCCTGCGCCCATGGCCGCGCCCTGCACGATGCGCGCCAGCACCAGCAGCGCCATGCTGGGCGCCAGCGTGCTGGCAATGGACGCCAGCACATAGGCGGCCAGCCCCCACAGCAGGATGGGACGGCGGCCGTAACGGTCGGACAGCGGGCCCCACACCAGCTGCGACAGGCCGAAGGACAGCAGCAGCCCGGTGAGCGTGAACTGGGCCTGCGCCACCGTGGCACCGAAGCCTTCGGTCAGTGCCGGCAGGGCAGGCAGGTAGAGGTCGGTGGTGATCGGTTGCAGGCCCAGCAAGAGCGACAGCAGCAGCACGATCAAAGAAGCCGACATGGTGCGCGCAGGGTCAAGGGCAGGGGCGGGAGCGGAAGCAGACATCCGGGCAAGACTACCAGATTGGTGCATACCCTAATACCGGCCGGTCGCCTGGCCGTCATGCTGGTGTCTGTCGTCTTTTCGCGGGGTATTTCCGTCGGTTTGCTGCCAGGCGAGCTTCCACAATGGAGGCCGCAATCAGCGTTACAATCAAAATTGTCATAAAAATGTCAAAAATTACATTTTTGTTAATCAAAATAAGTTGCTAGCCTAGAGGTCGGACATGTTGGACAAATTCAAGATTTCGCAGCGTTTCATGGCCGTGGTGGCGCTGTACTGGCTGGCGTTTGCCATCGTGCTGATCGTCAGCATCTGGGGCCTGCGCTCGGCCAAGAACAGCCTGGCCATGGTGCACGAGAGCGCCATGAAGCCGTCCTTGCTGGCTGATGAGTCCATCAGTGCCATTCTGCAGAACCGGCTGCAGGTGTTGCTGGCGTTCCAGCACGCGCCCGACGGCCCCCTGGCGAGCATCCACGACCATCCGACGAGCCTGCATACCGACGCCATTGCGGCGACGCGTTCCAAGGCGAATGAACTGTTCAAGCAGATGGAAGCCACGGTGGCAAGTCCGGAAGAAAAAAAGCTGCTCGAGCAGGCTCAGGCAACGCGTGTGCCCTGGCGTGACCGACTCGACGCGGCGGTCAAGGCCATCCAGGCCGGCGACTTCAGCCCGCCCACCATGGCCACCTTTCTGAAGGCCGGCCGAGAAGAGGGCGAGGCCGCTGTCAAAGCCTTGGTCGCCTTTCGTGAGTATCAGGTTCATCTCGCCGAGGAGGCCGCTTCGGAGGCGGACCAGCGTTATCAACTCGCGTGGATGGTGTTCGTCGCGGTGATTGTGTTGGGTGGTATTCCTGGCACGCTGATGACCGCGCTGCTGATGCGCCGCATCCGCGCCGGCTTCGCACTCGCCGACGACACTGCCACCGCCATTGCCCAGGGAGACCTGTCACGCCGTGTCACCTTCAGCGGCAGCGACGAGATCGGCCGCCTGCTGCAGCTGATGGAAGAGATGCGGCAGAACCTGCACCGTGTCATCAGCGAAGTGCAGCACGGCTCCGACGCCATTGCCAGCGCCGCCACCCAGGTGGCGGCCGGCACGCTCGATCTGTCCAACCGCACCGAGCAGCAGGCCGGCTCGCTGGAGCAGACCGCTTCGGCCTCCGAAGAACTCTCCAGCACCGTGCAGCACAACGCCGAGAACGCCGGCCAGGCCAATCAGCTGGCGGCTTCAGCCTCGCAGGTGGCCAGCCGCGGCGGCGAGGTGATGACGCAGGTGGTGCAGACCATGGACGACATCAACACCTCCTCGCGCAAGATCGCCGACATCATCAGCGTCATCGACGGCATCGCCTTCCAGACCAACATCCTGGCGCTCAACGCGGCGGTGGAAGCTGCGCGCGCCGGTGAGCAGGGCCGTGGTTTTGCCGTGGTGGCCGGTGAGGTGCGCGCGCTGGCCGGCCGCAGCGCCGAAGCGGCGAAGGAAATCAAGTCGCTGATCGACGATTCGGTGGCCAAGGTGGGCGTCGGTTCCGAGCAGGTGGCGCAGGCGGGCGACACCATGCAGCAGATCGTGGCCGGCATCAAGCGCGTGGCCGACATCGTGGGCGAAATCGCCTCCGCCAGCCGTGAGCAGTCGGCCGGCATCGGGCAGATCAACGCGGCGGTGACGCAGCTCGACGAGGTGACGCAGCAGAATGCCGCGCTGGTGGAGGAAACCTCCGCTGCTTCCGGTTCGCTGCAGGACCAGGCGCGCCAGCTGGCGCAGCTGGCGTCGTCCTTCAAGCTGGACGCAAGCCAGGGCCGGCCGGGCCAAGCAGCACCGATGCTGACGAATCGCTGAACACGGCAGACATGACCAAGGGCCGCCACTGTGCGGCCCTTGGTCTTGCGTGCCTCAGTGCAGCCCGAACAGCTCGGCCAGTGCCATGCGGTACTGCGGCTGGCCGACCGAATTCGTGTTGTGGTGCGAGCCGCCTTCTACCAGCACAAAGGCCTTGCGCCCGGTGGCAGCGTCAAACAGGCGCCGCCCCAGATCGGGCGGGATCAGCCGGTCTTCCGCGCCGTGCACCACCAGCAGCGGTGAGCCGATGCGCGGCACGCGTTTGACCGCCTCGAAACGTTGCGTGATCAGCGGCCCCACCGGCAACCAACCCCATTTGAACGTACTGACGACATCCGGGATGGAGGTGAAGCTGCCTTCGACCAGCGTGCCCTGCTCGTCCTCCACCTGCGCCGCCAGCTCGATGGCAATGGCGCCGCCGAGCGAGTGGCCGAAGATGTAGCGCGGCCGGCCGGGGTACTGCGCGGCCAGCCAGTCCCAGGCGGCGCGCGCGTCCTCGTAGGCCAGGGTCTCTGAAGGCAGTTCGTTCGTGCTCTTGCCGAAGCCGCGGTAGTCCACCGCCAGCACCGAAAAGCCCAGCTCCTGCATGCGCCGCGCGCGGAAGGCCGAGCCCACCACGTTGAAGCGCGCACCGTGCAGGTAGAGCAGCACCGGGGCGTCCGGCTTGCGCGCAAAGTCGGGGTGCGCCAGCCACAGGCCGTGCAGCCTGACCGGCTGGCCGGTCTCTTGCGAGGTGAAATCGATCCAGACGTCGTGCATGCCCTGGGCAGCTTCTTCGCCGCGCCACCAGCTGCGGTCGGAGGGCTGGAAGATCCAGCTGCGCTGGCGCTCGTCCAGCGTGGCGCAGCCGGTGACCAGGGCAGAGCAGGTAAGCAGCAGGAGCAGCCAGCGTTTCATGGCGCTCTATGATGCCTCCTCGGCGCGCGAAGTTCAGCGCCCACCAGCCATACCCCCAGTGTCCGCCGGACCATGCACTTGCCCGACCCGCCATGACCCACACCGTCTTCACCCGCATCATCCGTCGCGAGATCCCGGCCGCCATCGTCTTCGAGGACGAGCAGGTCATTGCCTTCATGGACGGCGGCCAGGTCAACCCCGGCCATGTGCTGGTGGCCACCCAACGCCAGGTCGAGACGCTGATGGAGCTCGACGAGGCCGAGGCCGCCCATCTGTTCGCCGTCGCCCACCGCATTGCCCGGGCCGTGCAGGCCGCCTTTGCGCCTGAAGGCATGACGCTGTTGCAGACCAACAAGCCGGCGGGCTGGCAGACCGTGCCACATGTACACGTGCATGTGCTGCCGCGTTACGCGGACGATGGCGCCGACCTCATCTGGCCGCGCCGCGAACCGGGGCTGGACGTGCTGCGCGACTACGCCAGCCGCATCCGGCTCTGATGCGGCCAGCCCTTGCTGCCCGCGTACCGTCGTTTGCCAACCCGCCGGACTGCGAGCGGCCCGCAACTGGCACGCAGACCTCGCAGAGTTGTCAGCTTTTCAGCATGGCGGCGGTGGTGCGGTACTGACGGACACATGAGGTTGGTGCGGCGCCTTGACGTGCTTCGCAGGGGTAGGCAGAGCACGCGATGAGGACTAGTATGACGCGGTGGTCTTCGGGCATGCGTCAGTGCACCAAAGACTGATGGCGGGATGCACATCAATCGACCGAGGAGGCTTGACATGAAGTTTCACACGACGCTGTTGCTGCTGGTATTGGCCGCAATTGCCGCTTTCGCGACCTTGAACTGGCACGTGTTCATCGCGCCCACGGAACTGTCGCTTGGCTATACAACGGTTCAAATGCCTTTGGGTGTGGTCATGCTCGGGCTTTTGTTTTTTGTCACGGCGCTGTTCCTGGCCTATGTTGTCTACCTGCAGGCTTCTGCGTTGCTGGATACGCGGCGTCATTCACGTGAGTTGAAGGCGAACAGGGAGCTTGCCGACCAGGCGGAAGCGTCGCGCTTTACGGAATTGCGAGAGTTCCTGGCGACTGAGCTGGCCAAGCAAGCCGATCTGAATGGAGAGACAAAGTCCAGTGTCTTGGCGAGGGTCGACAAACTTGAGCAGGATCTGCGCGCGTTCATGGAGCACTCCGGCAACACGCTGGCCGCTTACATCGGCGAGTTGGAGGATCGTCTTGATAAGGCGAGCGCTCCCCTTGGAAGAGGCTAGGCTTCGGCTCGCCTGGGGCCGGACGCGTTGGGCGATTCACCTCGATTGAGGGCGTCCCGCTGGCGAAGGGGTGCTGCCGATTGACCACTTGAACCCCTGCTTTCGACGGACTCACCATCCGCGCGGGAGAAGTCCGTCGAGAGCCTTGATCGTCAGCTGCCGCCAGGTCGGGCGGCCGTGGTTGCACTGGTCGGAGCGTTCGGTCTGCTCCATCTGGCGCAAGAGCGCGTTCATCTCGTCCAAGGTGAGACGCCGGTTGGCGCGCACGGCGCCGTGGCAGGCCATGGTGGCCAGCAGTTCGTTGCGGGCGAGTTCGATCACACTGCTGGCCACCTGATGGTGCCTTGATCTGCGCCTGCCCGAGTGCGAAAAAAAGCCGCCCGCGGGCGGCGTCTTTGGTTGATGTGCAGGGAGCTCAGATCACGCCCTGGGCCAGCATGGCGTCGGCCACCTTCACGAAGCCGGCCACGTTGGCGCCGTCCACATAACTCACACTGCCGTCGGCGCGCTGGCCGTGGCGCAGACAGGCCTCGTGGATGCTGCGCATGATGCCGTGCAGGCGGGCGTCCACCTCGTCGCGGTCCCAGCCCAGGCGCATGGCGTTCTGGCTCATCTCCAGGCCCGAGGTGGCCACGCCACCGGCGTTGCTGGCCTTGCCCGGGGCATACAGCACGCGCGCCTCTTCGAACACGCGCACCGCCTCCAGCGTGGAGGGCATGTTGGCGCCTTCAGCCACACACTTCACGCCGTTGGCCACCAGCGTGCGGGCGTCGTCGCCATTGAGTTCGTTCTGCGTGGCGCAGGGCAGGGCCACGTCCACCGGCACGCCCCAGGGCTTGATGCCTTCGTGGAAGGTGGCGCCTACCAGGGTGGCGTAGTCGCTCACGCGGGCGTACTGGCGGTTTTTCACGTCCATCAGCTGGGCCAGCTTCTCGGGGGTGAAACCGGCTTCGTCCACCACCGTGCCGCCGGAGTCGGATACCGTGACCACCTTGGCGCCCAGTGCCATGGCCTTTTCCACCGCGTACTGCGCCACATTGCCCGAGCCCGAGACGCTGACGCGCAGGCCAGCGAAGCCCATGCCCTTCTGCTTGAGCATCTCCTCGGCGAAATACACCGTGCCGTAGCCGGTGGCTTCGGGGCGGATCAGCGAGCCGCCGAAGGAGAGGCCCTTGCCGGTGAAGACGCAGTCGGCGCGGTTGGAGAGCTTTTTCATCATGCCGGCCATGTAGCCCACTTCGCGTCCGCCCACACCGATGTCCCCGGCCGGCACGTCGGTGTCGGCGCCCACGTGGCGGAACAGCTCGGTGACGAAGGCCTGGCAGAAGCGCATGATCTCGGTCGGGCTCTTGCCCTTGGGGTCGAAGTCGGAGCCGCCCTTGCCGCCACCCATGGGCAGCGTGGTCAGCGCGTTCTTGAACGTCTGTTCGAAAGCCAGGAACTTCAGGATCGACAGATTGACCGAGGGATGGAAGCGGATGCCGCCCTTGTAGGGGCCGATGGCCATGTTGTGCTGGATGCGGTAGCCGCGGTTGACCTGCACATGGCCCTTGTCATTGAGCCAGGACACGCGGAACATGATGATGCGCTCGGGCTCCACCAGACGCTCCAGCAGACCCTGCTCGGCGTACTGCGGGTGCTGGGTGATGTAGGGCCACAGGCTTTCCATCACCTCGGTCACGGCCTGGAGGTACTCGGGCTGGCCGGGGTTGATCTTGGCGACATGCGCAAGAAAGGCGTGGTGCGAGGCATGCTTCATACGAAATGTTCCAACTGAGTGCGTTTTTGACGGAATTCAGGATTTTGCCCGATGGAAATACCTTGAATGGTGCTTCTTATGTGATTTGCGCTTATATATGGTGCATATCTGATGCACTTTTCTATAGAAGCGGTAAGAAATTGCCCTTATGTGGTGCGTGGATTTGATGCCACCCAGGCACTGCCGTTTGTGCTGCCGCGGCGCCCACCCGCCCGCAAACCCCATGATCGTGACCCTGCACGACAACGCGTGGTCTGCCAAGGGCGCGCAGGCGCGGCTGTGCCGACTGCCATGGCTGCCGAAGAGGTGGCCGCCCGGTTGAGCATACGCTTTTCGCCCACGTTCCAGCAGCCCGGTGAATGGGCGCACGTGGTGAGCCGGTTCGACGGCGACGTGCTGCGGCTGGCCTCGCACAACGATGGCACGGGACGATGCGGCGCGGGGGCACAAACAGACCTACGCGGTCGGTCGCGCGCCCTGACTCACCCGCCTGGGGGATAGGCAGAGGCGGCAACGCGGACTAGCATGGCGCGGCGCACAGTGCGCGGGTTCCTTTTCAACAGGAGATGCCATGACCCCCGAGATGCTGGTTGATCAATGGCGGCGCGGACTGCGCATCGCCCATCGCGCCCATTACGAAGCGGCCAAGTTCTACTACCGCATGCACCTCGTGCTGAGCCTGCCGGCGGTGCTGATCGCGGCGCTGTTGAGTACGACGGTGTTTGCCCAGCTGCAGGACTCGACGGTGGCCTGGGTGCGCGTCGCCATGGCCGTGCTGAGCGTGTTGACGGTGGTGCTCAGCAGCCTGCAGGCGGCACTGCGTTTCTCCGAGCGTTCCGAGCGGCACAAGACCGCCGCGGTGCAGCTGGGCGAAGTGCGGCGCGAACTGGAGCAGCAGCTCGTCTTCGAGCACCGCGATGAAGCGGTGATCGAACGCCTGCGCAAGAAATGGGACGCCGCCGACCGCCAGGCCCCGACCATTCCTTCAAGAATCTACAACCGGGTGGCGGCGCTTGTGGTCGAGCTTGGTGACAAACCGCCGCGGGCGGCCAAGTGATCGGGGCACGAGCGACTGCATGAGGTGGAGTGCGTGGCCTGAGATGACCCTTTCGGGGGATGGGCTGACGAGTGTGCAAGGGGTAGGATGCTTCAGTCGGCTCTCCGTGGAGAAACACCATGAAGTTTGGATTTCGCACTCCGTCTTTGAAGAAGCGCATCGCTGCCCGAACGTCCGTCAAGCGCGTCATTCGTCATTCGCTCGGGGTCAAGGCGCCTCGTGGTTGGGGCTGGTTAACCAATCCTAAGAAGACCGCCTACAACCGTGTGTATTCCAGAACCACATTTGGCTTTGCCGACATTCTCAAGTGGCTCTTTGGTGGAAAACGTTGAAAGAAAGGCTTTCATATGAAGCGTTTGCTCGTCTCGATTGCGCTTGCTGCGGCGGCGTTCACGTCGGTTGCCAGCGAGGCCTTGCCGTTATCCACCGACCGTGTTGTCCAAGCGTCCTCTGCTTCGGCTTCATCAACGATTCTTCTTCCGGAGGCGAAAGGTCGAAAAGGAAGCAAACGTGTGGGTGGAAGCAACAGCAAAGGCAAAGGCAGTCGCTACGTTGGCGGGCGCCACTGATCCTGGAGAGCGTGGACGCTGGCGGCAGACAATTCACCGCCCGCGCAAAAACAGCGCATCCAGATCCTTGATCGTCAGCTGCCGCCAGGTCGGGCGGCCGTGGTTGCACTGGTCGGAGCGTTCGGTCTGCTCCATCTGGCGCAAGAGCGCGTTCATCTCGTCCAAGGTGAGACGCCGGTTGGCGCGCACGGCGCCGTGGCAGGCCATGGTGGCCAGCAGTTCGTTGCGGGCGCGTTCGATCACGCTGCTGGCGTCGTGCTGAGCCAGTTCGGCCAGCACGCTGCGCGCCAGTTCCACGACATCGCCCCCACCTGACGATACGACCAGCGTGGCCGGCACGGCGCGCACGGCCAGCGTCTTGGGTGAAAAGGGCGTGATCTCCAGGCCCAGCGTGTGCAGTGTGGCGGCGTGCGCTTCGGCGGTGGCCACTTCCTGTGGTGTGGCGGCGAAGGTGGCGGGGATCAGCAGCGGCTGGCTGGCGATGCTTTGCACATCGAGCTGGTTCTTCAGCCGTTCGTAGACGATGCGCTCGTGCGCGGCGTGCATGTCCACCACCACCAAGCCCTGCGCATTCTCGGCCAGGATGTAGATGCCCTGCAGCTGCGCCAGCGCGCGGCCCAGCGGCCAGGTGCTGGCGGCTTCGTCGCGGTTGAAGGGTTCAACCGGGCCCGTTCGCCCTGAACTGGTCGAAGGGCTGTCCACCAATCCAGGGGCTTCGACCAGCTCAGCCCGAACGGGGAATGGTGTCTGCTGCGCGGTGGACGCCGGTTGCCACAGCGCCGCCAGATCGCTGACGCGGTGGCCGCCCTGCGGTTGGCTGGTCGCTCCGAAATTGATAGCTGGTTGCGCCCAGTTGGCGGACATCGGAGCCCGATTTGGCTCTGAAAAAGCAGAGTCGGCCGGCGTCACCACCTGGGCCGCGGCGTGCGCCGCTGCCAGCGCACGTGGTGCTGCCAGTGCGTTTTCCACTGCGTGGCGCACCGCCTGGTGCACTTCGCGGCTGTCGCGGAAGCGCACCTCGATCTTGGTCGGGTGCACGTTCACGTCCACCCGCGTCGGGTCGATCTCCACATACAGCGCATAAACCGGCTGCTTGTGGCCGTGCAGCACGTCTTCATAGGCGCTGCGTGCGGCGTGGGTGAGCACCTTGTCGCGCACGTAGCGACCGTTGACGTAGCAGAACTGGTGGTCGGCGCGCGAGCGCGCGGC
>CAZJKR010000037.1:10933-12597 GCA_964546615.1 uncultured Curvibacter sp.
TCCAGTGCGGTCATGTCGCCTGACACGCTGCAGGCGCGCCATTGCTCGACCAGCTTGCCCTCGTGCCAGATGGCAAAGCCCACGTCGGGCCGCGCCAGCGCGTGGCGGCGCACCGATTCGATGCAGTGCGCCAGCTCGGTGGCGTCGGTCTTGAGGAACTTGCGCCGCGCCGGGGTGCTGAAGAACAGCTCCTTCACCTCCACCGTGGTGCCGGTGCTGCGCGCCTCCGGTTTGAGCTCGCCGCTGCGGCCGTCCAACAGCCAGGCATTGTTCTGGCCCTCCGCGCGCGAGGAGATTGCGCAGTCAGCTATGGAATTGATAGCGGCCAGCGCCTCGCCACGAAAGCCCATGGTGCCCACGGATTCCAGCTCGCGCAGGTCGCGGATCTTGCTGGTGGCGTGGCGCTTGAAGGCAATCGGCAGCTCATCACGCGGAATGCCCCAGCCGTTGTCTTCCACCGAGATCAGGCGCACGCCGCCGGCCAGCAGCCGCACGGTGATCTGCGTGGCGCCGGCATCGAGCGCGTTGTCCACCAGTTCGCGCACCACCGAGGCCGGCCGCTCCACCACCTCGCCGGCGGCGATCTGGCTGATCAGCTCGTCGGGCAGTTCACGGATGGGGCGGCGGGGGGCGGTGTGGGGGACGGCATTCACATGGGCATTTTAGGCGGCGGCCGGGCCATGCCGTGGGGCACTGGGATAATCCACGCCCATGGAACTGATCACCTTTCTCATCGACTTCATCCTGCACGTGGACCAGCACCTGGAGGTGTTCGTGCGGAACTACGGCACCTGGGTCTACGCGCTGCTGTTTCTCATCGTCTTCGTCGAAACCGGGGTGGTGGTCATGCCCTTCCTGCCCGGTGACTCCTTGCTGTTCGTGGTCGGCGCGCTGGCCGGTGCCGGCCTCTTGAGCTACCCGGTGGCGGTGGCGGTGCTGCTGGCGGCGGCCATCCTGGGCGACCAGTGCAACTACACCATCGGGCGCTACTTCGGCCCCAAGGTGTTCAAGTGGGAGAACACCCGCCTGTTCAACAAGGCGGCGTTCGAGCGGGCGCACGCCTTCTATGAAACCTATGGCGGCATCACCATCATCGTGGCGCGCTTCATGCCCTTCCTGCGCACCTTCGTGCCCTTCGTGGCGGGCGTGGCGGCGATGAGCCGCTTCAAGTTCACGCTGTTCAACATCGTGGGCGCGCTGATCTGGGTGCTGGGCATCTGCACCGCGGGTTATTTCCTCGGCAGCCTGCCGTGGGTCAAGGCCAACCTGGACAAGATCATCTGGGCCATGATCCTGATCCCCGGCCTGATCGTGATCTACGGCACCTGGAAGGCGCAGCGCAAGGCCAAGGTGGAGTTCCTCTCCGGCGCCAAGTAAGCCGCGTCAGCGAGCCACCGGCCGCGATGCGCGCACCGCCCTTGGGCTGCCCCTTGCCCAGCTAGGGCAATGGATGAATGATCAGCTTGCGCAGGGCAGCCAAGTGTCGCAAGCTGGCCAAAGTTTGACATGGCTCAAGAAACGCCAGGCCGGCAGGCTGGATGCTCGGAACCGTGGTTGCAGCAAGGAAGGTGAACGAGATGACACGCAAGAAACCGGGAACGTCGGGAACAGGGCCGCAGACCGCCAGCATGAAGGCGGTACCGGAAACCGTGGCAGACCAGGCC
>CAZJKR010000037.1:12607-17938 GCA_964546615.1 uncultured Curvibacter sp.
CGGCGATGTGGAGCAGATCATGGCGCGGCCCGACGGCTACTACTGGCGTGCGCCGGACGGCAAGAGCGAGTTCGGTCCCTTTGCCAGCGTGGAGGACGCGATGGCCGACATCCAGGCCTACAACGAGGAGGCCCCCGAGCCCGGCGAGACGCTGCAGGAGGCCGAGAGCGAGCTCGGCATTGCCGACTGGATCGACCCCGACACCGGCGAGCCGGCCGAGGGTCTGTCGCCCCCGCGGCTGGAGGATTGAGAGGGTGGAGAAGAGCACGCAGTGGAACGTCTGGTACATCGTTCTGGCCATCATGGGCGTCCTGGTGCTGCACAGTTATGTGCAGCAGTGGCAGCAGGTGGAGCTGCTGCCCTACAGCGAGTTCATGCGTGAGCTGGAGAAGAAGAACGTCAGCGAGATCGCCGTCTTCACCAACCACATCGAAGGCACGCTGAAGCAGCCGCTGCCCGACGGACGCTCGCGTTTTTCCACCACGCGGGTCGAGCTGGACCTGGCGCACGATCTGGCGCGGTACGACGTGCGCTTCACCGGCGTGATCCAGAGCACCTTTCTGCGCGACGTCTTTTCCTGGGTGGCGCCGGCGCTGATCTTCTTCTCGATCTGGATGTTCGCCATCCGCAAGCTCGCCGCACGCGGCGGCCTGGGCGGTGGCCTTGGGGACGGCCTGCTGTCCATCGGCAAGAGCAAGGCCAAGGTCTATGTGGAGAGCGACACGCGCGTCACGTTCGACGATGTGGCCGGCGTCGACGAGGCCAAGGCCGAGCTGGAGGAGATCGTCGACTTCCTCAAGGACCCGCAGGGGCACAGCCGGCTGGGCGCGCGCATTCCCAAGGGCATTCTGCTGGTGGGGCCGCCGGGCACCGGCAAGACGCTGCTGGCGCGTGCCGTGGCAGGGCAGGCCGGCGTGCCGTTCTTTTCCATCAATGGCTCGGAGTTCGTCGAGATGTTCGTCGGCGTGGGTGCGGCGCGGGTGCGCGACCTGTTCGAGCAGGCACGCCAGCGGGCGCCGGCCATCATCTTCATCGACGAGATCGACGCCCTGGGCCGCGCCCGCGGCGCCTGGGGCCTGGGCGGGCACGACGAGAAGGAACAGACCCTCAACCAGCTTCTGGCCGAACTGGACGGCTTCGACCCGCGCCAGGGCCTGGTGCTGCTGGCGGCCACCAACCGGCCCGAGATACTGGACCCGGCGCTTCTGCGCGCCGGCCGCTTCGACCGCCAGGTGCTGGTGGACCGGCCCGACAAGCATGGCCGCCTGCAGATCCTGCGTGTGCACATCAAGCGCATCAAACTCGCGGCCGGGCTGGACCTGGAGCAGGTGGCCGCGCTCACGCCCGGCTTCACCGGGGCGGACCTGGCCAACCTGGTCAACGAGGCGGCGCTCCTGGCCACGCGCCGCAATGCCGACGAGGTGACGCTGGGCGACTTCACCACCGCCATCGAGCGCATCGTCGCCGGGCTGGAGAAACGCAACCGCATCCTCAACCCGGAGGAGCGCCGCATCATCGCCGTGCACGAGATGGGGCATGCACTGGTGGCCATGGCGCTGCCGGGGCTGGACACGGTGCACAAGGTGTCCATCATCCCGCGCGGCATCGGTGCCCTGGGCTACACCATCCAGCGGCCCACCGAAGACCGCTACCTGATGACACGCCAGGAGCTGGAGAACAAGATGGCCATGCTGCTGGCCGGCCGTGCGGCCGAGATGCTGCTCATCGGCCATGCCTCCACCGGCGCCTCGGATGACCTCGCCAAGGCCACCGACATTGCGCGCAGCATGGTGATGCGCTTCGGCATGGACGCCACGCTCGGGCAGGTGGCCTATGAGCAGCAGCCGTCGCCCTTTCTGGGCCCGCTGCCGGAGGGGATGGAGATGGGCACGCGCCAGTACGCGCCCGAGACGGCCCGCGAGATCGACTGTGCGGTGCGCGCGCTGACGGAAGCCGCCTTCCAGCACGCCACCGAGCTGCTGACGCAGCGGCGCAACGTGCTGGAAGAAGGCAGCCGCCTGCTGCTGGCGCGCGAAACGCTGAACGAGGACGACATCCTGGCGCTGGTGCAGGCCCCGGTGGCCTTGCCAGCGCCGTAACACCGCGAGGGAGGACACCATGAACCCACTGACCAAGATGGCGCTGGGCCTGCTGGGCCAGCTGCATGGCCAGCCGGCCAGCGGCGCGGTGCTCGATGAGATGGCCCTGCCGCCGCCGCAGACCGCGGGCGGCCTGCCGCTGATGGACGCGCTGCAGCGCCGCCAGTCGGCGCGCGAGTTCCGGCAAGACGCGCTGACACCCCAACAGCTGTCCGATCTGCTGTGGGCCGCGGCCGGCATCAACCGCACCGAACACGGCGGGCGCACCGCGCCTTCGGCGATGAATGCGCAGGAGGTCGACTTGTACGTGGCGTTGCCGCAAGGCCTGTACCGCTACGACGCGCAACGCCATGTGCTGCAACTCATCAAGGCCGAGGATGTGCGGCGCGTCACCGGTTACCAGGACTTTGTTGACAGTGCCCCGCTGGACCTGATCTATGTGGCCGACCACAGCCGCATGAAGCTGGTGCCGGCGGCCATGCGCGCTGCCTATGCCTCGGTGGCGGCGGGCGCGATGGCGCAGAACGTCTATCTCTGGTGCGCCTCGGCGGGCCTGTCGACCGTGGTGCGCGCCTGGTTCGACCGCCAGGCCCTGAGCCAGGCGCTGGGGCTGACGCCGGACCAGCAACTGCTGCTGACGCAGACCGTGGGGCTGCCCGCAGGGCCTGCCCCCAACTGACCCAGCGCCCTGCACAGCCGGCGACGGTCGCGGGCTGTGCTTTGCCCCGCTTGGTATGAACGCTCTTGTTCCGTCTTGCGCCGCTCAGATGCTGCGGCTGCGCGCCAGCGGCGGGTTCTTGGCGAAGTAGCCTTCGATGCCGCGCATCAGCGCGTCGGCCAGCTGCTCCTGGTAGGCCTCGCTGTTGAGCTTGGCCTCTTCTTCCGGGTTGCTGATGAAAGCCGCTTCCACCAGCACGCTCGGGATGTCGGGCGCCTTGAGCACGGCGAAGCCGGCCTGCTCCACCCGCGGCTTGTGCAGCTTGCCAACGCGTCCGATCTCCTGCAACATGGTGTTGCCGAGCTTGAGGCTGTCGTTGATCTGCGCCGTGGTGCTCATGTCGAACAGCATGCGCTGCACATGCGCGTCCTTGGCCTTGACGTTGAGGCCACCGATCAGGTCGGCCTTGTTCTCCTTGGCCGCCATCCAGCGCGCTGCGCTGCTCGACGCCCCGCTCTGGCTCAACGCAAACACGCTGGCGCCCTGCGGCCGCGGCGTGTAGAAGGCATCGGCGTGCAGGCTGATGAAGAGGTCGGCCTTCACCTGGCGTGCCTTGTTGACGCGCACGTGCAGCGGCACGAAGAAGTCGGCGTCGCGTGTGAGGTAGGCGCGCATCGGGTTGCCGTTGATGGTGGTGGCATTGATGCGATCGCGCAGCCGGTGCGCCAGGCGCAGCACCACGTCCTTCTCGCGCGTGCCGCCGGGGCCGATGGCGCCCGGGTCCTCGCCGCCGTGGCCGGGGTCGAGGGCCACGATGATCAGGCGTTCGGTCTTGCCGTTGCCGCTGGATTTTGAGTCATTTTGGCCTCCAGGCTTTGCTGCCATTGCGCCTGTTGCTCCTGAAACAGGAGCAGATGCCGGACTGGCCGGGGTCGGTGCGGGCTTGTTGGCATGCTGCGCGATCAGCTCACCCAGCGGATCGCTGCTGGCTGCCGCGGACGCGGGAGCGGCCGGGGTGGGGGCGGCTTGCACGCTGCGCCGCTCCTGCAGGCGTTCGGCGATCAGCGCGGCCAGCGGGTCGGCCACCTGGGTCGGGTAGAGGTCCAGCACCAGGCGGTGCTGGTAGGCCGCCACCGGCACCAGCGTGAAGACCTGCGGCGTGATGGGCTGCTTGAGGTCGATCACCAGCCGCACCACATTGGGCGCGAACTGGCCGACGCGGATGCCGGCGATGTTGGGGTCGTCGGCCCGCACCTTGGCCACCAGCTCGCGCAGGGCGGGGTTGAGTTCGATGCCTTCGATGTCCACCGCCAGCCGCGGTGGGCTGGCTACGAACAGCTGCCGGGTGGTGAGCTGGCCGTCGGACTCGATGGTCACGCGCGAGTAGTCGGGCGCCGGCCAGACCCGCACCGCCAGGATGGTGGCGCCGCGCGCGATCTGCGCCCGCCCCAGCAGCAGCACCAGCGCGCCCGTCTGCAGCAAGGCGCGCCGATTCAAACCGGGGTCTCCTTGCGCAAACCTTGCAGCAGCGCCACGCCGGTGGCGGTCTGTGCGGTGAGCGTGACATGGCGCGATTCATCGGGCCGGGCGTCGAGCCGGATCATCAGGTCGGCGGCGGGGAGCAGGGCAGCGGCCTGCTCGGGCCATTCAGCGAGTTTCAGGCCCGCGCTGGCGAAGATGTCGCGAAAGCCGGCGTCTTCCCACTCGCGCGGGTCACTGAAGCGGTAGAAGTCGAAGTGCCAGATGGCCAGACCCGGCACCTCATGCGGCTCGACCACGGCATAGGTCGGGCTCTTGATGCGACCCTGCACGCCCAGCGCGCGCAGCAGGTGGCGCACCAGGGTGGTCTTGCCGGCGCCCAGGTTGCCGTGCAGTTCGATGAAGGCATTGCGCAGGGCGGGCTGCGCGGCCAGCGCGGCGGCGAGTTGCTGCGTCTCGTCCTCGCTGTGCAGGACCAGACTTTCTACAATGGGCTCGTGGCGTTCAACAGCAGTCAATTCGTTTCCCTGATCCGGGACTGGGCCCGTGAACTCGGATTCTCCCAAATCGGCATCAGCGGTGTCGACCTGTCGGCCGCCGAGCCGGGTTTGCTGGCCTGGTTGGGCCAGGGCTTTCATGGCGAGATGGCCTACATGGCGGCCCACGGCCTCAAGCGCGCCCGCCCGGCCGAACTGGTGCCCGGCACGGTGAGTGTGGTCACCGCACGCATGGATTATCTGCCGATGACAACCCCCCACGACTGGCAGGCGATTGAATTCGCCCGCCTGGGCCGGCCGCAGGAGGGCGTGGTCTCGCTCTATGCCCGCGGTCGCGACTACCACAAGGTGATGCGGGCACGGCTGCAGAAACTGGTCGAACGCATGGCACAGCATGCCGGGACGTTCGGCCACCGCGTCTTCACCGATTCGGCGCCGGTGCTGGAGGCCGAGCTGGCCGCGCGCAGCGGCCAGGGCTGGCGCGGCAAGCACACGCTGGTGCTCAGCCGCGAGGCCGGCTCGATGTTTTTCCTCGGCGAAATCTATGTCGATGTCGCGCTGCCGGCCACGGCGCCGGTCAGCGGCCATTGCGGCAGCT
>CAZJKR010000037.1:17948-19413 GCA_964546615.1 uncultured Curvibacter sp.
TGCCAAGCCTGCCTGGACGTCTGCCCGACGCAGGCCATCGTCGCGCCCTACCGGCTCGATGCGCGGCGCTGCATCTCCTACCTGACCATCGAGCATGCCGGGCCGATCCCGGTCGAGTTGCGGCCCTTGCTGGGCAACCGCATCTATGGCTGCGACGACTGCCAGCTGGCCTGTCCGTGGAACAAGTATGCGCAGCGCAGCCCCTTGCCAGACTTCGATGCGCGTGTGGGCCTGGCCGGCAGCACGCTGGCGGTGCTGTTCGGCTGGAGCGAGCCGGAGTTCCTGCGTCGCACCGAGGGCAGTGCGATCCGTCGCATCGGCCACACACGCTGGCTGCGCAATATTGCCGTCGCCCTGGGCAACGCCTTGCGCGCCGGGCATGACCCTGCGATAGTGGAGGCACTGCGGCAACGGGCGTCGGACCCGAGCGAGCTGGTGCGTGAGCATGTGGCCTGGGCGCTGGCACAGCAGACCGGAGCGGGCCCCCGATAACAAGTTGAGGATTGACCATGACGATGCGCTACAGCTATGTGCCGAACCAGCTGCCCGAGAACAAGATGCGGCTGTACCCGACCAAGGTGATCAACATCATCGGCGGCCCGGGCTGCGACAAGTCGCTTTTCACCGCGGCCATCATCCTCTACCTCAACCTGCACCACAAGACGGTGGAGCTGATCCCGGACTATGCCAAGTCGCTGGTCTGGCAGAAGGACTACGAGGCGCTGAAGAACCAGTACCACATCGCCCAGCAGCAGAACCGAATGCTGGAGCTGCTCGACGGCCAGGTGCAGTTCCTCATCACCGAATGCTCACTGCCGCAGATCCTCTACTACAACGAGCACTACGCCGACAACATCTGCGACGTCGAGAAGACGCGCAAGCAGATCGTCGACTGGTACCGGCAGTTCAACAACGTCAACGTGGTGGTCGAGCGCAACCCCGACAAGCCTTATGTGCACACCGGCCGCTTCCAGGACGAGGAGCAGGCGCGCCAGGTCGACTTCGGCCTGCGCGCCGCACTGCGCCACGAGGGCATGGCCTTCACGCCGCTCAAGCCCGACATCCAGGCCATCCACGACTTCGCCGCCACGCTGCTCAAGGACTGAGCCACTGCAGCGGCCGGGCTACCGCAGTACACCCAGCGCAAAGGTCAGGCTGGCCACACCGAGCACGGTGGACAGCGTCACCAGCCCGGCCACGAAGGCGCCGTCGTAGCCCATGCGGGCGGCCAGCACATAGCAGCTGGAGGCCGTGGGCAGGGCCGAGAAGGCCAGCAGAATGGTGCTCTGCACCGGCGTCAGACCGAAGGCCTGCGACAGGCCGAACGCGATCAGCGGCAGGAGAAAGTGCTTGATGGCCAGCGTGGCCACGGCCAGCGTCTTGGCGCGTGCCAGGCTGGAGAACTGCAGGCCGGCGCCGGCGGCCATCAGGCCCAGCGCCAGCGAGGCGGCACCGATGCGCGAGA
>CAZJKR010000038.1:0-2137 GCA_964546615.1 uncultured Curvibacter sp.
TGGCAGCGTCTTCGAAGCCAATCCCAAGTGTGCCGACATGCTGGGTTACAGCTGCGAACAGCTCGCCAGGCTGCGCATGCATGACTGGGATGCGCGTTTTCGTGCGAGCGAGCTCGATGCCCTGCTCGGCAACGTCGGCGCCAGCGGCCGCTTTTTCGAGACCGTGCACCGGCGCCGGGACGGCAGCACCTATGCCGCCGAAGTCGCCCTCAGCCGCGCCGAGTGGGGCGACAAGACCTTTGTCATCGCCCTGCAGCGCGACATCTCGGAGCGCAAGGCCGCACAGACCGAGCTGGCGCGCTACCAGTTGCAGCTCGAAGACCTGGTGGAACAGCGCACCAAGGAGCTGAACGACCGTTCGGAGCAGCTCCACGCCATCTTCACGCTGAGCCCGGACGGTTTCGTGTCCTTCGACCGTCAGCAGCGCGTCGCATTCGCCAACCTCGCCTTCCTGCGCATGACCGGGCTGGAGGCGGCCGAGATCGTCGGGCTGGACGAAACGGCTTTCTCCGACCGGCTGATTCGCAAGTCCCTGGCCAACGCCAGCTTTCCCGGCGTGGCCGCCCTGCGCACGGCACGCCAGAAGCTTGGCGAGGCCGCGGCCCATCCCGACCAGGAAGCCGATGGCCGACGCCAGCTGTTCGAGCTCGCCGCCCCCGCCAGCCGGGTGCTGGAAGTCAGCTTGCGCCTGTCGGAGGCGGCCCATGTCTCGCAGATCCTGTACTTCCGTGACGTGACGCACGAGACCGAAGTCGATCGCATGAAAAGCGAGTTCCTTTCGACAGCGGCGCACGAACTGCGCACGCCGATGGCCAGCATCTACGGCTACGCGGAGCTGCTGCGCATCAAGGAGTTCGATCCACCCAGGCGACAGGAACTGCTGGGCACGATTGCGCGCCAGTCCCAGCTGATGTCCTCGATCATCAACGAGCTGCTCGACCTGGCACGCATCGAGGCGCGCCGCGGCAAGGACTTCGTCATCGAACCCCTGGCGCTGCACGAGATCGTGGCCGAGGCCGTGGCCGGCTACAAGCCGCCGGCTGGCCGCCAGCCCCCCGAACTGCCGGCCCCGGCCGCGGCGCCGCTGATCGTCAACGCCGACCGCAGCAAGATGCAGCAGGCCGTACTGAACATTCTGTCGAACGCCTACAAATACTCGCCCGAGGGCGGCACGGTTCACATCGGCTGCGTGAACGATCCCGGCGCGGGCGCGGGCCCGGCCCGGGTCGGTATCCGGGTCCGGGACCAGGGCATCGGCATGAACCCCGAGCAGCTCGAACGCGTCTGCGAACGCTTCTACCGCGCCGACGCTTCCGGCAAGATCCCCGGCACCGGGCTGGGCATGAGCATCGTCAAGGAAATCGTCGAACTGCATGGTGGGAAAGTCGAGATCACCAGCGAGCCCGGCGTCGGCACCACGGTCACGCTGTGGCTGCCCACCGCTTGACCCCGCCCGGAACTTGACACAGCTCAAGATGCAGCAACTGGCCTGGCACTAAGGTGATGGTGGAACAACTTTCAGGTGCCTCTGTGGCACACAAGCATCCGTGATGGCCGACGTCCTCATCGAACGCATCATTCAACCGGACCTCCTGGCCTGTGCGGCGGACACGCCGCTGGTGGAGGCGGCGCGGCGCATGGTGCAGTCGCGCTGC
Source organism: uncultured Curvibacter sp. (assembly GCA_964546615.1). Classification (GTDB taxonomy): domain Bacteria; phylum Pseudomonadota; class Gammaproteobacteria; order Burkholderiales; family Burkholderiaceae_C; genus Hylemonella. The sequence continues at coordinate 1,656 of CAZJKR010000038.1, forward strand.
AGCTCGATCGTGGTGATGGAGAACGGCGTCGCCATCGGCATCTGGACCGAGCACGACGCACTGGCACTGGACATGTCCGCACCTCAGACGTTCCAGGCACCGATCGCGCAGTACATGAGTTCGCCGGTCAAGACGCTGCCGGCCGGCACCGGGCTGGGGGAAGCATCGCTGCGCTTTCGTGAGGAGAAGGTGCGCCACTTCCTCGTGGTCGACGCGGCCGGCGCCTACAAGGGCATCGTGACCCAGACCGACATCGTGACCAATCAGGGCATCGAGTACTACCTGTCCCTGCGCGAGGTCAACGCGGTACTCAACCGACGCTACCCGGTGGTCGCCAGCTCGCTGGCCCTGCAGGAAGCGATCGGCCGCATGCACGCCGACGGCGTCGACGCCCTGGTCGTGACCTATCCCGATGCCGGCTACGGCATTCTCACCGAACGCGATGTGCTGCAGCTGGTCAGCGGCCAGCTGTCGCACGGCAC
>CAZJKR010000038.1:2147-3038 GCA_964546615.1 uncultured Curvibacter sp.
CCAGCCGGCCGCTGATCACCATCACGGCCGACACCAGCCTGTACCACGCGCGCCAGACGTTTGCGCAAAAGCATGTCCGCCACCTGGGCGTGACCGGCCCCCAGGGCGAACTGCTCGGCCTGGTCGCGTTCGCCGACATCCTGGCCAGCATCGAGCACGACTACGTGCGCCGGCTGCGCGACACCCTGCATGAACGCGAACAGCGCCTGGCGCAGTCCGAGCAGCACCTGCGCCTGGCTGCCCAGGTGTTCGAGAGTACGCTGGAGGGCATCATCGTCACCAACGCACAGCACGTGATCGAGTCGGTCAATCCGGCCTTCAGCCGCATCACCGGCTACCCCGCCGAGGCGGTGATCGGCCGGAAACCGTCCCTCCTGTCATCGGGCCGGCACGATGCCAGCTTCTATCGCCGGATACGGGATGAGCTGGCAGCCCACGGCCACTGGCAGGGCGAAATCTGGAACCGGCGCTACAACGGCGACGTCTACCCGGAGTGGCTCACCATCAGCGTGGTCAGGAACGAGGCGGGCGAGGTCGTCAACTACGTCGGTGTGTTCTCCGATATCAGCCGCCGCAAGGCCGCGGAAGAACAGATGCAGTTCCTGGCCCACCACGACGGCCTGACCGGCCTGCCCAACCGCGGCCTGTTCCTTGATCGCCTGCGCCATGCCGTCGCCCGCGCCCACCGCAACCAGACCCTGCTGGCCGTGCTGTTCATCGATCTCGACAACTTCAAGCCGGTCAACGACACCCTGGGCCACCATGTCGGCGACCAGCTGCTGCAGGCCGTGGCGCAGCGCCTGGCGGCCCAGGTCCGGGAGGCCGACACCGTGGCCCGCCTGGGCGGCGACGAGTTCACGGTGATCCTGGAATCCATCACCGACGCCGGCG
>CAZJKR010000038.1:3048-7129 GCA_964546615.1 uncultured Curvibacter sp.
GAACTGATACGCAGCAATATGCCCTTGCAGGTCGTGCAGAAGATCATGGCGGCCATGTCCGCCCCGCTGCACATTGACGGGCACGACATCGTGGTCCATCTGAGCATCGGCATCAGCCTCTACCCGATCGACAGCGAACACGCCGAGGACCTGATCCGGCATGCCGATGTGGCGATGTACGCGGTCAAGAAGAACGGCCGCAGCCATTTCCGCTTCTTCAGCGCCGAGATGCAGGACATGACCCCGCCGAGGCGCGCTTTCAGCTGATGGCGTGGTCCCGGCAAGGACAAGCCGGAGATGAAATAATGGCGGCATCGAGCCTTAACGGATACCCACCATGAGCGACACCCAACAACGTATCGACGACCTCGTCAAATCCAACGACATCCTGCTGTTCATGAAGGGCAGCGCCAGCTTCCCGATGTGCGGCTTCTCCGGCCGTGCCATCCAGATCCTCAAGGCCTGCGGCGTCGACCCCAAGTCGCTCAAGACGGTCAACGTGCTGGAAGACGACGCCATCCGCCAGGGCATCAAGGAATACAGCAACTGGCCGACCATTCCGCAGCTCTACGTCAAGGGCGAGTTCATCGGCGGCTCCGACATCATGATGGAAATGTACGAGTCGGGTGAACTGCACAAGGTGCTCGGCGCCTCGGCCTGACTTCCCGCGACGCCTCCTGCCCTGACCACCGGCCGCCGCAGGCAGCCGGTGGTTTTTTCATGCCGGGCCGATGACCGGAACAGCCGGACTGCTCTGGCACATTTCCGGGGCTAACACGACTTGAGCGCTGGCACGCCTTGTGCTTGAATGAAAACGTGCCAACACGGTGTCATTGCCGCATGGAGTGAACGATGGAATCGCACCCACTTGTCCCGCAAGGTCCGGCCTTCAAGCTGCCGATCGCCCAGATGCGCAGCGTCTTCCAGCCCGACGAGGTCGAGCGCAAGCTGGCCAAGCTGGTCGAGCGCGAACACGACAGTCTGCGCAGTACCTACCAGCGCATGCTCGAGCGCGGCCCGGAACGTTTCCAGGTCAAGCCCTCCGGTGTGCCGGACATGGCCGATCTGTACGACGACCTGCCCAACTTCACCGAGGTGCTCGATGACGTCAAGCGCCATGTCGCGCTGAGCCAGGACAGCCGCGACGGCCTGGAAGTCACCCCCATGCTGCTGCTGGGCCCGCCGGGCATCGGCAAGACCCATTTTGCGCGCCAGCTGGCCACCCTGCTGGGCACCGGCATGAATCTGGTGCCGATGAGCTCGATGACCGCCGGCTGGCTGCTGTCGGGCTCGTCCTCGCAATGGAAGGGCGCACGCCCGGGCAAGGTGTTCGAGGCGCTGGTCGACGGCCAGTACGCCAACCCGGTGATCGTGGTCGACGAGATCGACAAGGCCAGCAGCGATGCGCAGTACGACCCGCTCGGCTCTCTCTACAGTCTGCTGGAACACGACACCGCGCACACCTTCGTCGACGAATTCGCCGAAGTGGCCATCGACGCCAGCCAGGTGATCTGGATCACCACCGCCAACGATGCGCGCGGCATCCCTGACCCCATCCTCAACCGCATGAACGTGTTCGAGGTGCAGGCGCCGACGCTGGAGCAGGCCCGCTGCATCGCCGCCAAACTGTACCGGTCGATCCGCCAGTCGCACGACTGGGGCCAGCGTTTCGTGTCCGAGCCGGCCGAGGAACTGCTGGACCAGCTGGCCGAGGTCGCGCCACGCGAGATGCGGCGTGCGCTCATGACCGGCTTCGGCAATGCCCGACTGGCCGGACGCGACGAGATCCAGACGGCCGACCTGCCCCGCACTGCATCGGCCAAGCCCCGCATCGGTTTCGTGCAATAGTTGCGCTGTACGGGCTGCGCCACGACGCGCAGCCCGCTACACTTGGCCAGGCACCGCGGACGGCCTGCGCCCGCGCACACCTTGCCCCATGAGCCTCACCCAAAGCCTGCTTCTCATCGCCGCACTGATCGCGGCGAGTGCCTTTTTCTCCGTGGCCGAAATGTCGCTGGCGGCCGCACGGCGCCTGCGCCTGCGCCAGATGGCCGATGAAGGCAATCCGGGCGCCGCCAAGGTCCTGAGCATCCAGGAACAACCGGGCCACTACTTCACGGTGGTGCAGATCGGGCTCAATGCGGTCGCCATTCTGGGCGGTATCGTGGGTGAAGGCGCGTTCAGTCCGCTGTTCAGCCGTCTGCTGGGTGTCTGGCTGGCACCGGCGTCGGCCCAGAGCGCGGCGTTTGCGCTCTCCTTCGTCCTGGTGATCTCGCTGTTCATCGTCTTCGCCGACCTGCTGCCCAAGCGGCTGGGCATGGCCGAACCCGAGAAGTTCGCCACCTGGGTCGTCGGACCGATGCAGCTGTGCATGTCGCTCTTCAAACCCGTGGTCTGGGCCTACAGCCGCACCACCGATGTGCTGTTCCGGGTGCTGGGGCTGCCGGCGCAGCGGGATGAGCGCGTCACCTCCGACGACATTCTCGCCCTGGCCGAGGCCGGCGCGCAGTCGGGCGCACTGGCCCGCAGCGGCCAGCAGGTGATCGCCAACGTGTTCGAACTCGACACCCGCACCGTCAGCAGCGCCATGACACCGCGCGACCGCATTGCCTGGTTTCATACCGACGACAGCGACGCCATCGTGCGAGCCCGCATCGCGGCCGAGCCGTTCTCGACCTACCCGGTCTGCGCCGGCGGCATCGACCATGTGGTGGGTTATGTGGATGCGAAAGACCTGTTCCAGCGCGTGCTCAACAACCAGCCGATCCGCCTGACCGACCCGGCGCTGCTGCACAAGGCGGTGATGGTGCCCGACCGGCTGACGCTGGCCGAAGTCCTGACCCACTTCCGCCAGGTCCATGAAGACTTCGCCGTCATCGTCAACGAATACAGCCTGGTGGTGGGCGTGGTCACGCTCAACGACGTGATGAGCACCGTGATGGGCGACCTGGTTTCACCGCAGGACGAGGAGCTGATCGTGCGGCGCGACGAGCATTCCTGGCTGATCGACGGCATCACGCCGATCCAGGACGTGCAGCGGGCCCTCGGCCTGCAGGAACTGCCGCACGAGGGCGAGTACGAAACCCTGGCGGGTTTCCTGATGGAGATGCTGCGCCGCGTGCCGCGCCGCACCGACCGGGTGGTGTGGGGTGGCTACACCTTCGAGGTGATGGACGTGGACAGTTTTCGCATCGACCAGGTCATGGTGACGCGCGAAGCTGATCCGGCAACGGGCACCTCGGCGACCACCTGAGGGCTCAAGTGCCGGCGTAGACCCAGGCGCGCTGCGCCGCCAGCACGGCCTCCGGGTACGCGGCCTTGCCACGCGAGCCGTTGTAGCGGCCCAGCGCCATGAACAGGTTGCCGCGCTCGCGCTCCAGGTAGTGGCGCAGGATGACGCAACCGAAGCGCAGATTGCTCTGCATGTGGAACAGCTTGCCCGGGTCGCCGTCGCCGATCACCCGGGCCCAGAACGGCATCACCTGCATGTAGCCGCGCGCACCGGCACGCGAAATGGCGAACTTGCGAAAATTGCTTTCGACCTGGATCAGCCCCAGCACCAGCGAAGTCTCCAGGCCGGCACGCCGGCTTTCGTACCAGACGGTCTGCAGGAACTCGGTACGTTCCTGGAAGGCGTGCTTTTTCTTCTTCAGCCGCTCGCTCATGGCGCCGAGCCAGCGCAGGTAACGCAGGCGCGACTCGGTGTCGGCGAACTCCGGTACCGGCGGCGCGTTGTTGGCGATGGCGGCGCTCAGCGCGGTACGCACGGCATCGGCCAGCGGCTCCTCGATCTGGGCACCGGCCCGCGCATGCTCCTGAATCGATAGCAGTCCGCACCCGACCAGCATGGGCAGAAGGCCGAAAACCCTTCTGTTCACACCGGACTCCATGCCGGACTCATGCGCCGGCATGGCCATGGTCACACGCTCAGCTTGGACTGCACGAAGGCCAGCACCTCGTTCTTCTGCACCAGCCAGGCCTGCACCCGGCGGTCCGGGGGGACCTTCACCAGGCCGATCTTGCCGTAGGTGTAGATCCACTGCGGCAGCGTCTCGAGGCCCGCCCCGATGACGTTCTGGTA
>CAZJKR010000038.1:7139-13155 GCA_964546615.1 uncultured Curvibacter sp.
CCGTGGGCGGCAACTCGGCCTCGCCGCGCAGCCAGGCCAGCACCTCGGCCAGCGGCAGCTTGGTCGCCACCGCGTCACGGCGGTGCTGGTACTCGACATGCCCTTCCTTGAGCGCGCGGTCGCCAACCGTGACGCGGTGCGGCACGCCGATCAGCTCCCAGTCGGCGAACATGGCGCCGGGACGCTCGCCGCGGTCGTCCAGCATCACGTCCACGCCAGCTGCCAGCAATTCGGCATACAACGTCTCGGACGCGGTTTTCACTTCCGGGCTGCGGTCCGGGTTGATGGGACAGATCACGACGGTGAACGGAGCGATGGCGTCCGGCCAGATGATGCCGCGTTCGTCGTGGTTCTGCTCGATGGCCGCCGCCGGCAGGCGCGTGATGCCGATGCCGTAGCAACCCATCTCCATGAACTGCGGCTTGCCGTTCTCGTCCAGGAAAGTGGCATTCATGGCACGGCTGTACTTGGTACCGAGGTAGAACACATGGCCGACCTCGATGCCGCGCTCGATCGCCAGCGTGCCCTGGCCGTCGGGCGACAGGTCGCCCGCCACCACATTACGGATGTCGGCCACCAGGTCAGGCTCGGGCAGATCGCGGCCCCAGTTGACGCCGGTGCTGTGAAAGCCGGCTTCGTTGGCGCCGCAGACCCAGTCGGCCATCACCGCCACGTCGCGGTCGGCCACCACATGGACAGGCTGCTTCAGGCCCACAGGCCCCAGATAACCCGGCTTGGCGCCGAAGTGCTCGACGATCTCGGCCTCGGTAGCGAAACGGAAACCGCCCTCCATGCCCGGCAGCTTGCCAACCTTGACTTCATTCATGTCGTGGTCGCCGCGCAGCAGCAGCAGCCAGACGCTGGTCTTGCCGACCTGCTCCTTGTCGGTGATCTCGTCCGTGGCCAGCACGATGGACTTGACGGTGCGGCTCAGCGGCAGGCCCAGCAGCTCGGCCACCTCGGGGCAGGTGCTCTTGCCCGGTGTGGCGACTTTCTGCATGGGCTGAGCTGCAACCGGGCGCGGGGCTTGCGGCGCCAGCGCCTCCGCCTTCTCGATGTTGGCCGCGTACTCGCTGGCCGGGCAGTAGACGATGGCGTCTTCGCCGGTGGCGGCGATCACCTGGAACTCCTCGCTCAGGTCGCCGCCGATGGCACCGCTGTCGGCCGCCACGGCGCGGTAACTCAGGCCGAAACGGTCAAAGATTCTGCGATAGGCCTGCGCCATGACCTGATAGCTGGCCTTGGCCGAAACCGGGTCGCGGTCGAAGCTGTAGGCATCCTTCATGATGAACTCGCGCCCACGCATCAGGCCGAAACGCGGCCGGCGCTCGTCACGGAACTTGGTCTGGATCTGGTACAGATTCTTGGGCAGCTGCTTGTAGCTCTTGATTTCCTGGCGTGCGATGTCCGTCACCACTTCTTCGCTGGTCGGCTGCACCACGAAGTCGCGGTCGTGCCGGTCCTTGATGCGCAGCAGCTCGGGACCCATCTTTTCGAAACGACCGGTCTCCTGCCACAGCTCCGCCGGCTGCACCACCGGCATGGTCAGCTCCACGGCGCCGGCGCGGTTCATCTCCTCGCGCACGATCGCCTCGACCTTGCGGATCACGCGCAGACCCATGGGCATGTAGTTGTAGATGCCGGCGCCGAGCTTCTTGATCATGCCGGCGCGCATCATGAGCTTGTGGCTCACCACCTCGGCATCGGCCGGTGCGTCCTTGAGGGTCGAGACGAGAAATTGGGAGGCTTTCATGGCGTGATTTTTCTGATGGATGCAGGCTGATCCCCTTGCTGCGCAGCAAGTGCCGTGCATAATGGAATCAGTTCAAAATTTGGGGTTTGATTATGCTTGACCGGGACGGCTTTCGGCCCAATGTCGGCATCATCCTGCTCAACCAGAAAAACCAGGTTTTCTGGGGTAAACGCATACGCACCCACTCGTGGCAGTTCCCGCAGGGTGGCATTGACCGGGGTGAGACCCCGGAGCAGGCCATGTACCGCGAACTGGGCGAGGAGGTCGGGCTTCTGCCCGAGCATGTGCGCATCGTGGCCCGGACCCGGGACTGGTTGCGCTACGAGGTGCCGGACCGCTACATCCGCAGGGAAGCGCGCGGCCATTACAAGGGCCAGAAGCAGATCTGGTTCCTGCTGCAACTGCTGGGACAGGACTGGCATCTCAACCTGCGCGCCACCGACCACCCCGAGTTCGACGCCTGGCGCTGGAACGACTACTGGGTTCCCCTGGACATGGTGGTCGAGTTCAAGCGCGGCGTGTACGAGATGGCGCTGACCGAGCTGGCTCGCCACCTGCCCCGCACCGAACACCGCGGCCGCTTTCTGCGCCAGGGCAGTCGCGGGCGCGAACTCGAACCGGAACAGGCGCCACCGCAGCTGGCCGGCATGATTGAACTGCCACCCGGCGCCACTTTCGAGCCCGATCCGCAGACCAGCAACCACCACCGCCCGCGGGGACGCCATGCCGGTTAATTTCAAGTCCCTGCTGGCGCTGCTGGTGCTGGGTTTCTTCACTCTTTCCGGCGCCTGTGCCGATGAGGATTGGCAGGAGGCCGAGGCCCCGCCGCCGCCGAGCTGGCGCAAGGACGGGCTGATTGCCATCGACATGCCGATCCGCACCAGCCTGAGTTTCGGCATCGACCCCAGCACCGTGACCCTCGGTCCCGACTGGGTGGTGCGTTATGTCGTCGTGGCCTACAGCAGCGCCGGCAGCGCCAATGCCATCTACGAGGGCCTGCGCTGCGATACCGCCGAAGTCAAGACTTACGCACGTGCCAGCGAGTCGGACAAATGGAGTCTGGTCGCCAACCCGAGCTGGCGGCCGCTGGACGTGACCCAGAGCGCGACGCGGCACTCGCTGGCCTTGGCGCGTCAGGGGTTCTGTGACGGCCGTGCCGCAGGAGGCCGTACACCAGCCGAACTGATCCGCCGGATCCAGGCGCCGCGCTGAAGCAAGGACGACCCGGTCTCAGCGCATGAGCACCAGATTGTCCCGGTGCAGCATCTCAGGCTCGGCCGCATACCCGAGCAACCTCTCAAATTCGCTGGACGGTCTGCGTGCGATCAGACGCGCCTCGGAACTGGCGTAGTTGGCCAGCCCGCGTGCAATTTCGTTGCCCTGGGCGTCACGCACCGCGATCACGTCACCACGTGCAAACTCGCCCTCGACGGCCGTCATGCCAATCGGCAGCAGACTCTTGCCTTCCTCCAGCAATTTGGCCGCCGCACCGGCATCCACCACCACGGCACCGCGCAATTGCAGATGGTCGGCCATCCATTGCTTGCGCGCCTGTTTCTTCTGTGTGGGCGCCACCAGCAAGGTACCGATCTGTTCGCCACGCGCCAGCCGCAGCAGAACATCGGTCTCGCGCCCCCAGGCGATCACGGTAGACGCGCCTGAACCGGCCGCACGCTTGGCCGCCAGGATCTTGGTGATCATGCCGCCGCGACCGATACTCGATCCCGCCCCGCCGGCCATGGCCTCCAACGCCGCATCACCGGCCTGCGCCTCGTGAACGAAGCGCGCGGCCGGATCCTTGCGCGGATCGGCCGTGTACAAGCCCTTCTGATCGGTCAGGATGATCAAGGCATCGGCCTCGACCAGATTGGCCACCAGCGCGCCGAGCGTGTCGTTGTCACCGAACTTGATTTCATCGTTGACCACGGTGTCATTCTCGTTGATGACCGGCACCACCCCGAGCCGGAGCAAGGTCAGCAGCGTGGAGCGGGCATTGAGATAACGCTCACGGTCCGCCAGATCGGCATGGGTGAGCAACACCTGGGCGCTGCCCAGGCCGTGCGCACGGAAACGCGTTTCGTACATCTGCGCCAGCCCCATCTGCCCGACAGCCGCCGCCGCCTGCAGTTCGTGGATTTCGTGCGGCCGGCTCGACCAGCCCAGACGCTTCATGCCTTCGGCGATGGCTCCGCTGGAAACCATGATGACCTCCCGGCCGTCACGCACCAGGGCCGCCAGCTGCCGACACCACTCGCCAATGGCCACGTCATCCAGACCGCGGCCTTCATTGGTCACCAGACTGGAGCCGACCTTGACGACGATACGGCGCGCATCACGCAACACACCGGAACTATTTTCTTGGGTCATTTTGAGCTTGGAATGCCCTTCTTGCGGGCGTCATCAGCTATTAAATCAGGAGCATCCTCAGACGCTTGGCATATCCTTGAAGCGCGGATCGACCTCGGCCTCCGGAGGCTGTTCGGCCACCTGCTGCTTTTTGACCTGCTCGTAGACGGCCTTGACCAGCTGGTCGCAGCCTTCGTGCGTCAGCGCCGAAATCTGGAAGACCGGGCCCTTGTACCGCATGCGCTTGACGAAGTCCTTGACGCGCGCTTCGCGCTCCTCGACCGGCACCATGTCCAGCTTGTTGAGCACCAGCCAGCGCGGCTTGCTGTACAGCGCGGCATCGTATTTCTTGAGTTCGGCGACGATGGCCTTGGCCTGGGCAACCGGATCGACATTGTCGTCAAAAGGTGCCATGTCCACCACATGCAGCAACAGTCGGGTACGCTGCAGGTGGCGCAGAAACAGGTGCCCCAGGCCAGCCCCTTCGGAGGCCCCTTCGATCAGGCCCGGCAGATCGGCCACCACAAAGCTCTGCTCCGGGCCGACACGCACCACACCCAGGTTGGGGTGCAAGGTGGTGAAGGGATAGTCTGCAATGCGTGGCCGCGCGTTGGAAATGGCCGTGATCAGCGTGGACTTGCCGGCATTGGGCAGGCCCAGCAAGCCGACATCGGCCAGCACCTTGAGTTCCAGCTTCAGGCTCTTGCGCTCACCCGGCCAGCCCGGCGTCTTCTGTCGTGGCGCGCGGTTGATCGCACTCTTGAAACGCAGGTTGCCAAAACCGCCGTCGCCGCCCTTGGCAATCGTGATGACTTCCCCCGGCGCCAGCAGTTCATACAGTACCTCGCCGGTTTCGGCATCGCTGATGATGGTCCCAACCGGCATCTTGAGCGTGATGTCATCACCTGCCGCACCGAACATGTCCGAGCCCATGCCGTGCTGACCGCGCTTGGCCTCGAAACGACGTGTGTAGCGGAAATCGACCAAGGTGTTGAGATTGGAATCTGCCACGGCATACACATGGCCGCCGCGACCGCCGTCGCCCCCGTTGGGACCGCCAAATTCCTTGTACTTCTCATGCCGGAACGAGACGCAGCCGTTCCCACCATCGCCGGCGGCGATGTCGATAAAGGCTTTGTCAACGAATTTCATGGCAAGCGGTTTTCAAGGTTTATAAACGAAAAACCCCGCGCTTGAGGCGCAGGGTTTCGCACGGAGACAGGTGATGCAGCTCAGGCCGCAGTCACGTTCACCATGTGCTTGTTGAGTGCGCCTTTGGTGGAAAACGACACGTGGCCATCCACCAGCGCAAACAAGGTATGGTCCTTGCCCATGCCGACGTTGGTGCCGGGATGGAACTTGGTGCCGCGCTGGCGCACGATGATGGAGCCGGCGTTGATCTGCTGGCCGCCGAAGGCCTTCACGCCGAGCATCTTGGGCTTGGAATCGCGCCCGTTTCGCGTAGAGCCGCCGCCTTTTTTCTGTGCCATGACTGGAGCCCCTTAAGCAGAAATTGCGCCGATTTGCAGCTCAGTGAACTGCTGACGGTGCCCTTGACGTTTCTGATAGTGCTTGCGACGGCGCATCTTGAAGATGCGAACCTTGTCGTGCTTGCCGTGTGCCACCACGGTGGCTTTGACAGTCGCGCCGGACACCAAGGGCGTACCGACCTTGAGTTCAGCGCCGTTGCCGACGGCCAGAACCTGGTCGATGACGATCTCTTGGCCCACGTCCGCAGCAATCTGTTCTACTTTGATTTTCTCGCCAGCAGCAACACGATACTGTTTGCCACCGGTTTTTATGACCGCGTACATATTGACCTCTTGAAATGGATCCTCCGCAGACGAATTTCCGCAGAGCCCTATAGTCTACCACAGATCGGAACAACCAGCAGCCCCTTGTGCCTCCCAATCCGCC
>CAZJKR010000038.1:13165-18919 GCA_964546615.1 uncultured Curvibacter sp.
AGACTGGCACGGCTTCCTATAATCGCTCACCGCCACCGGCTCCCGCCCCTACCTCAAGTGACTCCAGCCAATACCACCAACCCGCTCGCCCTCATTGCCGACGACATGCAGGAGGTGGATGGCGTCATTGCCCGCCGCCTGGATTCCGGTGTTCCGCTGGTTGGCCAGGTGGCGCAATACATCATTGCCGCCGGCGGCAAGCGCTTGCGTCCGGCCTTGCTGCTGCTGGCCTGTGGCGCCCTCGGTTACCGGGGCGCCCAGCGTTTCAACCTGGCCGCCGTGGTCGAATTCATCCATACGGCCACACTGCTGCATGACGATGTGGTGGACGAGTCCGTCCTGCGGCGCGGCAATCCGACCGCGAACGAGACTTTCGGCAACCCGGCGAGCGTGCTGGTGGGCGATTTCCTCTACTCGCGCGCCTTCCAGATGATGGTGGAGGCGCAAGACATGCGCATCATGCAGGTTCTGGCCGATGCCACCAACGTCATCGCCGAAGGCGAGGTGCAGCAGCTGATGAACATGCACAACGCCTGCCTGGACGAGAGCGGCTATCTGCAGGTGATCCGCTCCAAGACGGCCAAGCTGTTCGAAGCCAGCGCACGGGTCGGCGCCATCCTGGCCGGCGCTGCGCCGGTGCTGGAAGAAGCTTGTGCCGAATATGGCCAGGCGCTGGGCACGGCGTTTCAGGTGATCGACGACGTGCTGGATTACGCAGGCGATGCCACCGTCATGGGCAAGAGCCTGGGTGACGACCTGCGCGAGGGCAAGGCCACCCTGCCACTCATTGCCGCCATGCAGCGCGGCAGCGACATCCAGCGCAACCTGATCCGGAACGCCATCGAAAACGGAGCGATCGAGCAGCTCGACGAGGTCATTGCCATCGTCCACGCCACCGGCGCACTCGACATCGCCCGCCAGGCTGCGGCACGAGAGGCCGCGCGCGCCGTAGCGGCTGCGCAACGATTGCCGGCCGGGGCACATGCCAACTGTCTGCTACAATTGGCGGCTCAATTGCTGGAGCGCCAGTCCTAACACGACACCTCCACAGCAATCGGCATCGGAATGTAGCGCAGCCTGGTAGCGCACTTCGTTCGGGACGAAGGGGTCGGAGGTTCGAATCCTCTCATTCCGACCAGTTTCCTTTCCCACGCCACAGCGCGGGAAGCACATCAAGGCCCGGGGAATTCTTCCTGGCCGCATTCCGTTCATAACTGTCCGTTCGCGGCCCCGTTGCACTGCTACGTCTGCTTGCAATTTGACCGGCGGCCCCAGATTTACATCAATCGGGCAATCAGCGATGATCAGCGGGATTTTCCTCTTCGGACCCCTGTAGATTTCAGCCTCATGGCCGCTGTCGATACCGCTGCTCAACGTGAACCCACCGCCATTGCCCTGCCCGGGCTGGGTCGCGCCCTGATTCTGGCCGGCAAGCTCGGGCAGCAGGCGGCCGAAGAGATCTATTGCAAAGCCGAAAACAAGCACAGCAGCTTCATCACCGAGTTGCTGGACTCCGGGGCGGTGTCGGCCAGCGACCTCGCGCACACCATGTCTCTCGCCTACGCGGCACCGTTGATCGATCTCGATGCCATCGACACGCTGCGCCTGCCCAAGGATGTGCTCGATGCCAGGATCTGCCAGGACTTTCGCGTGATCGTGCTGAGCCGGCGTAACAACCGGCTGGTGGTGGCCACTGCCGACCCTTCCGACCAGACTGCGGCAGAAAAGATCAAGTTCACCAGCCAGATGGGAGTGGATTGGGTCATCGCCGAATACGACAAGCTGCTCAGGCTGGTCGAGGCCCGCGCCAAGACAGCCGCCGAAACGATCGACCACCTGATCGGCAGTGACTTCGAGTTCGATGAGGCCAGCGCCGAGGCCGTGACGGAAACTGCCGACACCCCCTCCTCCGAAGTCGACGATGCGCCGGTGGTGAAATTCCTGCACAAGATGCTGCTCGATGCCATCGGCATGCGGGCCTCAGACCTGCACTTCGAACCCTACGAGCATCATTACCGCGTGCGCTTCCGCATCGACGGCGAACTGCGTGAAATCGCCTCGCCGCCGGTTGCCATCAAGGACAAGCTGGCCTCGCGCATCAAGGTAATTTCCCGGCTGGACATTTCGGAGAAGCGTGTGCCGCAGGACGGGCGCATGAAGCTCAAGGTCGGCCCTGACCGGGTCATTGACTTCCGCGTCAGCACGCTGCCCACGTTGTTCGGTGAGAAGATCGTGATCCGCATCCTGGACCCCAGCAGCACCCGCCTGGGCATCGAGGCGCTGGGCTACGACGCCGAGGAGAAGGAGCGGCTGCTGAAAGCGATTCATCGCCCCTACGGCATGATTCTGGTCACCGGTCCGACCGGTTCAGGCAAGACGGTATCGCTCTATACCTGCCTGAACCTGCTCAACAAGCCTGGGGTCAACATCGCGACGGCGGAGGACCCGTCCGAGATCAATCTTCCCGGCATCAATCAGGTCAACGTCAACGAGAGGGCGGGCCTGACCTTCGCAGCCGCGCTCAGGTCCTTCCTTCGCCAGGATCCGGACATCATCATGGTGGGTGAGATCCGTGATCTCGAAACGGCCGACATCGCCATCAAGGCCGCCCAGACGGGCCATCTGGTGCTGTCCACCTTGCACACCAACGACGCACCGACCACGCTCACCCGCCTGCGCAACATGGGCATTGCGCCCTTCAACATTGCCTCCAGCGTGATTCTGATCACGGCACAACGACTGGCCCGGCGACTCTGCGTGAACTGCAAGGCACCGGCTGACATCACGCCACAAGCTCTGCGCGAAGCTGGCTTCAGCGATGCCGAGTTGGATGGCTCCTGGACAAGCTACCGGCCGGTCGGCTGTACGGCGTGCAGCAACGGCTACAAAGGGCGCCTGGGCATCTACCAGGTCATGCCCATCAGCGAGGCCATCCAAGGCATCATCCTGCGCGATGGGTCTGCCCTGGAAATCGCCCAACAGGCCAGCCGCGAGGGGGTGCGCACTCTGCGCGAGTCGGGCTTGCAAAAGGTGAAAATGGGGCTGACTTCGCTGGAAGAGGTCCTGGCCGTTACCAACGAATAGCAGACAAGAGACACAGGGAACCGCATGGCGACAGCAACACCCCGAGGAAGCAAGGAATTCGTCTTCGAATGGGAAGGCAAAGACCGGAACGGCAAGGCGATGCGAGGAGAGATCCGGGCAGGCGGCGAGAACCAGGTCCAGGCAGCCCTGCGGCGCCAGGGCGTCCTGCCCGTCAAGATCAGAAAACGCCGTATGCGGTCCGGCAAGGCGATCAAGCCCAAGGATCTTGCGATATTCACGCGCCAGCTCGCCACCATGATGAAGGCCGGCGTGCCCCTGTTGCAAGCCTTCGACATCGTCGGTCGCGGCAACGCCAACCCCAACGTCACCCGCCTGCTCAACGACATCCGTACCGACGTCGAAACCGGCACATCCCTCAGCGCCGCCTTCCGCAAATACCCGATGTACTTCGACAACCTCTACTGCAATCTGGTCGAAGCCGGCGAGCAGGCAGGCATTCTGGACCAGTTACTGGACCGGCTGGCCACCTACATGGAAAAAACCGAAGCCATCAAGGCGAAGATCAAATCGGCTCTGATGTACCCGATCTCGGTGGTGGTGGTGGCTTTTGTGGTGGTGGCCGTGATCATGATCTTCGTGATTCCGGCCTTCAAGGAGGTGTTCAGCTCTTTCAATGCCGATCTGCCGGCGCCAACCTTGCTGGTGATCGCCATGAGCGAACTGTTCGTCGACTACTGGTGGCTGATCTTCGGCGGCATTGGCGGCAGCGTCTACTTCTTTTTCCAGGCCTGGAAACGCAATGAAAAAATGCAGAAGTTCATGGATCGCCTGCTGCTGCGTGTCCCGGTCTTCGGCCCTCTGATCGAAAAATCCATCATTGCGCGCTGGACCCGCACCCTCTCCACCATGTTCGCTGCCGGCGTGCCGCTGGTGGAGGCGCTGGACTCGGTCGGTGGCGCTTCCGGCAACTCGGTCTACCTCGATGCCACGGAAAGAATCCAGCACGAAGTCTCCACCGGTACAAGCCTGACGGCGGCCATGACCAACGCCAACCTGTTTCCGACCATGGTGTTGCAGATGTGTTCTATCGGCGAGGAATCCGGCTCGATCGACCACATGCTCGGGAAGGCGGCCGATTTCTATGAGGCAGAGGTCGATGAAATGGTGGCGGGCCTGTCCAGTCTGATGGAGCCCATCATCATCGTGTTTCTCGGCAGCCTGATCGGCGGAATCGTGGTTGCCATGTACCTGCCCATCTTCAAGCTGGGACAGGTGGTCTGATGCTGGTTGCGCCTTGGTTGGATATCGCTCTGGCATGCATTCTGGGCTTGCTGATCGGCAGCTTTCTCAACGTCGTTATCTATCGCCTGCCCAGGATGCTGGAGCATCAATGGGCCGTCGAGTGCGCCGAATTGAGCGGGCGCCCTGCGCCTGAAGTCGAAACCTTCAATCTGCTGGTGCCGCGTTCACGCTGCCAGAAATGCGGTCACCAGATTCGCTGGTACGAGAACATCCCGGTGCTGAGCTGGCTGTTCCTGCGCGGCAGATGCGCGGTCTGCGGCACGCCGATCAGCATCCGCTATCCGCTGGTGGAGCTTGCCACAGCCGCCCTGTTCGGCTACAGCTGCTGGCAGTGGGGCATGACCCCCACCGCCATGGCATGGGCAGGCTTTGCCTCCACCCTGCTGGTCCTGGGCCTGATCGACTGGGACACCACGCTACTGCCCGACGACATCACCTTGCCGCTGCTGTGGGCTGGCCTGATCGCCGCTGCCCTGCACTGGACGGCGGTACCGCTGACCACCGCTTTGTGGGGCGCCGTGGCGGGCTATCTTTCACTTTGGCTGGTCTACTGGGCTTTCAAGCTGCTGACCGGCAAGGAGGGCATGGGCTATGGCGACTTCAAGCTGTTTGCCGCCTTGGGCGCCTGGTTCGGCTGGCCGGCGCTGATTCCCATCATCCTCATGGCCTCGCTCATCGGCGCCATCATTGGCATCGCCATGAAGTTCAGCAGCGGACTGCGCGAGGGCGGTTACGTCCCCTTCGGCCCCTTCCTGGCCCTGGCCGGCCTGACTGCCATGATCGCCGGCCCGCAAAGCATCCTGCGCGTCATCGGGCTGTAGGCCATGCCCTCGATCACCCGACTCGGACTGACTGGCGGCATCGGCAGCGGCAAGAGCACCGTGGCCGGCCTGCTGGCGTCGCATGGCGCGGTCGTGATCGATGCCGATGCGATCTCGCGCCAGACCACCGCCCGTGATGGCGCCGCCATCGCTGCCATCCGGGAAGTCTTTGGCCCGGACTTCATCTCGGCAGAAGGCGCGCTGCACCGCGAACGGATGCGCGAACTGGTCTTTCGCCAGCCATCGGCGCGCCAGCAACTCGAGAGCATCATCCACCCGCTGGTCCGGCAGGAAACGCAACGCCAGTTGCAGGCGGCCCGGGATGCCGGTCGGCGTTGCATCGTGTTCGATGTGCCGTTGCTGGTCGAATCGGGACAATGGCGCCACCGGCTGGACCAGGTCCTGGTGGTTGATTGCCGCCCCGAACTCCAGATCGAGCGCGTCATGCGACGCAGCGGCTTGGCGCGGCCCGCAGTGGAGCAGATCCTGGCCAGCCAGGCCAGTCGGATCGAACGGCTGCATGCCGCTGATATCGTGCTGTACAACGATGGCCTCTCGCTCGACGAACTGGCACGGGAGGTCGCGC
>CAZJKR010000039.1:0-13171 GCA_964546615.1 uncultured Curvibacter sp.
CCGTGGCAGACGAAGGGGTAGCGCTCGGTGCAGGCGCGCAGGGTGCGCGCCGAGCTGCCGCCCGCGCCGGCCCAGTTCTCGGGTGCGAGCTCGAAGAAGGCGATGGCCTCGGGCACGCCGGCGGCCAGCGGCGCGATCAGCTCGCGCCGCCAGCCCAGGCCGGCACCTGCCGGCGGGCGGGAGCGGTCCATGGCCTACTTCTTGCCGCCGCAGCTGGCCTCGGGCTTCTTGCCGCCACAGCTGCCGTCCTTCTTCTTGTCGCCCGTGAGGGTTGCGCCCTTCTTGTCGCCGCCGCACTTGGCCTCACCGCACTTGCCGTCTTTCTTCTTGCCGTCGGCCTGTGCGACCTGGTAGCCGGCGTCGAGCTTGCTGGCCTCGAAGGGGTTGCCGATGGTGGCGTGGGCGGGGGTCAGGGCGGCCGCAGCCAGGGTGGCGCCGGCCGCCAGGCTCACGAGGGATTGCTTGTTCATGGTCATCTCCAGACAGTTCAGGTGGAGCGGGGCCGGCTGGCCCCGTCCGGGCCGGTTTCGGTCCGGCCTGAACGATTGGTCGATGACGGGCGCGAAAACTTACACCCTTTATTTCAGGTGGTCGCGCAGCACCCAGGCGAACGCCGCCAGCAGCAGCACGGCCACGATGCCCAGGTAGAGCGCCCAGGGTCGCTTCTTCTCGGCGTAGGGATCGGTCAGCGCGCGCTCGGCATCGGGCGGCAGCTGCGCGAGCTGGGTGAGCGAGGTACCGAAGGGGATGTTGATCTTGGCGCGCGCATTGATGGCCCAGCCGTTGGCGTCGAGGATGGGGCCCAGGTTGCGGCTGCGCAGCTTGAACCAGGCCAGTACCACGGCCGGGCCGGAGATGAGCAGCAGCAGCCCGGCGAGGGCCAGCGGCAACTGCCACCAGGCCAGCGAGAACAGCCCCGTCAGCGCAGCCACCAGGGCCGAACCGATGGCCCCCACCGCCAGGCCGATGGCGGCAAAGATGCCGGCGAACTTGCCGACATCGAAGGGCGGCGGGGCGGCCGGGGCGGCAGCGGGGCCCGCCACCTGCTTGCCACTGGCCACGGCCGCGGCAAGCAGCTTGTCGTCGGCCGCCTTGGCCTTGTTGGCGGCGATCTTCTGCAGCTGTTCGCCGACAAAGCGCGCCAGCTGCTTGTAAGGCGACCAGAACGCCTGGCGCAGGCTGATGGGGTGCTCCACGATCTTGGTGATGGTGGCGTCCCAGTCGCGGCCCTGGCGGTCGTAGAACACGCCATTGCGTCCCACCATGAGCTGGTCCGCGTCGCCGGCCGTGAAGGCCGCGGCGATGCTCAGCTTCTCGCCGCCGCGCGCGCAATCCACATAAACCAGGCAGATGCGCGCCAGCCCGGCCATGGCCGCATGACGGCCGGCGTCGTTCACGGCCACGCACAGCTCGGCGGAACGGCCATCGAGGTACAGCGTGCCGACCTGGAACGTGGCCCAACCCCGCCGCGTGTAGAAGTCGCGGAAGGCGACGAAATTGTTGGCCAGCGGCATCAGGTCACGCACATAACGCGCGAGTTTTTCCAGCTGGCGCACGCCCTCGCCCACGGCTGCCGGATCAGGCTTGGCGGCCAGCCAGGCGGCATAGGGCGCCAGTTGGTCCTGCAGGGTGCGCCAGCCGGTTTCGCTCAACGTGTCGCGTGGACCCAGCAGGGGCGTGACCACGGTGTCGTGCAGCACCGCCATGCGTGCGGCCCAGGCCGGGTTGAGGCCATGGGTGAGCGGCAGTTCGGCGCCGGCATGCACATGGGCCAGCGGCAAGGCGGCAATGCCGTCGGCCCCAGCCGTGAGCGTGCCGCTGCCCAGGGTGGCGAGGGTGTCCTCGCTGGCGTTGAGCGCCTCGCCGGCACGGGTATCGAACGCCGCCAGCCGGCAGCGCACGAACCAGTCTTCCACCTTCTCGGCCACCGCCACCAATGCCGCGTGGGCGGCGGCCGTGGCCTCGCCCAGCGGCTGGGCGGCCTGACCGTCGGTTTCCCAGGCGGCCAGCGCGCGCTCGGCAAAGCGCTGCTGCGCTTCACTGGCGGCCTGCGCCGTCACCATGTCATCGGCAACGCCCAGATCGGCCAGCAGTTCGCGTGCGGCGGCGGCAATCTGCGCCCCGGTCTCGTCATCGTCGCGGATGGCGGCCAGCGGCACGCCGGGCAGTTGCTGCGCCAGCACCTCGGCATCCTTCAGCCGCGCCGACGCCCACTGCACGGCCGCAATCAACTCGGGCGCACGCACCCGGCCGTCGCCATCGCTGTCGACGAAGGCGAGCGTGCGGCTGTCGAACTCGATGCCCTGCACCGGGCAGGCCAGCGCGACCCAGAGCTTCTGGTCAAGCTGGTCGATCGAGAGCAGCTCGGCAGCGGTATCGAGACGGACCTGGTCGAAGCCGCCGGCACGAAAGAAGCGCCAATGGGGCGAGGCGTTGTTCATGATGACGTTGCTCCTTGGATGAGGTGCGGCCATCTTACCCACAGCTTGCGGGCACCGTCGGCGTGGATCGCGCGTCTCCGCGAGTCACTCAGGTGGTCCGGGTGGCCGATGTCAGGGGATCCACCACCACCAGCACGTCGGCCTGCGATTCGGCCAGCACGCGCTTGGTCACGCTGCCCAGCAGCAGCTCCTCGGTCACGTGCGTGCCGTGCTTGCCCATGACGATCAGGTCGCACTGGTGGCGCTCCTCGTGCTGCATGAGTTCGCGCACCGCATCACCGTACAGCACCAGGCCTGTGTAGTCCGCCGGCGCCAGGCCGGCCTGCTCGGCCAGCGCATGCAGCTGCTGCACGGCACGCTCACGCGCTTCCAGCCGGAACTGCTGCACCGTCAGCTCATCCACGCCCGCAAAATGCAGCTTGCCCTCGAACGGCACCTCGAACACGTGCAGCAGCAGCAGGTCAGCCCCCGGGGCTACCTGGCGCGCCAGCCGGATCGACGCCAACGAGGCCGGCGAGAAATCCATGGCCACCAGCACGCGCTGGTAGCTGCCGCGCGGCTCCTGCTTGACCACCAGCACCGGGCTACGGCTCTTGCGCAGCAGCCGCGAGGCCGTGGAGCCCAGCAGCATGCGCTGCAGGAAACCGCTGCCGTGCGTGCCCACCAGCACCAGGTCCGCAGCCTCGGCCTGCGCCCGCGCCGGCACCGCGTCACCGGCCAGACCCGGATCGATCACCCCAGTGGCCGTCACGCCGCGGTTGCGCCCCGGGTCCTGCAGCAGCGCGTCGAGCCGGGCCTGCGCCTCCTCGACCAGGCGCGCCGACACGCTCTCGGACTTGTCGCCCAGCACCCCGCGCAGCAGCGCCATGGCCTCCAGGCCGAGCGCATGCATCACGGTGCAATGTGCCCCGCTGACGGCCGCGAGCTGGAAGCCACGGTCCACGGCTGGCAGGGACGGGGCCGAAAGATCGGTGGCAACGAGGATGTGCTTGAGCAGATTCATGGCGTGACTCTCCTGTACTGTGTACGGTCGTGATGCTTCAATGGCTGGCCGCTCCGGCGGCACCCGGCTGCAATTGCCGCAGGATGTGCTCGCTCATGCCACGCGCGAGTTCGTGCTCGCCGACGAAGACCGTGCCCAGGCTTTCCTTGCCCAGCAGTTCGGCCTCTTCCTCATTGTGCGTGCGCAGCACCACCTCGAGTGCGGGGTTCAGGGTGCGGGCGATCTCCACCATCTTGCGTACGTTGACCGTGTCGGGGATGGCGATGACCAGCATGGCGGCCTGTGCCACGTGGGCCTGAACCAGTACCTCGGGGGTCTGCGCGTCGCCGCTGACGGCGGGAATGCCCTCGCGGCGCAGCGCGTCCACCACCTCGCGGTTCTGCTCGGCCACCACGAAGGGAATGTGCTGCGCGCGCAGCGCCTGCCCGATACGCCTGCCCACGCGGCCGTAGCCCACCAGCACCACCTGGTTGCGCAGCAGCGTGAGGTCGGTGCTCAGAGGCAGCTCGGCCAGCGGGTCATCGCGCTGCTCCAGCCGGCGCGCCAAGTCCGAGCGCGCCAGGATCCAGCGCCGCGCGGGTTCGACCGCCGCGAACAGCGCCGCGTTGGCGGCGATGGAGATCAGCGCGCCGGCCAGCACCAGGCTCTGGCCCTCCACCGGCATCAGGCCCAGGGCCACCCCCATGCCGGCCAGGATGAAGGAGAACTCGCCGATCTGCGCCAGACTGGCGCCCACCGTGAGCGCCGTGTTGAGCGGGTAGCGGAACAACAGCACCAGGGCGATGGCCGCCAGGGTCTTGCCCACCAGGATGATGGCCACCACCGCCAGCAGCTTGACCGGCTGCTGCCAGACCACGGCCGGGTCGAACAGCATGCCCACCGAGACGAAGAACAGCACCGCAAAGGCGTCGCGCAACGGCAGCGATTCGTCTGCCGCGCGGTGGCTGAACTCCGACTCGCGCATCATCATGCCGGCGAAGAAGGCGCCCAGCGCAAAGGACACGTCGAACAGTGCCGCCGCGCCGAAGGCCACGCCCACGGCCACCGCCACCACGCTGAGCGTGAACAGTTCGCGCGAGCCGGTGCGCGCCACCCACCACAGCGCCTTGGGCAGCACCCGCCGCCCCACCACCAGCATCAGCACGATGAAGGCCGTGACCTTGGCCAGCGTCAGGCCCACGGTCTCCCAGATTTCGCCGGTCGATGTCTCGACCGCTGCACCACCGCCAGCGGCCGTCAGCACCCCGGCCAGCGCCGGCAGCAGCACCAGCACCATGACCATCACCAGGTCCTCCACCACCAGCCAGCCCACGGCGATCTGGCCGTTGATGGACTTGAGCAGCCCCTTGGCCTCCAGCGCGCGCAACAGCACCACCGTGCTGGCCACCGACAGACACAGGCCGAAGACCAGGGCACCGCCCAGGCTCCAGCCCCAGAACTTGGCGATGCCCAGGCCCAGCACCGTGGCCACCGCGATCTGCACGACGGCCCCGGGCACGGCGATGCGGCGCACCGCCATCAGGTCCTGCAGTGAGAAATGCAGGCCCACGCCGAACATCAGCAGCATCACGCCGATCTCGGCCAACTGGCCGGCCAGGCCCACGTCGGCCACGAAACCCGGCGTGGCCGGCCCGATCATGATGCCGGCCAGGAGGTAACCCACCAGCGGCGGCATCTTCAGGTTGCTGGCGATGAGGCCGAAGACCATGGCCAGGCCGAAGCCGGCGGCAATGGTGGCGATCAGGCTGACGTCATGGGGCATGGCCTTGAAGATACCGCAAGTCCGCCGTGCCCCGGCAGGCCGCCGCGATGTCCCCACGCGCGCGCGGCATGCCTGCGGTGCGCAGGGGCTGCCTTAGACTCGGACCATCCCCGCCCATGGACCCGCCATGCCCGAAATCTTCAACGAGTTCGCCCTGCTGCTGCTCATCTCCGCTGCCGCCGGCGCCGTGGCCCTGTGGCTGCGCCAGCCGCCGCTGATCGCCTACATCGTGGTGGGCATCGTGGCCGGCCCGGCGGTGCTGGGGCTGAGCAGCGCGCACGAGCAGATCGTGCTGCTGGCGCAGGTGGGCGTGGCGGTGCTGCTGTTCGTCGTCGGGCTCAAGCTGGACCTGCAGCACATCCGGCACATCGGCCCGGTGGCGCTGGCCACGGGTCTGGGACAGCTGACCTTCACCATCGTCTTCGGCTTTGTGCTGCTTCTCGTCATGGACAAGAGCGTGATGGAAGCGCTCTACGTGGCGGTGGCGCTGACCTTCTCCAGCACCATCATCATCGTCAAGCTGCTGACCGACAAACGCGAGATCGACTCGCTGCACGGCCGCATCGCCGTGGGCTTCCTGATCGTGCAGGACCTGGCCGTGGTGCTGGCCATGATGACCATGAGTGCGCTGCGCGGCGGCGGTGACGCCGCGCTGGCCGAGGTGGCGCTGTCGCTGCTGTGGCGGCTGGCGCTGGTCACGGTGGCCATGGCGGTGCTGATGCGCTACGTGCTGCCGCGTGTGGTGGACCTGATGGCGCGTTCGCAGGAGCTGCTGCTGATCTTCGCCATCGCCTGGGGCACCAGCCTGGCCGCGCTGGGCGAATGGGCGGGCTTCTCCAAGGAAGCCGGCGCCTTCCTGGCCGGCTTCTCGCTCGCCTCCACGCGCTACCGCGACGCCATCAACGCGCGCCTGACCGGCATCCGCGACTTCCTGCTGCTGTTCTTCTTCATCGACCTGGGCGCACGCTTCGACTTCTCCACCCTGGGTGCCGAACTGGGCACCGCCGCCGTGCTCTCGCTGTTCGTTCTCATCGGCAACCCGCTGATCGTGATGGCCATCATGGGTTACATGGGCTACCGCAGGCGCACCGGTTTCCTGGCCGGCCTGACGGTGGCGCAGATCAGCGAGTTCTCCATCATCTTCGTGGCCATGGGCATCACGCTCGGCCACATCAGCCCGGGCGCGCTGGGGCTGACCACGCTGGTAGGCCTGGTCACCATCGCGCTGTCCACCTACATGATCCTGTACTCACACCCGCTGTACGAACGGCTGGCGCCCTGGCTGGGGCTGTTCGAGCGCCGTCACGCCTACCGCGAGCAGGACGTGGCGCGCGACGGTGAAGGCCAGCAGCCGGTGGAGGTGATCGTGGTCGGCCTGGGCATGTACGGCCAGCGCCTGGCGCTGGGCCTGCGCGCGGCCGGCGTGGGCGTGCTGGGGGTGGACTTCGACCCCGAAGTCACGCGTGCACTGCACCGCCGCGGCCTGCCGGTGCGCTTCGGCGACGCCATGGAGGCCGACTTCATCGAGAGCCTGCCACTGGCCGGCAGCGCCTGGGTGGTCAGCACCCTGCCCGACCCCACCTCCAACCACGGCCTGCTGCATGCGCTCAAGCTGCAGCGCTACGCGGGCCAGGTGGCGGTGGTCTGCCGACGCGAGGCCGAGGCGCCCGAACTCAAGGCCATGGGGGCGGACATCGTGCTCGACCCCACGCGCGACGCCATTGCCCAGGCTGTGCGTTCCATCACCACGCTCGTGCATCCGCCGGCGCCGGCCTGAACGCCACAGACCGCACGCGGCGGGAACCTGTTTCAGGTGCGCCAGAGCAGCAGCGCGCCCACTTACAGCAGATAGATGCCGACGAAGAGACCGCCCTCGCGCCGCGAGACGCTGTCACCGGTGCGGAACACCGGCAGCATGAGCAGGGCCACTCCGGCGGCCAGCGGCAGATCGATCCAGAAGATGTCGCGCGCCACCGCCACGCCGCCTTGCGCCACCAGGCTGGTCAAGCCCAGGATGACCACGATGTTGTAGATGCAGCTACCCACCAGGTTACCGATGGCCACGTCGCGCTCGTTTTTGATCGTAGCCACCAGGGTGGTGGCGAGTTCGGGCGCCGAGGTGCCCACGGCCACAATGGTCAGGCCGATGATCACCAGGCCACCGAGAAACAGAAACGCCGGATGCAGGGACATGCGCCGATTGTGGGCGGGGTGCCGGCCATTGCTTGACCTGCGTCAAATAGTCGGCCCATTGCAAATCCCTACGACACGAGTCCTTTCCATAATGGACCCGGCCCACTCGATGCGGGCCTGTTCCCCCCTCACAGGAGATTCCGGCGTGTCCCAGCCTACCCCCGCAGCCCGCCCCGAGCAACCCGCGCCGCACTGGCATGCGCTCGACGTGGCCCAGGTACTGACGCACTGCGATGTCGATCCCGCGCAGGGCCTGGACGCTGCCGCCGTGCAGCAGCGCCGCGCCGAACACGGCGCCAACGCCCTGCCCGAGCCGCCGCCGAAGCCGCTGTGGCGCACCTTCGCGCGCCAGTTCAAGAGCCCGCTGATCTACATCCTCTTCGTTGCCGCCGTGCTGGCCGTCGCGCTGGGCCACCATGGCGACGCCGCCGTCATCCTGGCCGTGGTGCTGGTCAACGCACTGATCGGCAGCTTTCAGGAGGGCCGGGCCGAGCGCTCCATGGCCGCGCTGCGCCGCCTCTCCGCCCTGCGCGTGCGGGTGCAGCGCGCAGGCCGCGAGGAGGTGGTGGAAGCACGCGAGCTGGTGCCGGGCGACATCGCGCTGCTGGCAGCGGGCGACGCCATCGCCGCCGACGCGCGCCTGATCGAGGAGGCCCAGCTGCAGGTGGCGGAAGCCGCACTCACCGGCGAATCGGTGCCGGTAAGCAAGTCCACCGCGCCGGTGTCCGAGGCCACCGGCCTGGCCGACCGGCACAACATGGTCTATTCCGGCACCTACGCCACCGCCGGGCGAGCGCGCGCCGTGGTAGTGGCCACCGGCGTGCACACCGAGGTTGGCCGCATCGCCGGCCTGACCGAAGGCGCCGAAGAGCCCAAGACACCGCTGGAACTGCGACTGGAAGGGTTCGGCCGCGCGCTGGTGGTTGCCGCACTGGGCCTCTTTGTGCTGATCGTGCTGCTGGGCCTGTGGCGCACGCTGCCGCTGGACCAGGTGCTGATGGTGGCCATCAGCCAGATCGTCTCCATGGTGCCCGAGGGCCTGCCCGTGGCCATGACCATCGCGCTGGCCGTGGGCATGCAGCGCATGGCGGCACGCGGCGCCATCATCCGACGCCTCTCGGCGGTGGAAACGCTGGGCTCCACCACCGTGATCTGCAGCGACAAGACCGGTACCCTCACGCGCAACGAGATGACGGCCGTGGCCCTGTGGCTGCCGGGCGAACGCCGCATCGTGGTGGACGGCATCGGCTACGCGCCCACCGGCACGCTGCAGGAAGGCGACCGCGCCGTCACGCCGGACGACACCGCCGTGCGTGAACTGCTGCAGGCCGCTGCCTTGTGCAACGATGCCGGCCTGCTGCCACCCGAGGATGAACGCGACGCCTGGAACGTGCTGGGCGATCCGACCGAGGGCGCGCTGCTGGTGCTGGCGCGCAAGGGCGGCCTGGACCTGGCCGCGCTGCGCGCGCAGGCCCCGCGCGAAGCCGAGCTGCCCTTCGACTCCGACGCCAAGCTCATGGCCACGCGCCACCGCTGCGCCGATGCGCCACGCCGCGTCTACCTCAAGGGGGCGCCCGAGGCCGTGCTGCACCTGCTGCCCGCCACCGACGCCACGCTGCTTCAGGCTGCCCGCAGCGCCGCCGAAGCCATGGCCACCCAGGCCTTGCGCGTGCTGGCCTTCGCCGTGGTGGACGACGACGCACTCGACCCCGCCGCCGGCTTTGATGCCCTGCACGGGCGCGCGCGCCTGCTAGGCCTGGTGGGCCAGATCGACCCGCCGCGCGAGGAAGTGAAAGTGGCCGTGGCCGAGTGCCGCGCCGCCGGCATCCGACCCATCATGGTCACCGGTGACCACAAGCTCACCGGGCTGGCCATCGCGCGCGAACTCGGCATCGCACGCGAGGGCGAGCGCGCCGTAGACGGCCCCGAGCTGGAGCGCATGGGTGAGCCCGAGCTGCGCGAGGAACTGCCTGGCATCGCGGTGTTCGCGCGTGTGCAGCCGGCGCAGAAACTGCGCATCGTGGAGGCGCTGCAGGCCCAGGGGCACACCGTGGCCATGACGGGCGACGGCGTCAACGACGCGCCGGCGCTGGCGCGCGCCGACGTGGGCGTGGCCATGGGCATCACCGGCACCGAGGTGGCCAAGAGCGCGGCCAAGATCGTCATCACCGACGACAACTTCGCCACCATCGTCGGCGCGGTGGAAGAAGGCCGCTTGGTCTACGGCAACCTCAAGAAGGTCATCCTCTACCTGTTTGCCACCTCCATGGCCGAGGTGCTGGTGCTGCTGCTGGCGCTGCTGTCAGGCCTGCCGCTGCCACTGGCGGCGGTGCAGATCCTGTGGATCAACATCGTCACCTCAGGCACGGTCACCGTGAACCTGGTGATGGACCCACCCGACGGCCACGAAATGCGGCGCCACCCCGTGCCGCGCAACGACCGGCTGCTGGGCCGCACGCTGCTGCTGCGCGTGGCACTGATGACGCCCACGATCGCCGCCGTCACCTTCGGCTGGTTCGCCTGGCGCCTGAGCCTGGGCGTGCCCCTGCCGGTGGCGGGCACCGAAACCTTCACCCTGCTGGCCATGTGCCAGTGGTTCAACGTGCTCAACTGCCAGTCGTCCAACGCCAGCGCGCTGGGCCCGCGCCTGCTGCGCAACCCCTGGCTGGCCGGCGGCCTGACGCTGTCTGTCGTGCTGCAGGCCGCGGTGCTGTACTTCCCGCCCATGAATGCCCGCTTCCACACCGTGCCGCTGCCGCTGGCATCGCTGCTGCCGCTCATCGCCCTGGCCAGCGGGGTGCTCTGGGCGGAGGAGTTGCGCAAGCTGATCGTGCGTGCCCGGCTGCGGGCGCACACCGTGGCCGCCTGACGTACCGGCGCCTGCCGGGACGCGCCCCAGCCTGCGTGCTGGCTAGAATGGGCCGGCGCCCTCCCGCCTTGCGCTGATGCGGCATGAATCAAGCGACGCACACTCCATGACACTCACGCGCCAGCTGCTGCCCCTACGGCTCGTGCTCACCAGCCTGGTCGTTCTGCTGGCCGGGCTGGCGCCGTCGTTCGCCAGTACCGGGGCCGCCGACGATGGCGGCAAGCTGCAGAAGGTGCGTGTCCAGCTCAAGTGGACGCACCAGTTCCAGTTCGCCGGTTTCTACGCCGCAATCGAGCAGGGCTATTTCAGGAATGCCGGGCTGGACGTCGAGCTGATTGAAGGCGGGCCGCTGATTGACCCGGTGGCCGTGGTTGCTGCGGGGCAGGCGGAGTTCGGCGTTGGCACCTCCTCGCTGTTGATCGACTTCAACAAGGGTCGGCCCGTCATGGCCGTGGCGGCCATCCTGCAGCACTCGCCCTTCGTCATCCTGGCCCGGCGGGACCCGGCCCTGCGCACCGTGCGCGACCTGGAAGGCAAAACCCTGATGGGTGAGGCCCATTCCGATGAGCTCACCGCCTACCTCACGACCGCGGGCGTCAACCTCGACCGCATCCAGATCAAGCCCCACACGGGCGACGTGACCAGCCTGCTGGGTTCTGAGTGGGACCAGGTGGACGCCATGACCGCCTACATCTCCACCGAGCCCTTCGAGGCGGCCCGCCGCAACATTCCGTACCAGATCTTCAACCCGCGCGACCTGAACATCAATTTCTACGGCGACACCCTGTTCACGTCAAAGCAGATGGCGCTGACGCAGCCCCACGTGGTGGCCGCCCTGCGCGACGCCCTGATTGCGGGCTGGCGCTACGCATTGGCGCACCAGGCCGAGATCGTCGATCTGATCCTGCGCAACTACCGTCCGCGGATGGACCGCACCGAGCTGAGCCTCGAAGCGCAAGCGACCTACAACCTGTTCCAGACCGATCTGGTCGACATCGGCTACATGAGCCGGGAACGCTGGCAAAGCATCGGCGAGGTCTATGCCGCCAGCGGCATGCTGCCCAAGAACTTCGCCCTCGATGGCTTCATGTTTTCGCCCGAGGAAGCGCTGCCCGCGTGGGTCTATCGCGTCCTGGTCTGGGCCGGCCTGGCCATCGTGGCAGGCGGGCTGCTGGCGGCCTACATCGTGTCGCTGAACCTGCGCCTTGCCGCCAGCCTGCGCACGCTGGGCGCGCAGGCAGAAAAGCTGGAAGCGGTCAACAACGAACTCGCCCGCCTGTCCACGACCGACCCCCTGACCGGCTTGTTCAACCGGCGCTATTTCGACGAAACCCTGGCCCTTGAGCTCAAGCGCGCGAGCCGCAGCGGCAGCGCCTTGACCATGCTGATGATCGACATCGACCACTTCAAGAAATACAACGACGCACTGGGACACCCCGCCGGGGATGACTGCCTGAATCAGGTGGCCGACGTGCTGCGCCGCAACGCGCAGCGCGCGGGCGAGTTTGTGGCCCGCATCGGCGGCGAAGAGTTCGCCGTGATCGCCGGCAACCTCGACGCCGCGGGCGCGCAAGCGCTGGCCGAGCGCATCCTGCGCGACATGGCGGCGCTGAAGATCCCGCACCCAGCCACGCCGCTCGGCCATGTCACGGTCAGCATCGGAGTGAGTACGCTGGAAGACTGTACGAACCACACCCCCCAGCAGCTGATCAGCCAGGCCGATGCCGCCCTGTACCGCGCCAAGGACGCAGGCCGCAACCGCTGGGCCACGGCCTGACGGCGTCTTTCAGACTGCCGCCTGGCGCACGCGTCCGGCGCTCAGACCCCCGCCGACAGTTTGGTACTGAGGGCAGAAGAGTTGCGCAAACTCATCCTGCGCGTGCGCCTGCGGGCACGCGCACGCGTAACTGCTCGGCAGCTCAGTCCTGCAGCACCACTGTCGCGCCGCCCAGCTGCGCGCGCTGCAGCCAAGTAAAGACCGAGTCCACGGTGACAGTCTCGATGCGATCGGCAAAGCGCTTCTCGTTCGGGTGGTCGTCAAAGGCCACATTGGCCCGCGTCATACGCCCCCCCACGCGGGTAAGCGGCCCGATGGTCAGCGCACTGGGCTCATAGCCCTTGAACTGCAGCCAGGCCTGCGCCTGCACGCGAGTGCGCACGGCCGGCTCCATCGCTGCCGCCAGCGTCTCCAAAGCCCACTGGTTGGACTGCTGGTACTTCTGTCCCCAGGCATAACTGACGATGCTGTAGGGCCGCTGGTGCAGGCTGGGTGCGCGCTGCCCATCCAGCAGCAGCGCCAGCAGCCGTGCCTGCACCTCGGGCGCGGGCGTTACCCAGGCGGCCTCCAGACGCCACGGGTCATCGAGGAAGAACTCGCCCAGGCCCTGGCGGTACAAGGCTGCTTCCTGCGTGCCGCAATGGTTGAGCTTGTGCAGCACGCGCCAGACATGGCCGCCGCTGGCATCCGGTTGCCGGTAGGCCAGACCCAGATGCGAATAGTGCAAGCCATACTTGCTGAGATCCTGGCCGGCGCGCGCCAGCACCACCACCTGCGCGCCGCTGGCATCCAGCGCCTGCAGCGTGCGCGCGGCCAGGGCCAGACCGCGCTCCACCGTCTGCGCCTTCAGCGGCTGCGCGTCGCAGGAGCGGCCGGCGTGGGCCGCCGTGGCCAGGGTGGTGGCCAGCGCCAGCGCGGCGGCCGCCTTGATACAGAGAGACATGAGCGCCTTGTGCATGATGGACCTCACAGCGTCACGCGCTCGTTGTGCAGCAGGGCACGGCCCAGCGCGTTGGGGACAAAGGCAATCGCCTCGCCGGCGGCCGACAGCACCACACCGGCGCCGATGACGCTCACCGTCACCAGCGTGCCCACGCCCACGGCAGAAGCCTTCAGGCCCTGTCCA
>CAZJKR010000039.1:13181-18704 GCA_964546615.1 uncultured Curvibacter sp.
CGACCCAGTTGCCCACCAGCACGGCGCCGGCCGTGGACAGCGCCACCGGCACCGCCACCACGGCACTGGCCGCCGCGCCGGCGACGGCGCTGGTACCCACCGCGACTGAAGCCACCGGCAACGCCGACACCGCACTCAGGGCCGAGGCATCTGACTGCGCCCGGGCAGGAAATGCAGCACTAACGCCTGTGAATACCATGCAAGCAGCTATCAAAATCGTCGTGAATCGTTTTTTCATGAGTTCCTCCTTGAATGAACAACCTTGTATCAACCTGGGCTTACTCGCTGCTGATTGAGCACACTGTGTCGCATGATCGCCTGCGGTGCAGTTGCGGCCAGGCTTTGGAATCACGGTGGATGAGCACTTGCATGTAAGACCCCTTGGGGTGGTTGAACATGCAGGCAGTGTGCGCGACAGCGGGTTCGAACGCAGCCGACTTAGATATATGTGTCAGTTTCCAGTCTTTTCGGTATCGTTTGACGATACTTTTAGCCCCCAGGGCGGGGCAAACTCAGACCCCCGCCGGCAGCTTGGCGCGCATGGCTTGCCGGCGGTCCAGCTTGCGGCCGTCGGCGATGAAGGTGCCATCACCCACGGCGTGCAACATGCGACGTTCCTTGCGCACGGCGTCCACCCAGGCGGCCACGCCTTGCAGGAAGACGACGCTGTGCTTCTTGTTGTAATCCACCACTTTGCACTCGATATTGGCCAGGCATTCCTGGATCAGCGGCGCCTTCACCTGGCTGGCCTTGAGCGGCGTGAGTTTGAACTTGGCGAACTTGTCGGTGTCGGTACCCGAGCAGGTGCCCACGCCCACCACCTTGTCCAGCAGGTCCACCGTGGGAATGGCGATCACGCATTCCTTGCTCTTGCGCAGCGCGGCAAAGGAATGGTTCCACGGCCCGGTGGTGAGGGCGAACACCGGCGTGAAGTCCACCACCATGGTCCAGGAGATGGTCATGATGTTGGGCTGCTGGCCGTCATGGGTGGTGACGAACACCACCGGGCCGGGTTCGATCAGGGTGAAGGCCTTGCTGAGGGGAAGTTTTTTCATACCTAACCGCAAGCGCGCTTTGTGACCGTCACGCTGAATGGAATTCCTAGATATTGCCTGTGTCATCCTTCAGTCGTCCGCTTAGGAATTTGCCAGAGGCTCCTTTTAGTTCAGTTCTATTCAAGAGCTTGCCTTGAAATTCGAAATGCCGACTAATGCGAACGATCAGCAACTGCTCGAAGTCTCCTTGGCTTTTGACAAGAACACGGTCGCTCGCTTTCTCGGGTGAGATGGTCTTCACCTCGACGAGCTTTCCGTCAATTGTGCCGTCGGATCCGGCCTCGTGAGTGGCGTGACGGCGAAGCCCGAATCTGATCTCAGCGTAGATCTCCCCGAGTTCTCCCCAAATCTGAAGATATCTGCCCGTGTTCTGAAAGTGACGTGCGGCGCAATCAACTAGATCATTGAATATCTCTGCTTGTTCTAACGTGCTGAAAGGGAATCCATCCCTGCTTTGAAAGAGCGCGTTGGGCTTGCCTGAAAGCGCATCGTCTTCTGGTACGTCGTTAAGTTGAGATTCGACCCATTCTTTGTCGATATATTCCCATTCCCAAGGTGCAGCGCCAGAACCAGCTGCATCAGCTATGTCCTGTGCGCTGTAGCCACGCGCGTTCATTTCGTGGAGAAAATCCCAGTCGCTCATGATTTGCCTCGGTCCAGTAGGGCGGCCACCCGAATACGCAACACACCAAGTTGTGTCTCACCAGCCGCCATCGGCGCCCCCACATTCAACCTCACCCGATTGAACAGGCCCCGCCGAAACGGCTTGACCATCGCCGTCGGCTTGCCGCCCACCAGTTCCACACGGCTGAAATAGGAGCCCCAGAGGTTGGTGAGCGCCATGGGCACCACGGGCGCGGGCTGTATCTCCAGGATCTTCATGATGCCGCCCTTGAACTCCTGCAGCGTGCCGTCGTGGGTGATGCCGCCTTCGGGGAAGATGGCGAGCAGGTCACCTTCTTTCAGCACCTGGGCGGCGGCGGTGAAGGCCGCCTCATACGCCGCCGGGTCTTCGGCACGCGGGGCGATGGGGATGGCTTTGGCCAGTTTGAACAACCAGCCCAGCACTGGGATCTTGAAGATGCGGTGGTCCATGATGAAGCGGATGGGGCGCGGGCTGGCGGCCATGAGCAGCACCGCGTCGACAAAGCTCACGTGGTTGCAGGCCAGGATGGCGGGGCCGGTGGTGGGGATGTGGTCACTGCCCGTGACCTTGAAGCGGTAGACGAAGTGCGTCATGAGCCAGGCCACGAAACGCAGCAGGTATTCGGGCACCAGCAGGAAGATGTAGGCCCCCACCACCACGTTGAGCAGGCCCACAGCCAGGAAGATCTGCGGGATGGTGGCACCCAGGGCCAGCAGCGCGCCCGCCATCACAGCGCTGACCACCATGAAGAGGGCATTCAGAATGTTGTTGGCCGCGATGATGCGGGCGCGGTGCGTGGCCGGGCTGCGCAACTGGATGAGCGCGTACATGGGCACGCTGTACAGGCCGGCGAAGAGGCTCAAGAGCAGCAGATCCACGATGACACGCCAGTGCGCGCCCTGGGCCAGGAAGGCCGACAGGCCCATGAGCTCGCTATCGGGCAGGCCACGCGAGGCGAAATACAGGTCGATGGCAAACACGCTCATACCGATGGCGCCCAGCGGCACCAGGCCGATCTCCACGTGGCGGCGGCTGAGCAGCTCGCACATCAGCGAGCCGGTGCCGATGCCGATGGAGAACACCACCAGCAGGGAAGAGGCCACCTGCTCGTTGCCGTGCAGCACCTCCTTGGCGAAGCTCGGGAACTGGCTCAGGAACACCGCGCCGAAGAACCACATCCAGCTGATGCCCAGGAGCGAGCGGAAGACGACGATGTTGCCGTGCGCGAGCTTGAGGTTGCGCCAGGTCTCGGTGAAGGGGTTCCAGTTAATCTGCAGGCCGGGTTCGCTGGCGGGGATGCGCGGGATGCGCGCGGCCGTGACACGGCCGACAATGGCCAGGGCCACGCAGGCGAAGGCCACGTTCTGGTGACCCACTTCGGGCATGGCCACCACAAGGCCGCCCACCACATTGCCCAGCAGGATGGCCACGAAGGTGCCCATCTCGATCATGCCGTTGCCGCCGGTGAGCTCGCGCTCGCCCAGCACTTCGGGCAGGTAGGCGTATTTCACCGGGCCGAAAAGCGTGGACTGCAGGCCCATGAGGAAGATGCAGCCCAGCAGCACGGCCACGTGGCCCATGATGAAACCCCAGGCCGCGATCAGCATGATGGCGATCTCCAGGTCCTTGGTGAAGCGCATGAGGCGCACCTTGTCGTACTTGTCGCTCAGCTGGCCGCTGGTGGCACTGAAGAGCACGAAGGGCAGGATGAAAAGCGCGCCGATCACCAGGCCGGCCATCGCAGGGGGCAGCCAGCCCACGCTGAGCTGGTAGGTGACCATCACCGTGAAGGCGAACTTGAAGAGGTTGTCGTTGGCCGCGCCGCTGAACTGCGTCCAGAAGAAAGGCGCGAAGCGGCGCTGGCGCAGCAGGGCGAACTGGTTGGGGTGGGCGTCGGCGGCCGCGGATGGCTGACCTTCGGGCCAGGCTTGGTCAAAGTCGCGCAAGGCGTGCTCCTCCTGTACTGCTTTTAGTGTTGGGTGGCATTCTGCCCCAGCGCACGCAAGGCGCTGATGACAGGCCAGGCTGCGAATGCGGCCACCAGGTGCTTGAGGCTGTGGCCCGAGATGAGCTCGCCCGTGGCCTGGAAGATGGCGTGGTCGGCCTGCTCGCAGAGCTTGGCCGCGGCGTAGACGGCGATGATGAGCCACCCCCTCACGGCCAAGCCACGCGGGTGCACGGCCGACAGGACCAGCAGCAAGACCAGCCCCGCACCCTGCAGCACGACCCAGGGCAGCAGGTTGCCAACCCGCCAGCAGACCCAGGCGCCCAGCACCCCCCAGAACAGCACCACGGGCGCCAGCCCCAAACCGGCCCGCGCGCTGATACGGCTGGCCACGGCCAGGCCCAGCAGGCCAGCGAAGGCGAAGCTCATGCCCAGGCGGTCGATGAACAGGCCCGCGTCGTCGGCGCGCCAGTGGTACCAGCCCGAGGCGAGGGCCGTGAGCACCAGGCCGGCGAAGAAGAGCACGGCCAGCGCGCGCTGCGTGCCGTCCAGCGCCGCCGCGGGCAGGCGGCCCAGCACCCGCAGGCCCCACAGGCCGAAGAGGGCAAAGGGCAGGTTGCTCAGCACGTCGAGCGCGCAGGGCAGGCCCAGCCAGGCGCGCTGGTCGGCATAGTCATGAATGTGGGGGGTCTGGGCCAAATGCAGGCCAAAGAGTGAGCCCAGGCCTGCCAGCAGGGTCAGGATGAGGATGGCGACGAACAGCACGGTTTCGGCGCGGGTAAGCGAGAGCGGCATGGAACAGGCTCCGGGAGTGACGACGGCCGCACTGTGGGGCGCACGCATCGCATCAGGGGCCATTTCATGCGACTTCCGCACTCCTGTCTACCGGGAGTATCGATAATCGATACCCAAGGAACACGCCGCATGAGCAAGACATGGGTACCACCGCTGACCTCGTCCTCGCCCTGAAGAAGGAACTCAAGGCCGCCCATCTGACCTACGCCGACCTGGCGAAGAAGCTGGGCATGGCGGAGAGCAGCGTCAAGCGCATGCTGGGCCGGGGCGACATGCCGCTGTCGCGCATCGACGCGATCTGCCGCGCGCTCAAGCTGGACTTTGCCGAACTGGCGCGGCGCGTGGCCGACGCACAACCGCTACTGGCCGAGCTGACGCAAGCGCAGGAGAAGGCCGTGGTGGCCGACAAGAAGCTGCTGCTGGTGGCCATCTGCGTGCTGAGCCAGTGGACGCTGGAGCAGATGGTGGCGGCCTACCGGCTCACCGAGGCCGAGTGCGTGAAGTACCTGGCGCAGCTGGATCGCATCGGCATCATCGAGTTGCGGCCGCTGAACCGCTACCGCCTCAAACTCGCCAAGACCTTCCGCTGGCGCCCGCACGGGCCGGTGATGAACTACTTCCGCGACCACGCGCTGCTGGACTACTACAGCGGCGGCTTTGACGGCCACGGCGAAGGCCTGTTGCTGGTGCACGGCAGCATCAGCCGCAGCCTGGCGCCCTCTTTTGTGGAACGGTTGCAGCGGGTGGCGCAGGACTTCGCGCAGCAGCACCAGGCCGACCAGAAGCTGCCCGAGAAAGACCGCGAAGGCTACACGTTGGTGCTGGGCATGCGCAGCTGGGAATTTAACGCCTTCACGGCGCTGCGGCGCTGAGCGCAGCGTTCAGTCGCCGGTGAAGACGGTGAGCACACCGGTGTAGCCGTAGAGGTGGTGGCGGGCAATCTCGCCGCCGGCGAAGAAGCCCACCAGCGGCACATCGCCCAGGGCATGGCGCACGATCTGCAGTTCGGCGCTGGGGCCGCCGAAGTGCGGGCCGCCGCGGCCGGAGCAGCTCACGTACACGGCACCGGCGATGCGCCGGGC
>CAZJKR010000040.1:0-1998 GCA_964546615.1 uncultured Curvibacter sp.
CGTCCGCCTCATTGAGGTAGACGTTGTACAAGGGAATGCCGATGCGCAAGGAGCCGATGACCTTGACCGGCTCATCGTCCGCCGCTGGCGTTTCAGGCAGGGGCACAGCCTCGGCAAACGGCTCGATGGGCGGCTCGGCAGACACCGGCGGCGGCAACTCAAGCTCCGGCAGCACAATTTCCGGCATCTCGAATCCCGCCTCCGGCAACACCTCGTCCGCCGACAGCGCCATATCCAGCGCCTCGAGGTCCAAGGCCGCCTCCACCCCCGGCTCCAAACTGCCGGGCTGGGTGACGGCTTCGTCGGCAGGCCTGACCGGGCGACCGTCTGCCGAGCCCTCCGGTTGCAACGCGACCTCGGCGAGGCTGTCGAAATCGATACCGTCGAGTTCCAGTGGTGGCTCCGGCAGCAACACCTGGTCTGCATCGGTCACCATGTCCGGCGCCGCCGCTTCGGGCAACGCGATGTCGAAGTCGGTGGTCAAACCCTCTGGCGGCAAGGCTTCCAGCGCCGGCTCGGACACCTGCTCGATCTCGACCGCTTCCGATGCCTCGGCCTGCGGAAAAGACCCGCCCCCCGGGATGTCGAGCGGGATCAGCCGCCCCTCCAGACGCAGGGCATCCGCTGCCGCCCGAAAAGGTGCCGCGCTCCAAGCCGCGTCGTCGCCTCGTGCGATGTCCTCAACCCAGCGGACAAACCCTTGCATGGCCTCGCCAGCCAGTTGCAGCAAGGCCTCACTGGCCGGTTTTTGTTCCGCCAGCCAGCCGTTGAGCAACTGTTCCATGGCCCAGGCGGCCTCACCGAACTCATCCAGGCCGACCATGCGCGAACTGCCCTTGAGGGTATGAAAGACCCGACGCACAGTGGTTTGCTGCCCCAGATCGGCCGGATCGCCGGCCAGGGCGAGCAAAGCCTCCTTGCCGGTGCCCACCACGTCGCGCGCTTCATCGAGAAAGATGTCGCGCAGGTCGGCGTCATCCTCTTCATCTACTGCCGCTGCGGGCAGCGCCGGCACCAGCGGCTCGGCGAGCAACGCCGATACTTCCTGCTGGCGCTCCTGCGGCTCAACCGCCGGCTCAGACGGCGCCGCTTCCACGGCCGGCAGTTCGCCGGCCACCGGTAGCACGGGTTCTTTTTCGCGCCCCATCAGAGGCTTGAATTCCCCCTGCGCTTCATCGTAGACGAACAGTTTCTTGGCCAAGGCACGCTGGTAACTCAGCATGTCGATCAGGAAACCCAGCGCACCCAGGCTGTTGCCCAGCTTCTCGAACACGCCGGCGCGTTCCGCCGCGACGTCGATTTCGTCTACAAGCAGCCGCTCGACACTGTCACGCATGCGCAGCGTCGCCAACGCCGCCTGATCCAGGCCCAGCACGGAGAACACCCCGCGCATCTGTCCGAGCCGGCTCGGGACTTCATTCAAGGGCTGTTTGTCCTGCGGCTTGCGAAAGAACTGATCCAGCGAGTTCTCCACCTCGGCCAGCGTGGTGCGTAACTCGTCGACCACTCCCCCCATGGTCTGCCGGTCGCTGACGCGCCGGTAGAGGTCTTCCATCCAGGCTTCCAGCGGCTCCGGCTGACCGCCGGCCATGACA
The DNA here is from genome assembly GCA_964546615.1 of uncultured Curvibacter sp. Classification (GTDB taxonomy): domain Bacteria; phylum Pseudomonadota; class Gammaproteobacteria; order Burkholderiales; family Burkholderiaceae_C; genus Hylemonella. The sequence goes on from CAZJKR010000040.1 coordinate 1,596, forward strand.
TGCTCGAGCCGCCGCGCCAGGCGCTGACTGCGCTCGGCCATGCTGTCGTCGCTGGGATCGATGTCCTCATAGGCCGCATCGAGGTAGAGAATCGCCGTGGCCACTTCCATGGCCACGGCGGTGGCCGGCGGCTCACCGCCGCGCACCGTGCTTTCCACCGCCTTCGTCAGCGCCCGTGCCAGCTCACCGCTTTCCGGATGCAGCTTCAGGATGGAATCGCACATCAGATTGAACTGCTCCGTCACCACCTTGATCCGGTTGGTATCGCCGCCCGACAGCGCCGACCAGGTTTCGGTGGCGGTAGCAATGCGTTTGCGAGCCTGCACCAGCAGGGCCGGATCGAAACGTCCGAACAGGACCACCTCGTAATCGACGGGCCGCGCCTGCACCAGGCCATAGGCCC
>CAZJKR010000040.1:2008-18703 GCA_964546615.1 uncultured Curvibacter sp.
CGGCGCGTCCTCCTCCGTAGCCGGAACCGACTGGGCACAGAAGAAAAGCAGATCCTGTGCCAGGCGATCCGAAACGGTCGCATCACCGCGCGCCAAGGTCGCATACTGCAACAGAACCCTGGAAGCCGCCCGCTTGACATAGACATCCACCGGACACAGCTTCTGAGACAAGGCCTCGAAGAAGGCGGCACAGATCTTCCAGAACACGCGGGGCTCCAGGGACGGCTCGCCTGCGGCCAGGCCGAGACAGATGTCGCGCAGCACCCGGGCCGATGCGACATTGCCCGTCTTGACCATGTTGAGTACCGCCGGATCCATCTGCGCCCGCACAGCAGGCGCATAGTTACGCGGCTCGCTCCGCGCGGGCAGCGCGGCATCGACCCAACGCCACTCCGGCGCCCACAGGTCGGCGGGATGGATGCGATCCTCGCCCACCAGTTGCAGCACATCGCGGTATTGGGGAAACAGCGCCACGGCAGAGGCTGCCTTGCCTCGCAGCACCCCCTCGAGGTACTCCATCAACGCAAAACTTGCGCGCTCGACCTTGGTGGCCGCTTCCTCGCTGCAGAATTCAGGGCGCTGCACGAACTTCTGCGCCAGCGCCTCCATGGCACGCAACACCTTGGCCGGTGCGCCGAGACCCACCATTTCCAGCGCGCCGACGGCCTGATGCAATTGCTGGCGCGCAATGCGCAGCTGACTTGCATCGAGGGACTCCAGTTCGGAGCCGCGTGCCAGTTCCGCATCGCGCACAAAGCGTCGGATCGCCTTGGTCGCACCATCGAGCGATTTGCGGAGTTCGTCCAGCACCCAGGCCAGAGGTCCGAGATCATCGCCCCCTGCTTCAGGGCCGCTGCTGAGGGCTGCGTACGCTTGCATGGCTGGGTTGTGCTCCTGCAGATGACGGTCAGCAAACCACCGGATCAGGCGATCTTGAATCGCGCCACCGACTGGCGCAACTCTTCGGCCATGCGCGAGAGTTCACGCACCTGGGCCGCCGTGGAGCGCGTGCCTTCACCGGTTTGCTCCGTCACGGCAAAAATGTGCTGGATGTTGTCGGCCACCACGTTGGCCAGACCGGCCTCCTTGGAGGCTGCATTCGAAATCTCCTCGATCAGCTCGGCCAGCCGGCGTGACACACGATCGATCTCGGTCAGTGCCGTGCCGGCATTGTCGGACAGCTTGGCCCCTTCGACCACACCCTGGGTCGAACGCTCCATGGCGGCCACCGCATCCTGGGTGTCGGTCTGAATCGCTTTCACCAGCGCGGCAATCTGACGCGTCGCATCGGCCGAACGCTCGGCCAGTCGCTGCACTTCCTCGGCCACCACCGAGAAGCCGCGCCCCGCCTCACCAGCCGATGCCGCCTGAATGGCGGCGTTGAGCGCCAGCACGTTGGTCTGCTCGGTAATGTCGGAAATCAGTTCGGTGATCTCACCAATCTCCTGCGAGGACTCGCCCAGGCGCTTGATCCGCTTCGAGGTCTCCTGGATCTGGTCGCGGATCGAGTTCATGCCGCCGATGGCGTCCTGCACCGCCTGCAGACCGGATTCGGCGGCCTGCAGCGACTGGCGGGCCACCGCAGCCGACTCCTGCGCCTGCACCGACACCTCGTTGATTCGGGTCGCCATGTCCACCACGGAACGTCCGGTTTCGCGAATCTCATGCAACTGCTCGTTGGAGGCCGCCAGCAGTTCGGTCGAGGTCTGATCCACTTCGGCGGTCGTCTGTGCCACCTTTGTCGCCGTGTTCTGCACGTTGCCCACCAGCAGGCGCAGTTCCTCGACCGTGTAGTTCACGGAGTCGGCAATGGCGCCGGTGATGTCCTCGGTCACGGTGGCTTCCTGCGTCAAGTCGCCCTCCGCCACGGTCTGCAGTTCATTCATCAGGCGCAGAATGGCCGCCTGGTTGGCATCGTTGACGCGCTTGGCTTCCTGCTCCTGCCGCTCGGCCTCCAGCCGCTGGGCTTCGGCGATCACCTGGCGCTTGCGGCTGTCCTGCAGCTGCACATAAGCCAGACCGCCCGCACACAGCAGGGAGAACAAGGCGGCGCCACCGAGCGACAGCAAGGCAAGCGGCCCGAGGCCGGTGTTGGCAGCCAGACGCCCCTGCAACTCTTCCAGGTCGCGTCGCATCGGCTCGCTGTCGGCGATGATCGTGACCTGCGCCTCCCGAGCCGACACCAGACCCTGCAGGTTGCCCAGAATGGCGCCGGCCTCGGTTCGCGTCTGCTCATACAGCTTGATCAACGCGCCGAGCTGCTCGCGCGTCTGTGCATCCTTGGTGGCGCTCAGACGCAACTCGGGGCTGCCATCCAGCAGACCCTGGGCGATCTCCTTGAAGGAGTTCAGATCCTTGCCCAACAGAAAAACGGCCTCCGGGCTCACGCCTTCGGCCGTCAGGAATTCGTTGGACGACTTGCCGATGCGCTGGGTCAGCATCACCAGCTGGCCGGCGGCGGAGATCTCGGTCGCAGGGGCATTCTGCTGCAGCTTGAGCGAGGAGACGGTCTCCGCGATTTCCAGCAGATCCGAGGACTGACGATTGATCGTGCGCAAGGCCGCTCCAACCTGGGTCAGGATTTTCTGCTGCCCCATGATGGTGGCCGCGCTCTTTTCAGCCTTGAGCATCAGGGGCAGAATCTTGTCGAGCTGTGGTTGCAGTGCCTCGTCCAGCGGCTGCAGGCGCAGCTCCTCGTCACCACCCTTGAGGCCCTTGAGGGTTTTGGTCAGGAAGTTGGCGCTTTCGGCCACCTCCGGGAATGCCTGCGGCACCCCCACCAAAGCCTGCGACACCGATTTGGCCAGACGCTGCGACTGCATCAGCGACTGCCCCGTGGCGCTCACCTGCTGGGCCACCTTGTCCGCACCATTCAGACCCACCACAGCCACAGAGGCCAGAGCCACCAGCGAAAACCCGAGCAGCAGCGCCAGCAGACGCTGGTGCTCCACGACAGTGCGCCGACCCAGCAAGGGGACCGAGATCAGCTCGGTCAGATCCGCCTGCGGCGGCGCTTCCGCCGGCGCTGCGCCACCGGCGGCGGCTGCCGCCTGCACCGGCGTGCCGGTCATCATCGGCTCGGTGTTGACCGACTCCCCAACCGTTTCATCCGGCGTGGCCAGACTCAGGCTGGAAGCCTGCTCGGAATCAGACGCCTTCTTTGTGGCAAACAGGTTTTTCAGTTGATCGACAACAGACATGGTGAAGCCCCAAGTTGTAACTTAAGCACTGATGCTCAGGAATTCAGGCAACTGCGACAGCAGTTGGAGATTGATCTCCTGCCAGTACTCCCCGCCGGCATCCAGATAGCGGTTTCCAAAATACGCGGGCGCACCCTCCGCCGGGGGCTCCGAGCCCGAGAACATTTCGACGTGGCGCAGACCCGACAGTCCGTCGACCAGCAGTGCGCTGTTGACTTCCAGCGCTGCATTCAGCGTGACAACACTGGCCTCACCCGATAAGGGCTCGGACCGTCCGGCAGAACGCGCCAGTCCGGTGAACGCCGCCAGATCGACCACGCCGTAGAGGCCTCCGCGCAAATTCACCACCCCCAGAAACCAGGGACGCGCATAAGGCACCACCTGAATATCGGAAAGCGGAAAAATCTCGCCGGACTGCGCCAGTGGAAACAGGAAATTGCCTCCGCCCGCCCGCACCGCCAGCCACGAAATGGACAAACCCTCGACCTTGGCCGTTTGCAGGCGGCTGGCAAGTCGTGTCTGGAGTTCCCGGAGTGCTTCGCGATTGGCCATGGGTTCAGCGATCAGCCCAGTGCCTTGATCTTGCCCAGAAGTTCCCCCGCATCGACCGGCTTGGTCACATAGTCACGCGCGCCCTGGCGCATGCCCCAGACCCGGTCGGTTTCCAGGTTCTTGCTGGAGCAGATGATGATGGGGATATCGGTGTATTCAGGTGTGCGGTTGATGGCCCGCGTGAGCTGAAAGCCGTTCTGCCCGGGCATGACGACATCCATCAGGATCAGGTCCGGCTTCTCTTCGGCCAGTCGCCGCATGGCCTCGTCCGCGCCCTCCGCTGTCTTGACCGTCATGCCGTTCTTCTGCAGCAGATCCGACAGAAACATCAGTTCGGTCTTGGAATCGTCAACGATCAATACTTTTTTTACCGACATCAATTTACTCCTTGCGTGACTATGCCAAACTGCTGCACGGCCTGCAATAACTGGTCCTTGGTGAACGGCTTGGTCAGGTAGTCCTGCGCGCCCACCATGCGGCCACGTGCCTTGTCGAAGACGCCGTCCTTGGAAGACAGCATCACGACCGGTACCGCGGCGAATTTGGGATTGCGCTTGATGATGGCACAGGTCTGATAGCCATCGAGCCGGGGCATCAGGATGTCGCAGAAGATCAGATGCGGCTCGTAGTCATTCACCTTGGCCAGGGCATCGAAGCCGTCCTCAGCAAGCAGAACCTCATGGCCGCCCTGCTTGAGAAAGATCTCGGCGCTGCGCCGGATGGTGTTGCTGTCATCGATCACGAGGACCTTGAGGGCCGATTCAGAGTTGCTCACGAAACACCGCTCCTGATCAGAAAAAACCGGGCTGGAGAAAAGACATCTTGATACAGATGTTTCAGATGCGAACCATCTCGAAGTCTTCCTTGCGTGCGCCGCACTCGGGGCAAGTCCAGTTCATGGGCACATCGGCCCACTTGGTCCCGGGCGGAATGCCGTGCTCCGGATCACCGGACGCCTCGTCGTAGATCCAGCCACAAATCAGACACATCCAAGTATTGGGTTCACTCACAGCTTACGGAGCCTTCGAATAGAATGCAAACATTGTATAGAGGCAGCATGCACGATTGAGGCTCATGCGCCACGTCCTGCAACATTCTGCCTGATGAAAACTGCAGGCCAGCCCATGCAAACCCCGCCGCCCCCCGAATTCGAACAAGAGGCCAGTCGGCCTGCCTGCGTGCTGGCCTTCAATGCCAACGACCCATGTGGTGCCGGCGGCCTGTCTGCCGACGTCACGGCCATTGCCTCGGTTGGCGCCCATGCACTCCCCGTGCTCACCGGCACCTACGCGCGCGATACCGCCGAGATCTTCGAGCACTACGCCCTGGACGAGGAAGTCGTGGCCGAGCAGGCACGCACCCTGCTGGAGGATGTGACGGTACAGGTCATCAAGGTCGGTTTTGCCGGCACACCGGAGAACCTCACTGCGATTGCCGAAACAGCATCGGACTACGCGGACATCCCGCTCATCGCGTACATGCCCAATCTGTCGTGGTGGAGTGAAGTCCAGATCGACCTCTACCACGATGCCTTCAAGGAACTGGTGCTGCCGCAGACCACGATCCTGGTGGGCAACCACAGCACCTTGTCACGCTGGCTGCTGCCCGACTGGAATGCCGAGCGCGCACCGAGCGCGCGTGACATTGCCCGCGCCGCCAGCGAATACGGTGTGCCCTACACCCTGGTCACGGGCATGCCAGCGCCCGACCAGTTCATCGACAACGTGCTCGCCTCGCCGCAGGCCGTGCTCGGCAGTGTGAAGCTGGAGCGTTTTGAAGCCATCTTTGCCGGTGCCGGCGACACGCTGTCAGCCGCGCTGGCGGCCTTGATCGCCAGTGGCTGCGACCTGATGGACGCCTTCACCGAAGCCATGGGCTACCTCGACCAGTGCCTCGACAGCGGCTTCCGTCCAGGCATGGGACATGTGATCCCCGACCGTCTGTTCTGGGCACAGCCTGCCGAAGACAACGAGGCGGACGACGCCGATGACGAAATGCCGGATTCCTCCTCCAGTTTTGAACTCCCTCCGCATGACACACAGCACTGACCTCAACGACATCCTGTTCGAGCGCGCCAAGCGCGTCATTCCCGGCGGCGTGAACTCGCCCGTGCGCGCCTTCCGCGCCGTTGGCGGCACGCCGCGTTTCGTCCAACGCGCGCAGGGCGCCTATTTCTGGGACGCCAACGGCCAGCGCTACATCGACTACATCGGCTCCTGGGGCCCGATGATCCTGGGCCACGGCCACCCGGCCGTACTGGAGGCGGTGCAGAAGGCTGCCATTGACGGCTTCTCCTTCGGCGCCCCGACGGAACGCGAGATCGAGCTGGCCGAGGAGATCCTGAAAGAAGTGCCGTCGATGGAGATGGTGCGCCTGGTCAGCTCCGGCACCGAGGCCGGCATGAGCGCCATCCGCCTGGCGCGCGGCGCCACCGGGCGCAGCAAGATCATCAAGTTTGAAGGCTGTTACCACGGCCATGCCGATGCGCTGCTGGTGAAAGCCGGCTCGGGCCTGGCCACCTTCGGCAACCCCACCAGCGCCGGCGTGCCGGCCGAGGTGGTGCAGCACACGCTGGTGCTGGAGTACAACAATGTGCAGCAGCTGGAAGAAGCCTTTGCCCTGCATGGCAAGGACGTGGCCTGCCTGATGATCGAGCCGATTGCCGGCAACATGAACTTCGTGCGCGCTTCGGTACCCTTCATGCAGCGCTGCCGCGAGCTGTGCAGCCAGCACGGTGCGCTGCTGGTGTTCGACGAGGTGATGACGGGTTTCCGCGTCGCGCTGGGCAGTGCGCAAAGTGTTTATGCCCAAGCCATCCCGGGCTTCAAGCCGGACATCACGGTGCTGGGCAAGGTGATCGGCGGCGGCATGCCGCTGGCGGCCTTCGGCGGCCCGCGTGCCCTCATGGAGCAGATGGCGCCGCTCGGTCCGGTCTACCAGGCCGGTACCTTGTCGGGCAACCCGGTGGCCACCGCCTGCGGCCTGGCCACGCTGCGCGAGATTCGCAAGCCCGGCTTCTTCGACGCGCTGGCCAGCAAGACCCGTTTGCTGGTGGACGGACTCAGGGCGGCGGCGGCTGCCGAAGGCGTGCCCTTCAGCGCTGACTGCGAAGGCGGCATGTTCGGCTTCTTCCTGCTGCCCCAACTGCCGCAGAACTACGGCCAGGTCATGAAGACCGAAGGCGCCAAGTTCAACACCCTGTTCCACGGCCTGCTCGACCGCGGCGTCTACATCGCCCCGGCGCTGTACGAGGCCGGCTTTGTCAGTGCCGCGCACAGTGCGGACGACATCGCGCAGACGGTGGCGGCGGCACGCGAAGCGTTCACGTTGCTACAAAAATAGTAGCTTCTGGCGCATCAACAGCAAGGGTTGGCGACCAATTTCTTTTAGATCGCCAACCCGGATCGTTGCCGCACCTCGCGCAAGGGAAGCGGCGCTCCCTCCAGCCCGCGGTGGCGCGGCACAATCCGGGCATTCACCCTGCCCAGGAGTGCCGCCGCCATGCCCCCTACCGAACCGCTGATCCTCTCCACGCGCGATGCGCGTGGCGTCGTCACCCTGACGCTGAACCGGCCACAGGCCTTCAACGCCCTGTCCGAGGACATGCTGGCCGCCCTGCAGCAGGCCATCGAAGCCATGGCGCAGGACGACAGCGCACACGTACTGGTCATCGCCGCGGCGGGCCGGGCCTTTTGCGCCGGCCACGACCTGAAGGAAATGCGCGCCGCGCCCGCGCTGGCCTATTACCAGACCCTGTTCAAGCACTGCAGCCAGGTGATGCTGGCCTTGCAGCGCCTGCGCGTGCCGGTGATCGCCCGCGTGCACGGCATCGCCACCGCCGCGGGTTGCCAGCTGGTCGCCATGTGCGACCTGGCGGTGGCCGCCAGCGATGCGCGCTTTGCGGTCAGCGGCATCAACCTGGGACTGTTCTGTGCCACGCCCAGCGTGGCGCTGTCGCGCAACCTGGGCCGCAAGGCAGCGTTCGAGATGCTGGTCACGGGCGAGTTCATCAGCGCCGAGCAGGCGCGCGAGCAAGGGCTGGTGAACCGGGTGGCCGCGCCGGAGCAGCTCGATGCCGAAGTGGAGCGGCTGGCGGCCAGCATCGTCAGCAAGCCGCGCGTGGCGCTGGCCATGGGCAAGGAACTGTTCTACCGGCAGCTGGAATGCGGCATCGAGGCCGCCTACCAGGCGGCCAGCCAGACCATGGCCTGCAACATGATGGACGACTGCGCGCTCGACGGCGTGCAGGCCTTCATCGACAAGCGGCCTGCACCAGCCGACCGGAATGGTTCGCCCAAGGGCTGACCATCCCGGCTTTTGCTACTGAATCAATAGCTGCCCCGCCCATTTCACAAGGACGGGAGGCCGATTTGGCTTGTAAAGCTCAGTGGCGGAAGTGGCGCACGCCGCTGAACACCATGGCCACGCCGCGCTCGTTGGCGGCGTCGATCACCTCCTGGTCGCGCATCGAGCCACCGGGCTGGATGACGCAGGTCGCCCCGGCGTCCACCACCACGTCCAGGCCGTCGCGGAACGGGAAGAACGCATCGCTGGCCACCGCCGTGCCCTGCAGCGACAGCTTGGCGTGCTGTGCCTTGATGCTGGCGATGCGCGCCGAGTCGAGGCGGCTCATCTGGCCGGCACCGACGCCCATGGTCATGCCGTCCTTGCAGAACACGATGGCATTGCTCTTGACGAACTTGGCCACCTTCCAGGCGAACAGCAGGTCGTCGAGCTGCTGCGGCGTCGGCGCCAGCTTGGTGACGACCTTGAGCTCGCTGCGCTGCAGTTCGTAGTTGTCGGCGGTCTGGATCAGCAGGCCGGAGCCGACGCGCTTGACGTCGTGCGAATTGAGGCCGCGCTCCCACGGCGTCTTGCCGTCGCGCTTGACGCCGTCGAGCGAAATCTCGAGCACGCGCACATTGGCCTTGGCCTTGAAGATGGCCAGCGCTTCCGGCGTGTAGGCCGGCGCCATCAGCACCTCAACGAACTGCTTGCTCACGGCCTGGGCCGCGGCGGCATCGACCGGGCGGTTGAAGGCGATGATGCCGCCGAACGCGGAGGTCGGATCGGTCTGGAAGGCCTTGCTGTAGGCCTCCAGCGCGTCCTTGCCCACCGCCACGCCGCAGGGGTTGGCGTGCTTGACGATGACGCAAGCCGGCACGTCGAAGCTCTTGACGCACTCCCAGGCCGCATCGCCGTCGGCGATGTTGTTGTAGGAGAGTTCCTTGCCCTGCAGCTGCTTGGCCGTCACCAGCGAACCGGGCGCCGGATACAGGTCGCGGTAGAAGGCGGCCTGCTGGTGCGGGTTTTCGCCGTAGCGCAGGTCCTGCAGCTTGACCAGGTTGCTGTTGGCCTGGGCCGAGAAGGGCAGGCTCACCGGTGCGCCGGCTTGGGCCGTCGCCTCGAAGTCGATGGCGGACAGGTAGTTGCTGATGGCCGCATCGTAGTTGGCGATGCGGTTGAACGCTGCCACCGACAGCGCAAAGCGCAGCTTGTCCGACAGCTTGCCAGCGGCCTTCAGTTCGGCCAGCACGGCCGGGTACTGCGAGGCGTCGGTCAGCACGCCCACGTCCTTCCAGTTCTTGGCCGCGCTGCGCACCATGGCCGGGCCGCCGATGTCGATGTTCTCGATCGCGTCTTCCAGCGTGCAGCCGGGTTTGGCCACCGTGGCTTCAAACGGGTAGAGGTTGACCACCAGCAGGTCGATGGTGTCGATGCCATGCGCCTTCAGGGCCGCCATGTGCTCGGGCACATCGCGGCGCGCCAGCAGTCCGCCGTGCACCTTGGGGTGCAGGGTCTTGACCCGACCGTCCAGCATCTCGGGAAAGGCCGTGACTTCGGCCACCTCGGTCACCGGCAGGCCTTGTTCAGCCAGCAGCTTGGCGGTGCCGCCGGTAGAAATGAGCTTGACGCCCAGCGCGTGCAGCGCTTGGGCAAATTCGACGATGCCGGTCTTGTCGGATACGGAAATGAGTGCGTTCATGGTTGGGGACTTACTTGATTAATTTGTGTTCGACCAGTTTCTTGCGCAGGGTGTTGCGGTTCAGCCCCAGCCACAGGGCGGCACGCGACTGATTGTGTTCAGCCTGCTGCATCACCACCTCCAGCAGCGGCTTTTCGACGATGCGCACCATCATGTCGTACATGCCGTCGGGCTCGGTACCGCGCAGGTCCTTGAAATAGCCTTCCAGGCTGGTGCGCACGCATTCTTCTATGTATTTTTTGCTCATTCGCTTTCCTCCGACATCGCGTCAGGGGTTGCCGTCTTGCGGTGCAACACCCTCATACGCTCAACGCCATCCGTTCTTCGCCTTCGTTCTCGCGGGCATCCGCCACGGCCGCGGGCATACGGTCCATGCGGCTGCCCAGTTCCTCAAAGAAATCTGCCACAGCCCGCACCTGCGCGCCGCAGTCTTCCAGCGCGTTCATACGAGTGCGAAAGGCCTCGCCGCCCGGCAGCGCCTTGACGTACCAGCCGATGTGCTTGCGCGCGCTGCGCACGCCGGTGTACTCGCCGTACAGCGCATAGTGGTCCTGCAGGTGGTCCAGCAGCAGGCGCCGGACCTCGGCCACCAGCGGCGGCGCCAGGTACTCACCCGTGGCCAGGTAGTGCGCGATCTCACGGAAGATCCAGGGCCGTCCCTGCGCCGCGCGGCCGATCATCAGCGCATCGGCACCGGTGGCGCGCAGCACGTCGCGCGCCTTCTCGGGCGAGGTGATGTCGCCATTGGCCACCACCGGAATGCGTAACGCGGCCTTCACCGCCGCGATGGTGTCGTACTCGGCACGGCCGCCATAACCCTGCTCACGCGTGCGCCCGTGCACGGTCACCATCTGCACGCCGGCGCTCTCGGCCGCACGCGCCAGCGTCACGGCATTCTTGTGCGCCTGGCACCAGCCGGTGCGCATCTTCAACGTCACCGGCACATGGCGCGGTGCGCAAGCGGCCACCACGGCCTCGATGATCTGCAGCGCCAGAGCCTCGTCCTGCATCAGGGCCGAGCCGGCCCACTTGTTGCAGACCTTCTTGGCCGGGCAGCCCATGTTGATGTCGATGATCTGCGCACCGCGGTCGATGTTGTAGGCCGCCGCCTCAGCCATCATGGCTGCGTCGGTACCGGCAATCTGCACCGCGATCGGGCCGACCTCGCCCTCATGGTTGGCCCGGCGCGACGTCTTCAGACTGTTCCACAGGTCCTTGCGCGAAGTCACCATCTCGCTGACCGCGTAGCCGGCACCCAGTGTCTTGCACAGCTGCCGGAACGGCCGATCCGTCACCCCGGCCATCGGCGCGACGAACAGCGTGTTCGGCAGTGCGTAAGGACCGATGTTCATGGGGGTGGGTGGACGATGGGCGTGGAATAAAAAAACGCTGCCGAAAAATCGGGCAGCAGCCGGGTCGCGTATTCTAGCTGCTCAAAATTTCAGCAATTGAAATGCTGCATCAGACCGTGCGAAGCCCTGCCTATACTGGCAGCGTCTATGGAAGCCTGGATGCACCACCTGCTGACGCAGCTCGCTCTGCCGGAATACGGTCTGAGCACGCTGTTCCTGATCGCCTTCGTCTCGGCCACCCTGCTGCCCATGGGCTCGGAGCCGGCCCTGTTCGGGCTGGTCAAGCTCAACCCGGATCTGTTCTGGCCAGCGGTGCTGGTGGCCACCATCGGCAACACACTCGGTGGTGCGGCGAGCTGGGCCATGGGCTATGCCTCGCACCAGCTGGTGGACAAGTACCGCCACTCCAACACCCATCTGCGCGCGCTCGACTGGCTGGAGCGCATCGGCCCCAAGGCCTGCCTGCTGAGCTGGCTGCCCCTCATCGGCGACCCCCTGTGTGCGGTGGCCGGCTGGCTCAAGCTGCCATTCTGGCCCTGCCTGCTCTACATGGCCATCGGCAAGCTGGCGCGCTACCTGACCATGACAGCGACGCTGCTGTGGGTGTTTCCGGGCGCCATCCTTGACGACGTACTCCTTGCCTTCGCTGCGCATCTTGCCCGCATCCTTGGCGCCCTGTTCACCCTTGCAGGCGATGAAGTCCTCAAAGGCGATGGTCTGGGCACGGATGAAGCCGCGCTCGAAATCGCCATGAATGACACCGGCGGCCTGCGGTGCGGTGTCGCCGATGTGGATGGTCCAGGCACGCACCTCCTTCACACCGGCGGTGAAGTAGGTCTGCAGCCCCAGCAGCTTGAAGGCGGCCCGGATGAGGCGATTCAGTCCCGGCTCGTCCTGCCCCATTTCGGACAGGAACAGGGCGCGGTCTTCGTCGCTCATGTCAGCCATGTCGGCTTCCATCTTGGCGCAGATCGCCACCACCGGCGCATTCTGGCTGGCGGCGTAGTCTTTGAGGCGGTCGAGCAAGGGATTGTTCTCGAAACCGGTTTCGCTCACGTTGCCGACGAACATGGCCGGCTTGGCGGTGATCAGGCACAGCGGCTTGAGCAGGGCCTGGTCTTCCTTGCTGAACGCCAAGGTACGGACCGGCTTGCCTTCGTTGAGCGCGGCCTGCACACGCGTGAGGATCTGAACCAGCTTGGCGGCTTCCTTGTCGTTGCCGCTCTTGGCTGCCTTGGTGTAACGCGCCAGCGATTTGTCCACGGTCCCGAGGTCGGCCAGGCAGAGCTCGGTCTGGATCACCTCGATGTCGGAAATCGGATCGACCTTGCCGGCCACATGGATCACATTGTCGTCCTCGAAACAGCGCACCACGTTGACGATGGCATCGGTTTCGCGGATGTGGGCCAGGAACTGGTTGCCCAGGCCCTCGCCCTGGCTGGCACCGGCCACCAGGCCGGCAATATCGACAAACTCGACGATGGCCGGCACGATGCGCTCGGGCTGGATGATCTCGGCCAGTTGCTGCAGGCGCGGGTCCGGCACCTCGACCACGCCCACATTGGGCTCGATGGTGCAGAAGGGATAGTTCTCCGCCGCAATGCCCGCCTTGGTCAGGGCGTTGAACAGGGTGGATTTACCGACGTTGGGCAGGCCGACGATGCCGCACTTCAGGCTCATGATGGGGTCTCGAAAAGAAGAGGGGAGATTGTAGCCAGCCGGCCCTGCCCCACCTCGCCCCTCAGTCGAAGCGGAAATCGGCCGTCACCGCCTGCCCCACGCGCAGCACCGCGTCCACGCCCGCCAGCACGATGGCATTCATGCCGAAGGTCACGGCACCATTGACGCGCGCATCCTGCCGGTAGGCCTGCAACGCATCACCCACCTCCGGGCTGCTCAGGGCGGTGACCGGGTCGATGTTGGGTATCGGGCAGCGCGGGCAGGGTTTGACCGGCTGGAGGCGCACATCACCCGCGTCAGTGACGATGTGCAGGGTGTCGAGACGGTCCTCGTCGTGCGCCTCCAGGCCGGTCAGCAGAATGTTGGGCCGGAACCGCGCCACACTCACCGGCGCATGGCCGCCCGCCTGCAGACGGGCATTGAGCGCGTCGAGCGAGGCCTGCCCCAGCACCAGCAGCGGAAAACCGTCACTGAACTGGTTGAGCGCTTCCACCCCGCCGGTCCATTTCAGGCTGGCCAGGCGGCGCTGCTCGGGGTCGAAACGCACCAGCCGGTAACGGGCCGCCTGCGCACCCGGCAAGCCTTGCGATGTGAGCGACAGGAAATCGGTGAACCACTGGGCCGCGACATCACCCATGTCATAGGCAGCCACTTCGTCGTCCCAGATGCGCACCCGGGCGGGCTGCTCCACCACATCAACAGCCAGGCTCAGGGCCAGCATGCCGGGCGCGCGCAGCTCCAGTTCGGTCGCGCCGCGTCGGAACTGCGGTTGCACCAGCGCCAGCCGCGGCTGTTCGCGTTGCGATACGAAGCCGCCCTGCGCATCCACCACCATCCAGGCACGGTCAAGATCGAGGCCGGTCTCGGTCAGCGGCGACTCCTGCAGCGCAATGCCTGCGCAGGACTTCACCGGGTATACGAACAGCTGCGCAATGCGGGCCTGCACATCGCCCGGCTTGGTGAATTCACTCACTTGTCCATCACTCCAGAGTTTTGATATTGATCTGCAACAGCAGGATTCTGCCCTGCCTTCTACAATCCCGGCCATGGCTCTCCCCCTGGATGTCTGTATACGCGGCGGCGGCATCGTCGGTCGCACCCTGGCGCTGCTGCTGGCGCGTGAACGGCTGCGCGTCGGCCTCGTCGATGTGGCCGTCAACACCGGCAACGGCGGCATTGATGTGCGCGCTTACGCTCTGAACCGCGCGTCGAAGGAGCTGCTCGAGAACCTGCGTTGCTGGCCCTCCCACGAAGCAGTCACGCCGGTAACCCACATGCAGATCCAGGGCGACAGCGGCGCAGAGGTGAACTTTGACGCTGTCGAACTTGGCGCCCCGGCCCTGACGTGGATCGTCGATGTCCCCGCACTGGAAGGACAGCTGGCCCAGGCCGTAGCCTTTCAGCCGCACATCGAAGTTCTCTCGGCGCCGGCACCGGCCAGGCTGACCGTCGTCTGCGAGGGCCGCGCCAGCAGCACACGTGCCGAGTTCGGCGTGGACTTCGAGGTCACGCCCTACCCCCAACACGCGCTGGCTGCGCGTGTCCAGTGCGAAAAACCGCATGGCCAGAATGCGCGCCAGTGGTTTGCACACGGCGACATCCTGGCTTTTTTACCCATGGGCGGCGCGCACGGGAACTCTGTCGCCATTGTCTGGTCTGTTTCTCCTGAGCAGGCCGCCCGCCTGCAGGCGGCCCAACCGGAAGATTTCTGCCGCGAACTGGAAATCGCCAGCGGGCAAGCCCTGGGAACCTTGACACTGACCAGCGAACGCCGGGTCTGGCCGCTGCAAAAAGCGCAGGCGCGCCAATGGTCGGGCCATGCCGCGTGCGGTGCCTGGGTGCTTGGCCGGTCAAGGGCTGAACCTTGGCCTGGCCGACGTGGCGGAACTGGCCCGGACCCTTCATGATCGCGCCTACTGGCGTGGTGTGGAGGACGACAGGCTGCTGCGACGCTACGAACGCAGCCGCAAGGCCGGCATGCTGGCGCTGGACGCCGGCATGGATGGTCTGCAACTGCTGTTCGCCCGCGAGGGCGACGTCTGGCGTGCGCTGCGCACCTGGGGCATGCGGGGCGTGGAGCGCAGCGGCCTGCTCAAGCAATGGCTGGCCCGGCAAGCCATGGATTTTTGAACGACGCGACCGCTTGTCGCCTGGAAAGTACGATGACGAAATCTCTCAAGCCCCTGCTGGTCAGCTTCCTGGCCCTGTTGGCTTTTACTGCGCAGAGCCAGGAAGCCACGATCCGCAAGAACCTGGTCGAGCGCTTGCCGCAATTGCAAAGGGTGGACGAGATCAGCAAGACGCCGGTCCCGGGCTTGTACGAAATCCGCGTCAACGGCACCGACATTTTCTATACCGATGCCGAAGCCAATTACCTGATCCAGGGCAACCTGATCGACCTGCGCCAGCGCCGCAACCTGACGGAGGAACGTGTCGACAAGCTGACCGCTGTCAGCTTCGACAGCCTGCCGCTGAAAGACGCTTTCACCGTCGTGCGCGGCAACGGCAAGCGCAAGGTGGCGGTGTTCGCCGATCCCAATTGCGGCTACTGCAAACGCTTCGAACGCGACCTGGAAAAGGTCAGCAACATCACGGTCTACACCTTCCTCTATCCCATCCTGAGTGCCGACTCGGCGGAAAAGTCGAAGAACATCTGGTGCGCCAAGGACAAGGGCAAGGCATGGCAGGACTGGATGTACCGGGACCAACCGCCCACTGCGGCCAGTTGTGACGCCTCCGCCCTGACCCGCAACCTGGAGCTCGGTCGCAAGCACAGGATCACCGGCACGCCTACCCTGATCTTTGCCGATGGTTCACGGGTGCCGGGGGCCATCAACGCCCAGCAGATCGAAAAACACCTGAGCGAGCTTCGCTGAACCGGCCCATGCCCCGCCAGACTCACCGCCCCATGAAGCTTGCGACGCCACTCCACTATCGGGTCGAACTGGCCGATCTGCACGCCCACCTGTTTCGTGTCACCCTCACCATTGCCCAGCCAAATCCGCAGCAGCGTCTGGCGCTGCCCGTGTGGATTCCTGGCAGTTATCTGGTACGGGAGTTCTCCAAGCAGCTGCAGCAGTTGCAGGCCCGGCAAGGCGGCAAAGTGGTACCGGTGCAGCAACTCGACAAATGCAGCTGGCAGGTCGAATGCTCACCGCAGCAGCCGCTGGTGCTGAGCTACGAGGTCTATGCCTACGACAACTCGGTGCGCACCGCCTGGCTCGACGCGACGCGCGGCTTCTTCAACGGCACCAGCCTGTGCCTGCGGGTTATCGGACAGGAAGATGCCCCGCATAAACTGGAGCTGGTTGCCCAGCGGGCACCCGCCACCTGGTCTGTGGCCACCGGCCTGAGCCCGCAGAAGATTGATCGCCGAGGTTTCGGCCTGTACCAGGCTGCCGACTATGACGCGCTGGTCGACTGCCCGGTGGAACTGGGCGAATTCTGGAGCGGCTCCTTCACAGCCTGCGGCGTACCCCACCGCTTCGTGGTGGCCGGTGCGCCGCCGAGCTTCGACAGCGAACGCCTGCTGGCCGATGTACGTCGAATCTGCGAAACCGAGATCCGGTTCTGGCATGGCAAGGGCAAACGTCTCACGCGCAAGCCGCCTTTTACCAGCTACGTCTTCATGCTCAACGCCACCGACGACGGCTATGGCGGCCTGGAGCACCGCAACTCGACAGCACTGATCTGCGCACGCCGCGACCTGCCGCGCCAGGGTGCCCGGCCGGGCGACGGCTACACCACCCTGCTGGGGCTGGTCAGCCATGAATACTTTCATACCTGGAACGTCAAGCGCCTGCGTCCGGCCGAGTTCACGCGCTACGACTACAGCCAGGAGAACTATTCCCGGCTGCTCTGGTTCTTCGAAGGCTTCACCAGCTACTACGACGACCTGCTGCTGCGCCGCGCCGGCCTGATCGAC
>CAZJKR010000041.1:0-10615 GCA_964546615.1 uncultured Curvibacter sp.
GCCGAGGTGGCGCCGCTGGCCGCCGCCGTGACCCAGCGCATCCCCTTTGACTCGGCCCAGGCCCATGTGCTGATCGGCCAGCCCGGCTTCAAGCGCGACGACCCCGACTTCTTTCCCCTGCTGGTGGGCAACTACATCCTGGGTGGCGGCGGTTTCGTCTCACGCCTGACCACCGAGGTGCGCGAGAAACGCGGCTTGAGCTACAGCGTCTACAGCTACTTCGCCCCCGGCCTGCACGCCGGCGCCTGGACGCTGGGCCTGCAGACCCGGCCCGACCAGGCCGCGCAGGCGGTGCAGGTGGCACGGGAGGTCGTGCAGCGCTTTGTGGCCGAGGGGCCGAGCGCGGCCGAAGTGAAAGCCGCCAAGGACAACCTGATCGGCGGCTTCGCACTGCGCATCGACAGCAACCGCAAGCTGCTCGACAACGTGGCCAACATCGCCTGGAACAAGCTGCCGCTGGATTACCTCGACAGCTGGACGCAGCAGGTGGCACGCGTGACGGTGGCCGACATCAAGGCCGCCTTCGCGCGCAAGCTGCAGCCCGAGCGCATGGTGACGGTGGTGGTGGGAGGAAAACCATGAAACCATCGACACAGCACAAACCCGACAAGCCCGCCGCCAAGAAAGCCGGCGCCGCTCCAGCGCGTGCCGCACGCGCAGCGGCCGGCGAGGTGCGCATCATCGGCGGCCAGTGGAAGCGCAGCAAGCTGCCGGTGGCCGACAAACCCGGCCTGCGCCCCACACCCGACCGCGTGCGCGAGACGCTGTTCAACTGGCTCGGGCAAGACCTCACCGGCTGGCGCTGCGTGGATGCCTTTGCCGGCACCGGCGCTTTAGGCTTCGAGGCCGCCTCGCGCGGTGCACAGCAGGTGCAACTGGTGGAGCAGGACACGATGCTCATTGCCCAGCTCAAGAAGATCAAGGAGCAGCTCAAGGCCGATGCCGTGCAGGTGCAGCGGGGTGATGGCATTGCCGCCCTCAAGCAATTGCCGCCGGCCAGTGCCGATCTGATCTTTCTCGATCCGCCGTTTGATGCGGATTTGTTCGACGCTGCTCTGCAAGCCGCTGCGCGTGCCGTGGCGACCGGTGGCTACATCTACCTGGAAGCGCCGCGGACCTGGGGAGAAGAGCAGCTCGCACCGCTGGGGCTGACGCTGTACCGCCATCTCAAGGCAGGGGCGGTGCATGCGCATCTTCTGCAGGGGAAGAGAGCAACATGAACAAGACCTTGCGTATCTTCGGATTCGGCGTGCTGGCGGTGGTCACGCTGCTGGCCGCCTTCGTGGGTTGGGCCTGGGCTCCCGATATCCCGGTGGAGCAGCTCAAGGCCCGCTGGGCCGCGCCGCCCTCGCAGTTCATCACGGTCGACGGCCTGCCGGTGCATGTGCGCGACGAAGGCCCGCGCGACGACCCGCTGCCCATCGTGTTGGTGCACGGCACCTCGGCCAGTCTGCACACCTGGGAGGGCTGGGCTCGTGAGCTGAGCAGGACACGCCGCGTGATCCGCTTCGACCTGCCGGGCTTCGGCCTGACCGGCCCCAATGCGCGTGGCGACTATTCCATGGCCGCCTATGTGCGCTTCGTGCCGGCCTTGCTGGACCGGCTGGGCGTGGCGCGCTGCGTGCTCGGCGGCAACTCGCTGGGCGGCGAGGTGGCCTGGGCCACGGCGCATGCGCAGCCGCAGCGCGTGGCGGCGCTGATCCTGGTGGATGCCACCGGCTACACCTTCGACCCGACCGGGCTGCCGCTGGGATTTCGCATCGGCGCCACGCCCGGCCTGCGCGAGGCCATGCGTTACCTGCTGCCCCCCGGCGCTGTCGAGCAGTCCGTGCGCGACGTCTACGGCGACCCGGCACGCGTGACGCCCGAGCTGGTGGCCTACTACCGTGCCATGGCCTTGCGCGCCGGCAATCGCCAGGCTCTGAGCCAGCGTCTGGCGGTGCACTTCGCCGGCCGTGAGCAGGACATCAAGACCCTGAAGCAGCCCACGCTCATTCTCTGGGGCGGGCAGGACCGCTTGGTGCCGCCGGAATACGCTCGGCGCTTCGCGACCGACATCACCGGATCGAAGCTGGTGCTGTTCGAGTCGCTCGGCCACGTGCCGCACGAGGAAGACCCGGCAGCGACGGTGGCCGTGGTGCAGGCCTTCCTGCGTGAAACGGCCGACGGGGTGCTCTGACGGTTCAGGCCCGCAGCAGACCCCGCGTCTCGATGAACCTCACCACCTCATCCACCCCCGCCAGCGTCTTGAGGTTGGTCATCACAAACGGTTTCAGCCCCTGCGCATTGCTGCGCATGCGCCGCGTGTCGGCTTCCATCACGTCCAGGTTGGCGCCCACATAGGGCGCGAGGTCGGTCTTGTTGATGACGAAGAGGTCGCTCTTGGTGATGCCGGGGCCGCCCTTGCGCGGGATCTTCTCGCCGGCGGCGACGTCGATCACGTAGATCGTCAGGTCGCTCAGCTCGGGGCTGAAGGTGGCGGCCAGGTTGTCGCCGCCGGATTCGATGAACACGATATCGGCATCGGGAAAATCACCCAGCATGCGGTCGATGGCTTCCAGGTTGATGGAAGCGTCTTCGCGGATGGCGGTGTGTGGGCAGCCGCCGGTCTCCACGCCCATGATGCGTTCGGCCGGCAGTGCGCCGCTGACGGTGAGCAGGCGCTGGTCTTCCTTGGTGTAGATGTCGTTGGTGATGGCCACCAGGTCGTACTGCGCACGCATGGCTTTGCACAGCATTTCCAGCAGCGTGGTCTTGCCGGAGCCGACCGGGCCGCCGATGCCCACGCGCAGCGGCGGCAGGGTCTTGGTGCGATTCGGGATGTGGTGCAGGGACATGGTGTGGTGTGGCTGGGGAGGCGTTTCGACAGGCTCAACGCGAACGGGTTCTCAACAGGGGTGGTTCAGGAGCGGAACAGGCGGGAGTACTGGGTTTCGTGCTGGCTGGAGAGGATGGCCAGCATGGGGCTGAAAGCTTGCCAGTCGGCCTCGGGCAACTGGCAGGCGGCATCTACTGCGGCGGGGATCTCGGCCGCCAGCCGGGCCAGGATGCGCTGGCCGGCGCTCTGCCCCAGCGGCACCGACTTGATGGCGGCCTGCATCATGTTCTCGGCCCAGCCGAAGGCGTAGGCCAGCAGGCAGTCGCGCACCGGGGCTTGGGTGCTGGCGGCGGCGAGGGCAAACATGATGGGATAGCTGGGGGGACTATCCGTTGGGGCTGAGCTTGTCGAAGCCCATTGGTTGGCCGACCCTTCGACAAGCTCAGGGTGAACGGATTTGAGCCACTCCAAGAGTGAGCGGCCCATCTGCACCGTCTGCGCCCGCAGCTCGCTGGTTTCGCGCGTCTGCAGCAGCCAGCGGTTGAGCGCATGCAGGGCGGCGTGGTCGTCGGTACGCCAGGCGCTGATGGCGCGTGCCAGCACCGGCAGGTCGGCGCGCGCCAAGGTGAGGTGCAGCTGGTCGGCCAGCCAGTCGGCTGCTTCTTTTTCTGTAGCAACTTGCGCTGTATCCACGGCGGCTTCCAGCCCTTCGGAGTAGGAAAAGCCGCCGACCGGCAGCGCCGGCGAGGCGAGCCAGATCAGCTGCAGCAGGCTGGCGGCGGGCAGCGATGTGTCAGTGCGCATGTCCATGATCGTGGCCATGGTGTTCATGCGGGTGTGCGTGACCATGGTCGTGTGCATGGCCGTGGCCGTGCTCGTGCGGATGCGCATGCACCTCGTCATGCCCGTGCGCGTGGCCATGCCCATGGCTGTGGCCGCCTTGTGCATAAGCGCCGCCCTCGGGCTCGAAGGCGGCCTGCTGTTCCACCACCGTCAGGTGCATGGCGCGCAGCATGTCGGCCAGCACGTGGTCGGGCTCGATCTTCAGGTGGTCGGGCTGCAGCTCGATCGGCACGTGCCGGTTGCCCAGGTGGTAGGCAGCGCGGGTCAGGTCGAAGGGCGAACCGTGCTCGGCACAGGCGGTGATGCGCAGAACCGCTTGCGGCGCGGCAATCACCCGGATCAGCGAGCCGTCTTCCGCCACCAGCACATCGCCGCCGCGCACCACAGTGCCGCGCGGCAGGAACACGCCCAACTCACGGCCTGACGAGTCGGTGGCGCCGAAGCGGCTTTTCTGGCGCACGTCCCAGTCGAGTTCCACCGTGGCGGCGCGCTTGAGCAACGGTGCGGCCAGGCCCTGGCCGCGCGGAAGGAGTTTGGAGACTTGCAGCATCAGAAGCGGAAGGTCAGAACAGGAAGTAGCGTTGCGTCATGGGCAGGCTCACGGCGGGCTCACAGGTCAGCAGCTGGCCGTCGGCACGCACCTCGTAGGTCTGGGCATTGACTTCCATGCGCGGCGTGTAGTCGTTGTGGATCATGTGCTTCTTGCCCACGCCGCGGATGCCTTTCACCGCCGCCAGCCGCTTGGACAGGCCGAAGCGCGAGCCGATGTCGGCCGCGATGCCGGCCTGCGAGACGAAGGTGAGGCTGCCTTTGGCCAGCGCGCCGCCGAAGGCGCCGAACATCGGCCGGTAGTGCACCGGCTGCGGTGTCGGGATGCTGGCATTGGGGTCGCCCATGGCCGCCATGGCGATGAAACCACCCTTGAGGATGAGCGCCGGCTTGATGCCGAAGAAGGCCGGCTTGAACACCACCAGGTCGGCCCACTTGCCCACTTCGATGCTGCCGACCTCGTGGCTGATGCCGTGCGCGATGGCCGGGTTGATGGTGTACTTGGCCAGGTAGCGCTTGATGCGCGCGTTGTCGTGGCGGTCTGAATCGCCCGGCAGCTTGCCGCGCTGTTGCTTCATCTTGTGCGCGGTCTGCCAGGTGCGGATGATCACTTCGCCCACGCGGCCCATGGCCTGGCTGTCGCTGCTCATCATGCTGATGGCGCCCAGGTCATGCAGGATGTCTTCGGCCGCAATGGTTTCCTTGCGGATGCGGCTTTCGGCGAAGGCCAGGTCTTCGGCAATCGCCGGGTCGAGGTGGTGGCACACCATCAGCATGTCCACGTGCTCGTCCAGCGTGTTGACGGTGTAGGGTCGTGTCGGGTTGGTGGAGGAGGGCAGCACATTGGCCTCGCCCACCACCTTCAGGATGTCGGGCGCATGGCCGCCGCCGGCGCCTTCGGTGTGGAAGGTGTGGATGGTGCGGCCCTTGAAGGCGGCCACCGTGTCTTCCACGAAGCCGGACTCGTTGAGCGTGTCGGTGTGGATGGCCACCTGCGTGTCGGTTGCTTCCGCCACGTTCAGGCAGTTGTCGATGGCCGCCGGCGTGGTGCCCCAGTCCTCGTGCAGTTTCAGGCCGATGGCGCCGGCATTGATCTGCTCATGCAGCGCGTCCGGCAGCGCGGCATTGCCCTTGCCGAGGAAACCCAGGTTCATGGGAAAGGCGTCGGCCGCCTGCAGCATGCGCTCGATGTTCCACGGACCGGGCGTGCAGGTGGTGGCAAAGGTGCCGGTGGCCGGCCCGGTGCCGCCGCCCAGCATGGTAGTGATGCCGCTGCACAGCGCCTCCTCGATCTGCTGCGGCGCGATGAAGTGGATGTGGCTGTCGATGCCGCCGGCGGTGACGATGCTGCCCTCGCAGCTGATGATCTCGGTGCCGGGGCCGATGACCATGTCCACGCCCGGCTGGGTGTCGGGGTTGCCGGCCTTGCCGATGGCGGCAATGCGCCCGTCCTTGAGGCCGATGTCGGCCTTGACGATGCCCCAGTGCTCCAGGATGAGCGCGTTGGTCAGCACCGTGTCCATGGCGCCCTGCTCACGCGTGCGCTGGCTCTGCGCCATGCCGTCGCGGATGGTCTTGCCGCCGCCGAACTTCACTTCCTCGCCGTAGCCGACGGGGTTCCCGGCGGCGTCTGTCCGGCCTTCGCCAGCGCGCAGCGTGTAGTCCGCCTCCACTTCGGCAATGAGCTCGGTGTCGGCCAGGCGCACACGGTCGCCGACGGTGGGGCCGAACATCTCGGCATAGGCGCGTCGTCCGATCGTTGCCATCACAGGACTCCCGCCGGGCAGCCCCAAGGGAGGCCGCGGCCCCCGGGGACGTGTGAGAGGCCCCTCCCGGGTCCGGGGGCAGTGAATACACGAAGTGATGAGCGTGGGGGTGTCATAGTCTTCCTTGGAGGAGGCCGCGAAAGCCGTACACCACGCGCTCACCGGCGTAGTCCACCAGCTCCACCGTGCGCTGCTGGCCGGGCTCGAAGCGCACCGCGGTGCCGCTGGCAATGTTCAGCCGCATGCCGCGGGCGGCCTCGCGGTCAAAACCGAGCGCGCCATTGGTCTCGGCAAAGTGGTAGTGCGAGCCGACCTGGATCGGCCGGTCGCCGGTGTTCTTCACCACCAGGGTCAAGGTGCGGCGCCCCGGGTTGAGCAGGTGTTCGCCGTCGTCGATCAGCAGTTCACCGGGAACCATGGCCGCGCTCACTTGCGCGACAGCCAGACGGCCAGGGCGAGCAGTGCGCCGACGGCCACGAAGCCCCAGGCATCCGTGGCGTGCCAGTGGGTCCCGAGCAGGCCGTGGCCTTCATGGGCAAAAACGGCATTTGCGCCCGTCATCAGGGCGCAGGCAGCTATTGTTTTGGTAGCAATCCGGGAGAGGCGCGGCATGGGGGCTCCTGTAGAGGGGGTCTTCAAACGCTTCAAACAATCGGCTGGTGCACCGTGACCAGCTTGGTGCCGTCGGGAAAGGTGGCTTCCACCTGGATGTCAGGGATCATCTCGGCGATGCCGTCCATCACATCGGCGCGCGTGAGCAGGGTGCGGCCCGCGCTCATGAGCTGGGCCACGGTCTTGCCGTCGCGCGCGCCTTCCATCACCGCGGCGCTGATAAAGGCCACGGCTTCAGGGTAGTTGAGCTTGAGGCCGCGCGCCATACGCCGTTCGGCTAACAGGGCGGCGGTGAAGATCAGCAGCTTGTCTTTTTCGCGGGGAGTCAGTTCCATATCGCTTCGCTCAAATATCAGACCGCGCGGCCGTACAGGCCGGCCGAACACGGGGAGTCAGTTCCATATCGCTTCGCTTCAAAATCAGACCGTGCGGCCGCAAAGGCCGGCCGAACGCGGGGGATCAATTCCATCAAATCTCTCCGGGGCTGGCAGCAAGATTAGTGCCATTCGCGGCGTTTGGCCATCTTGCGCTGCGGCATGGCACAGAACCTGCACCTGTGCTGGCCTTTGCCACCACCCACGCCGCCAGCCCGCCTTTCATGGACGCCCAGGCCTCGCCGTTGACTGCCCCGCCTGCCATGCCGGCGGACCCCGGCACGCCTGCGGCCAGCGAAACCGCCGGGCGCGGTGCCGTGCAGTCCATCATCAAGGTGCGGCGCGACTACAACAGCTGGGTGGCCAGCGAGACCATGGAGGACTATGCGCTGCGGTTTGCGCCCCAGCGGTTTCGCAAGTGGTCGGAGTGGCGGGTGGCCAAGACGGCGTTTGGCGCCGCCTCCTTCCTGATCCTGGAGGCGGTGGGGGCCACGCTGCTGGTGCAGTACGGCTGGACCAACGCCCTGTGGGCCATCCTGGCCACCGGGCTCATCATCTTCCTGGCGGGCTGGCCCATCAGCGTCTATGCCGCGCGCTACGGCGTGGACATGGACCTGCTCACCCGCGGCGCCGGCTTCGGCTACATCGGCTCCACCATCACCTCGCTGATCTACGCCTCCTTCACCTTCATCTTCTTTGCGCTGGAGGCGGCCGTCATGGCCTACGCGCTGGAGCTGGCGCTGGGCATTCCGCCCAGCTGGGGGTACCTGATCTGCGCCGTGGTGGTCATCCCGCTGGTCGCGCATGGGGTCTCGGCCATCAGCCGGCTGCAGGTCTGGACCCAGCCCTTGTGGCTGCTGATGCTGCTGGTGCCCTTTGGGTATGTGCTGGCGCTCGATCCTGGTGCCTTTTCGGGCATCGTGCACTACAAGGGTGAGAAAGGGGTCTCATCGGGCTTCAGTCTGCCCTTGTTTGGTGCCGCCCTGACGGTGGGCATCGCCCTGATGACGCAGATGGGCGAGCAGGCCGACTACCTGCGCTTCATGCCGGCGTGCAACACCGCCAACCGGCGCCGCTGGTGGTTCGGCGTGCTGGCCGGCGGGCCGGGCTGGGTGGTGCTGGGGGTGGTGAAGATGATTGGCGGCCTCGGCAGCATCGGCGGCGCCTTGCTGGCCTACCTGGCCATCACCCATTCGGTGCCGCTGGAGCGGGCGGTGGACCCCAACCAGATGTACCTGGCGGCCTACGAGTACGTGTTTCCGCACTACGGCTGGGCGGTGGCGGCCACCGCGCTGTTCGTGGTGATCTCGCAGCTCAAGATCAACGTCACCAACGCCTATGCCGGCTCGCTGGCCTGGAGCAACTTCTTCTCGCGCCTGACGCACAGCCACCCGGGCCGGGTGGTGTGGGTGGTGTTCAACACCCTGATCGCCTTCATGCTGATGGAGATGAACGTCTTTCAGGCGCTGGGCGACGTGCTGGGCCTGTACTCCAACATCGCCATCGCCTGGATGATGGCCGTGGTGGCCGA
Source organism: uncultured Curvibacter sp. (assembly GCA_964546615.1). Taxonomy (GTDB): domain Bacteria; phylum Pseudomonadota; class Gammaproteobacteria; order Burkholderiales; family Burkholderiaceae_C; genus Hylemonella. Next base: position 8,494 of record CAZJKR010000041.1, read on the forward strand.
TCTGGTCATCAACAAGCCGCTGGGCCTGTCACCCAAGGGCATCGAGTTCAAGCGCGCCCACCTCTACGACATCAATCCCGTGGGCGTGGGGGCCATGGCGCTGGCCTCCCTGGTGTCGATCACGGCCCACCTCGGCCTGTTCGGCGAACTGGCGCAGGCCTTCTCGGCGCTGATCGCGCTCGGCACGGCCTTTGTCACCTCCCCGCTGATCGCCTGGCTCACCCGGGGCAAGTACTACATCGCACGCGAGTCCGACGGTCCCGTGCGCCCGGCGGCGGACCACGGGCCGGCAGGCCCCGCGGCCACCTGCGCCGGCACGCAGGCGACAGGCCCTTACGCACGCTACGCGCTGCAGCGCTGCGCGATCTGCGAGCGCGACTACGAAGGGCCCGACATGGCGCACTGTCCGGCTTACCAGGGCCCGATCTGTTCGCTGTGCTGCACGCTCGATGCGCGTTGCGGCGATCTGTGCAAACCGCACGCCCGCCTGTCGGTCCAGTGGTCGGCGGCGCTGCGCCGCTTGCTGCCCCGGCCCATCTGGCCCTACCTGGACACCGGCCTGGGGCACTTCCTGCTGCTCATGCTGCTGATCGTGCCCCTGCTGGGGGCCGTGTTCGGCCTGCTCTACCACCAGGAACTGCGCGCGCTGACGCTGGTCGATGCGCTGCCCGACGGCAGTGCGCAGGCCGCCCTGCGCGCCGGCTTCCTCAAGGCCTACATGGCCCTGCTGGTGATTGCCGGCCTGGTGGCCTGGTGGGTGGTGCTGGCCCACAAGAGCCGGCAGGTGGCGCAGGAGGAGTCGAACCGCCAGACCCACCTGCTGATGCGCGAGATCGAGCTGCACCAGCAGACCGATGCCGCCCTGCAGCAGGCCAAGCGCACGGCCGAGCGGGCCCAGCACCAGGCCGAACAGGCCAACCAGGCCAAGAGCCGCTACATCAGCGCCATCAGCCACGAGCTGCGCACGCCGCTCAACAGCATCCTGGGTTATGCGCAGCTGATGGGCGAGGACGCGCAGGTGCCGCCGCACCGCAAGCACGCGGTGCAGGTCATCCGCCGCGGCGGCGAACACCTGCTGTCGCTGATCGAAGGCACGCTGGACATTGCGCGCATCGAGGCCGGCAAGCTGACGCTGGACGTCAAGCCCATGGCCTTTGCCGACTGCGTGCACGAACTGGTGGCCATGTTCGAGCCGCAGGCCGCGGCCAAGGGGCTGCGTTTCCGTTTCGTGCCGCTCAGCCCGTTGCCCGAAGTGGTGCGCGCCGACGAAAAACGCGTGCGCCAGATCCTCATCAACCTGCTGGGCAACGCCATCAAGTTCACCGCCCAGGGTGAGGTGGCGCTGCACGTACGCTACGCGCGCGAGATGGCCTACCTCGACATCCGCGACACCGGGCCCGGCATGACGCTGCAGGAGCTCGACCGCGTGTTCGAGCCCTTCACCCGTGCCGCCACGGCGGTGGCGGCGGCGCCCGGCGCCGGGCTGGGCCTGACCATCGCCAAGATGCTGACCGACCTGATGGGCGGCGAGCTCACGGCGCAGAGCACGCCCGGCCTGGGCTCGGTGTTCCAGGTCAAGCTGTTCCTGCCGGAAGTGCATGCCGCCGCGCAGCGGCAGCCGGCGCGCCAGACCGTGCGGCCGGCGCGGCGTGGCTACAGCGGGCTGCGCCGCCACCTGCTGGTGGTGGACAACGAGGAACCCGACCGCGAGTTGCTCAGTCAACTGCTGACCCCCCTGGGTTTCGTACTGCGCACCGCCGCCAGCGGCCATGATGCGCTGGATCTGCTGGCCGCCGGTTACCGGCCCGACGCCGTGCTGATGGACCTGGCCATGCCGGGCATCGACGGCTGGGAAACCATCCGCCGTCTGCGCCGCATGCCGGGGCTGCACACCGTGCCGGTGGCGGTGGTGTCGGCCAATGCCTTCGACAAGGGGCTGGACAACGATGCCGGCATCCGGCCGGAGGACTTCATCACCAAACCCGTGCGCCACAGCGAGCTGCTGGACTGGCTGGAAAAACGCCTGCAGCTGCAGTGGAGCGAGGCGCCAGCGGTCGCACCGCCGGCCCGCACACCGCCGCCGCCACGCGCGCAGCAGGAGCGGCTGCGCGAGATGGCCGGC
>CAZJKR010000041.1:10625-11581 GCA_964546615.1 uncultured Curvibacter sp.
ATTACCGCGGCATCCTCACGCTGCTCGACGAACTGCAGGCGCAGCAGCCGGACTGCCAACCCTGGTGCGAACAGCTGCGCGCGCTGACGCAGCAATACCGCTTCGACGCCGTGCTGGCCCAGCTGGCGCCGGCCCCTGCGAGCCCGACCCCATGAACAAGCCCCTGGAACAGACCCTCAACCGCGCCCACAGCGATGTGGTGCTGATCGTCGACGACGTGCCCGACAACCTGTCGCTGCTGCACGATGCGCTGGACGAAACCGGCTACACCGTGCTGGTGGCGCTCGACGGCGCCTCGGCGCTGCAGCGCGCCGCACAGGCGCGCCCCGACATCGTGCTGCTCGACATCATGATGCCCGGCATGGACGGCTTCGAGGTGGCGCGCCGCCTCAAGGCCGATGCGAGCACCGCCCACATTCCCATCATCTTCATGACCGGCCTGACCGAGACCGAGCACCTGGTGGCCGCACTGGAGGCCGGCGGTACCGACTACGTCACCAAGCCGATCAAGCCCAAGGAGGTGCTGGCGCGCATGAACGTGCACCTGCAGGGCGCGCGCGAACGGCGCCAGGCGCGTAATGCGCTGGACGCCTTCGGTTACGCCAGCATCACGGTGCGCGTGAGCGACGGCCGGCTGATGTGGCAGACGCCGCTGGCGCGCGCGCTGCTGCAGCGCTATTGCGGCCGCAGCGGCCCGTATGCGCCCGCCGCGGTGCTGAGCTGGCTGCGCCACAGCGTGGCCCATGTGGCCGAGTCGCTGGCGTGCGGCGAGCCGCTGGCCGAGGCGCCGCGACTGAGCGTGGAGCAGGGCGCGCGGCGCCTCACCTTCCGCCTGCAGCAGCACAACGGCGACGGCAGCGGCGGCGACTGGCTGATCATCATGCAGGAGGTGTCGGACGAGAGCGTGATCGAGGCGATCTCGCTGAGCTTCAAGCTCACGCCGAAGGAGGCTGAGG
>CAZJKR010000041.1:11591-12055 GCA_964546615.1 uncultured Curvibacter sp.
GGTGGTCAAGGGCAAGATCAACCGCGACATCGGCGACATCCTGGGCACCAGCCCGATGACGGTGAAGAAGCACCTGGAGCACGTGTTCGCCAAGCTCGGCGTGGAAACCCGCACCGCGGCCGCGGCCATGGCGTTGAGCCGCATCCGGCAGCTGCATCCGCAATTCGAAGGCTGAGACGCGACAGGATGGCCCGGGGACGGGCACAATTCCGTTCATGCATCACCTGCCTGCCCTGATCGCTCCCCAGCAGTTTGACGACGCGGCCGCCGCGCTGGCCCATGCACGCCGCATCTACGACAGCAGCATCGCCCACCTGCGCCAGGGCATGCAGCGCTTCGTGGCCGGCGACGACAGCGCCGGCCCGGTGCGCGCCTACTACCCGCTGGTGCGCGTCCGGACCGACACCGTGCTGCGCCAGCCGGCCGGCGCGCAGGAGCGCCTGAGCTACGGCTTTGTGGCGGGG
>CAZJKR010000041.1:12065-18484 GCA_964546615.1 uncultured Curvibacter sp.
GACCACACTCACGCGGCCCGACCTGTTCCACAACTACTACCTGGAGCAGTTCCGCCTGCTGCTGCTCAACCACGGCGTGGCGCTGGAGGTGACCACCAGCAAGCAGCCCATCCCGGTGCATTTCTCGTTTGCCGAAAACGAGCACATCGAAGGCAGCCTCGGCGCCGAGCGCCGGCAGATGATGCGCGACTGGTTCGACCTGCCCGACCTGGGCGCCATGGACGACGGCATCGCCAACGGCACCTACCAGCCCCAGCCCGGCCGGCCGCTGCCGCTGGCGCTGTTCACCGCGCAGCGCATGGACTATTCCCTGCACCGCCTGCGCCACTACACCGGCACGGTGCCCGAGCACTTCCAGAACTTCGTGCTGTTCACCAACTACCAGTTCTACATCGACGAATTCATCCGCCTGGGCCATGAGCTCATGCAGGACGCCGGTGGTGACTATGCCGCCTTTGTCGAACCCGGCAATGTGGTGACGCGCCGCGTGGGCGAGGCGGCGCAGCCGGGGGATGCACTTGGGAAAGCCCCGCCGCGCCTGCCGCAGATGCCGGCCTACCACCTGGTGCGCCCGGACGGCAACGGCATCTCGATGGTCAACATCGGCGTGGGCCCGGCCAATGCCAAGAACATCACCGACCACATCGCCGTGCTGCGCCCGCACGCCTGGCTGATGCTGGGCCACTGCGCCGGCCTGCGCAACGGCCAGCAGCTGGGCGACTACGTGCTGGCCCACGCCTATGTGCGCGAAGACCATGTGCTGGACGAGGAACTGCCCTTGTGGGTGCCTATTCCCGCGCTGGCCGAAGTGCAGCTGGCACTGGAACAGGCGGTGGCCGATGTCACGGGGCTGCATGGTTCCGAACTCAAGCAGATCATGCGCACGGGAACGGTCGCTACCACCGACAACCGCAACTGGGAGCTGCTGCCCGACAACCAGCCCCAGCGCCGTTTCAGCCAGAGCCGTGCCGTGGCGCTGGACATGGAAAGCGCCACCATCGCCGCCAACGGCTTTCGCTTCCGCGTGCCCTACGGCACCCTGCTGTGCGTGAGCGACAAGCCCCTGCACGGCGAGATCAAGCTGCCCGGCATGGCCAACCACTTCTACCGCGAGCGCGTGGACCAGCACCTGCGCATCGGCATCCGCGCGCTGGAGCTGCTGCGCGCCGGCGGCATCAACCAGCTGCACAGCCGCAAGCTGCGCAGTTTTGCGGAAGTGGCGTTTCAGTAAGCAGACGGCTGTGTCCAGCCCAGATCGGAGACATTTTCATGGACCGCTTCACCATTTCTCTGGACGAAACACTGGCGCAGGAATTCGATGACCTGATTGCCGCGCGTGGTTACAGCAACCGTTCCGAAGCCGTGCGCGATCTGATCCGCAGCGCGCTCGAAGCCGACCGCCGGCATGCGCCGCCAGCCGGGCATTGCGTGGCCAACCTGTCCTATGTGTACGACCACCACGAACGGGCGCTGGCCCAGCGCCTGACCGGCCTGCACCATGCGCACCACGACCTGACGGTGGCCGCCATGCACAGCCATCTCGATCATGAGAACTGCCTGGAAACCGTCATCCTCAAGGGACCGACCGCCGAGGTCAGGCAGTTTGCCGACGCCCTGATGGCCGAGAGCGGTGTGCGGCACGGTCAGCTCAACCTCGTGGCGCTGCAGGCTGAACAGCGCGCCCACCACCATGGGCCGGGGGGCCAGCCGCACCGGCATTACCACCCGGCCCGCTGACCGCGCCGGGCGACCTGCCGGCCCAGCCGGTGCGGGGCCGGTGCATACGCCATCTGACGTATGGCGCGTCTGCGGACGGCGCAAGACACTGGCCCGGTCGAACTGGACGCGGAAGGCCGGGAAACCGGTTTTTTTTGTCGATGCCGTTAAGAAAATTATTGTTTTTTTCATACTGCTGCTGGGGCGTGGTCACCGGGGTGGCGGCGCAGGAGGGCGCAACGTTGTCCGTGGTCGAAATCCGCAGCCAGGCGGAAAACCTGGAGGGCGTGGCCGCCGCCGGCAGCGAAGGCGTGGTGTCGCGCCAGCGCCTGGACGCCGTGCCCCTGCTGCGCCCGGGCGAGGCGCTGGAGATGGTGCCCGGCCTGATCGTCACCCAGCATGCCGGCGACGGCAAGGCCAACCAGTATTTCCTGCGCGGCTTCAACCTCGACCACGGCACCGACTTCGCCACCAGCGTGAACGGCATGCCCGTGAACATGCCCACGCACGCGCACGGCCAGGGCTACACCGACCTCAACTTCCTCATCCCCGAGCTGGTCGAGCGCATCAGCTACCGCAAAGGCCCCTACTACGCGGAAGAGGGCGACTTTTCATCCGCCGGGGTGGCCCGCATCGACTACGCCCGCCAGCTCGACGGCCCCTTGGCGCAGTTGACCCTGGGGCAGCGCGGTTATGCACGCACCTTGCTGGCCGGCTCGCCGCAATGGGGCGGTGGCCAGTTGCTGTACGGGCTGGAGCTGTTCCACAACAACGGCCCCTGGCAGGAGCCCGAGCAGTACGGCAAGCTCAACGGCCTGCTGCGCTACAGCCAGGGCACACGCGATCACGGCTTCTCGCTCACCGGCATGGCCTACCAGGGCCGCTGGACGTCCACCGACCAGGTGGCCGAGCGGGCGATCGACAGCGGTCTGGTGGATCGCTATGGCACGCTGGACGCAAGCACCGGCGGCAAGACCTTCCGCTACAGCCTGTCGGGCGAATGGGCGCAGCGCAGCCAGAACAGCCAGCGCAAGGCCACCGTCTGGTGGCTGCACTCGGGGTTGGACCTGTGGTCCAACTTCCAGTACTGCCTGAACGACCAGGCCGCCAACGGCAACTGCGATACCGGCGACCAGTTCAAGCAGGCCGAGCGGCGGCAGGCGGGCGGCTTCGCGGCGTCGCAGGCCCTGTTTCAGCAATGGGGCGGGCGCGAGGTGGTCAACAGCTTCGGTGTGCAGGGCCGGATCGACCACCTCAGCCCCGTGGGCCTGTACAGCACCAGCCGTCGCACCGTCTGGAAGACCGTGCGCGAAGACCAGGTGCGGCAGCAGAGCCTGGCACTCTGGGCGCAGAGCGAGTGGCGCTGGAACGGGTGGCTGCGCTCCATCGTCGGCCTGCGCGGTGATGCCTACGACTTCAAGGTGGATGCCAGCCTGCCGGAAAACACCGGCCGGAGCCACGACCAGATGCTCACGCCCAAGCTGGCACTGATCGCCAGCCTGTGGCGCAAGACCGAGCTGTACGTCAATTACGGTCACGGCTTCCACTCCAACGACGCCCGCGGCACCACCATCACCGTCGACCCCAACGACCCGTCCACGGCGGCGCAGAAGGTCCAGCCGCTGGTGCGCACCCGCGGTGCCGAAGTGGGCCTGCGCTCGGAAGTGGTGCCGGGCTGGCAGACCACGCTGGCGCTGTGGCAGCTCCAGGCCGATTCGGAACTGCTGTTCGTCGGCGATGCCGGCACCACCGAGGCGTCGCGGCCGTCGCGCCGCACCGGCATCGAATGGACCAACTACATTGCCGTCAACCGCTGGCTGGCGCTTGATGCCGACCTGGCCTGGTCGCAGGCCCGCTTCAGCGACGACGCGGCAGAAGGCCAGCATATTCCGGGCGCGGCCACCGCCACCGCCAACCTGGGGCTCAGCATCGACCGCCTGGGCCCCTGGTTCGGCGCGCTGCGGCTGCGTTACGTCGGCCCGCGCCCGCTGATCGAGGACAACTCGGTCAGTTCGTCCGTTTCGGTGCTGACCAACCTGCGCCTGGGCTACCGGGTGAACCGGCGCACGCAGCACACGCTGGATGTGTACAACCTGTTCGACCGCCGCGCCAACGACATCGAATACTGGTACGAGTCGCAGCTGGCCAGTGAAAGCGCCGCGGTGTTCGACCGCCACCTCCACCCCGCCGAGCCGCGCACACTGCGCATCACGCTGGCGCACCGCTTCTAGAGAACGGCGGCCGCCGGCATGCCCGCAGCGGCAGACCGGTCTTGCCCAACAGCTGGGTGGCCAGTGCGCTCGCCTGCATGACGTCGCGTGTCATCCCCAGCGTGGTCTGCAGGCGCTGGGCCTGCTCGTACCAGCGTGCTGTGCGTTTCTTCGGCAGCAACGGGCGCAAGGCCTCGATGCCGTAACGCAGTCGCTTGGCGAGGATGCGTACGCGGTGCTGGTGTTCGGCTTGGGTCGCCTGCTTCAGCGTGCGCTCCAGCTGCGCGTGCAGGCGCGCCATGCGCTGCCGCGCCCAGGCCGACAGCGGCAAAGGCTTTTCAGCGGTGGCAGTGGGGCGCTCGGTCATGTCAGACAGCGCCTCGATCCATTGTGTGGTGGCCAGCAAGGTCTGCCCGACCGTCGGGGCTTGCAGCGCGTAACGCAGCGCCTTGCGCTGCAGTGTCGCGGCCTGCAGCAAGGCGGTGGCCAGCGCCTGGCTGGCCTCGGCACGCCGGGGGTCCCCGGCGTTGTACGCGCCGGCCAGCCGGGGCAGCGTCTCGATCCGGGCGACATCCAGATCCCGCAGTTCACCCAGGAAGGTAAGCAGTGGCTGCAGCGGCTGCCAGGACGGCACGGCATCGGCGGCCAGCACCGGCCTGAAAAGCCGCCAGGCGCTCTTGAAGCGCCGCCAGCCGACCCGTGCCTGGTGCACCAGCTCCGGATTATCCGAGGTGCGCAGTGCGCCCAGGTTGGTCGTGAACTGGCAGAAGGCCTCGCGCAAGACCCGCTGCGCCGCCTCGCGCAAGGACAGCTTGGCTGGCAGCGACGGCGGCTTGGCCGGCAGGGGCCTGTCGAGCTGCTTCTGGGCCAGGGCATAACCACGCTCGGCCTTGCTCATGCTGGCGGGCAGGGTGGCAACGTGCTGGGCAATCAGCCGGGCGACGTCGAACAGCGCCTGGGGCGCGCCCTCACGCAGTTCAAGTTCCAGCTCACAAATGGCGCTGCGCTGCTCACCCGCGGTGATCTGCCCGATGTCCAGCGACACCTCGACCACGCTGCGGTCGCGCCGGCGCACGGTCCAGCTGGTGCGCTGGAAAGTCGTCACGAAACAAGGCTTCAGCGCCCGGAAGACGGTGCCGTCCGGGTCGAGGCGTGACCAGGGGCCGGAGGGGAGCGCATCGCGCCGCAGGCGCGCGCCCGGTACCGGCACTTCCCATTCGCCCCGCTGGCTCAGGGCCGAGTTGCTGCGCGCGCCGGTCTTGAGCGTCTGCAGCCAGTGCGGTCTGGCCTCGCTGCCAACGCGCCGCAGACGCAGCACCACACGCGCCTGGCGCAACGCCTGAGCGGGCGTGTCGTAGTAGATGTTGTGCAGGTGCAGCTGCGTGGCCTTGCGGCGCGCCAGCACCGGTGTGCGCGCCAGCAGCGTGGCCAGGCGGGCCGGGTCCGTCGCCGGCAAGGCCAGCTTCAGTTCGATTTCTTGCGCGGGGCGCTCGGCGGTGTCGCGTTTCATGGCGCTGGTGTTGCCCAAAGTGGTCCGTCGCGCCCGCCGGTGGATGTCAGTCCGCCGCCGTGATGGGCTTGAGCGGCGTGCCGAACCGTTCACGCAGCGGCGCATGGCCGAGCGGCGGGAATTCCACCACGGTCTGCGGCACCTGCCGCTCCGGGATGTGGTCCAGCAGATGGCGGATCAGTGTCAGCCGGCCCCGCCGCTGGTCATTGAAGTCCACCAGCACCCAGGGGGTCTTCTTGTGGTGGGTGGCCTTGAGCATGGCGTCGCGCGCAAGACCGTACTCGGCGTATTTGGCGCGCGCCTGCACGTCGATGGCGCTGAGCTTCCAGCGCTTGAGCGGGTCGGCCGCCCGCTCGGCGAAACGCTCCTCCTGCTGCGCCTGGTCCACCGTCAGCCAGTACTTGAACAGCAGGACGCCGTCGTCCACCAGCATGCGCTCGAACACCGGCGCCTGCTGCAGGAAGACCTCGGTCTCGGCTTCGGTGCAAAAGCCCATCACGCGCTCGACCCCGGCGCGGTTGTACCAGCTGCGGTCGAAGAGCACGATCTCGCCGGCCGCCGGCAGGTGCGGCACATAGCGCTGGAAATACCACTGCGTCTTCTCGCGTTCGCTGGGCGTGGCCAGGGCCACCGTGCGGCACTGGCGCGGGTTCAGGGTGTCGGAGATGGCGGCAATGACGCCGCCCTTGCCGGCGGTGTCGCGGCCTTCGAGCACCACCACCAGGCGCTTGCCGGTGTGTTGCAGCCAGCGCGCCACGTCATTGAGCTCCAGCTGCAGCGTTGCGAGCTGCTCGTAGTAGGCGTCCTTGCCCAGCTTGCCGGACTTGTCGCCTTTGCCGTTTTTGGGGTTTTTCATGGCTGCATCGTAGCGGCAGCCGGGTGCGTGTTCAATGGCGCGCGGAGCCACCCGCCCGTGGCAAGGCCTCGCAGGCGCCCGACGCTAGTGCACGATGGCGACGTAGGCGCGCAGCACGAGCGAGGTC
>CAZJKR010000042.1:0-707 GCA_964546615.1 uncultured Curvibacter sp.
CGCCTACGTGGCCGGTGGCGAGCCCATGGGCAAGGCCGGTTCCTACGCCGTGCAAGGGCGGGCGGCGGCCTTCATCTCGCATATCTCCGGCAGCTACTCTGGCATCATGGGTCTGCCCATGTACGAGACGGCACAATTGCTGCAGTCCTTTGGATTCAAGATATAGCTTCGCCAGCCAGTATGTTCGTTTTCAACCTTTCTCTCAGTGTGAGCGGAATTTCCAACCGCAGGGCACCGCGGAACCGGCTCGGCCGGGCCGCTGGTGTCGCCCCCTGCAGGGGGGGGCGACACGTGGTGCGCGCAGCCTTGGGGGTGTTCTGAATGCCACATGAAGACATCCTGATCAACTGGTCGCCCCAGGAAACGCGCGTGGCCGTAGTGGAAAACGGTGCGGTGCAGGAGTTGCACGTCGAGCGCACGTATGAGCGCGGCCTGGTGGGCAACATCTACCTCGGCAAGGTGGCGCGGGTGCTGCCGGGCATGCAGTCGGCCTTCATCGACATCGGGCTGGAGCGCGCGGCCTTTTTGCATGTGGCCGATGTCTGGCACCCGCCGGCCGAAGGCGAGTCGCTCAGCGCCTCGCGTGCGGCCCAACCGCAGGTGCCGATCGAAAAGCAGGTGTTCGAGGGCCAGGCGCTGATGGTGCAGGTAATCAAGGACCCGATCGGCACCAAGGGCGCGCGCTTGTCGACCCAGATCAGCATCGC
>CAZJKR010000042.1:717-1328 GCA_964546615.1 uncultured Curvibacter sp.
TGCTGGTCTTCCTGCCGCAGGACGACCATGTGGGGGTGTCGCAGAAGATTCCGCTGGCTCAGCGTGACGAGCTGCGTCAGCGCCTGCAGGCCCTGGTGGGCGAGCAAGGGGGCGGTTTCATCCTGCGCACCAACGGCGAAGACGCCAGCGATGCCGAGCTGGCGGAGGACATTGCCTACCTGCGCAAGACCTGGGCCCGCATCAAGGAGGCCTCGCTGCGGCTGCCGCCGAAGTCGCTTTTGCACCTGGACCTGAATCTGCTGCAGCGGGTGCTGCGCGATGTGGTGGGCGAGTCGACCCAGTCGATCAAGGTCGATTCGCGTGAGCAGTTCGAGGCGCTACGCGCCTTCGGCCGTGAGTTCATGCCAGCGGCGGCCGAGAAGCTGCAGCACTACAAGGGCGAACGACCGATCTTCGACTTGTTTGCCATCGACGAGGAAATTACCAAGGCGCTGGGTCGCCGCGTCGACCTCAAGTCCGGCGGCTACCTGATCGTGGACCAGACCGAGGCGCTCACCACCATCGATGTCAACACCGGTGGTTTTGTCGGCGCGCGCAACTTTGACGACACCATCTTCATACCAATTGAAACAGCGAAAAAACTCTACGAT
>CAZJKR010000042.1:1338-9564 GCA_964546615.1 uncultured Curvibacter sp.
GACACCATCTTCAAGACCAACCTCGAGGCGGCGCAAGCCATTGCACGCCAGCTGCGCCTGCGCAACCTGGGCGGCATCATCATCGTCGACTTCATCGATATGGCGCATGAGGAGCACCGTGAGGCCGTGCTGACCGAATTTCGCAAGCAGCTGGCGCGCGACCGCGTCAAGACCATGGTGGGTGGCTTCTCGCAACTCGGCCTGCTGGAGATGACGCGCAAGCGCACGCGCGAGTCGCTGGCCCACATGCTGTGCGAGCCCTGTCCCAGTTGCGAAGGCAAGGGCATTGTCAAGACGGCACGCAGCGTGGCCTACGACATCCTGCGCGAGATCCTGCGCGAGGCGCGCCAGTTCAACCCGCGCGAATTCCGCGTGGTGGCCGCGCCGCAGGTGATCGAACTGCTGCTCGACGAGGAAAGCCAGCATCTGGCGGGTCTGAGCGAATTCATCGGCAAGCCGGTGTCGCTGCAGAGCGAGACGGCCATGGGGCAGGAGCAGTACGACATCGTGTTGCTCTGAGGACAGGTGGCCTCGATGCGTATTGCCGTCATCAGCCGGGTATTTGCCAAGTCGGGAGGCGGGGCCGAGAGCTACTCGGTTGCGCTGGTGCAGCAGCTGGCACCGAGGCACGAGGTTCACGTGTTTGCCCAGGAGAGCAACCAGCCGGTGGCCGGTGTGCACTACCACCGGGTGTTCTGTCTGAGTCGCAAGCCGCGCTGGGTCAACCAGCTGCTGTTTGCCATCGCGAGCTGGTGGCGCACCCGCAAGGGTTTCGATGTGGTGCACTCGCACGAGAACACCTGGCATGGCCAGATTCAGACCATCCATGTGAGGCCGACACGCTACAACCTGTTCCACGGCCGACGTGGCCTGCGCCTGGCACTGCGCTGGCTCAAGGTGGCACTGAGTCCGCGGCTGCTGACCTACGTCTGGCTGGAGGGCGCGCGCTTCAAGCCGGCGCCTGGGCGCCATGTGGTCGCCACTTCCGAGTTCCTGCGCGTCGAGTGCGCGCAGTCCTATCCCGACAGTCCGTTGTCGGTCATCACCCCAGGTGCGTTTTTGCCGCAACCGGGGCTGTCGCGCTCAGCGGCACGGCGCCAGCTCGGCTTGTCGACCGAGCAGCCCTTGCTGCTCTTTGTGGCCAATGACTATGCGCGCAAGGGACTGGACACCTTGTTGCAGGCCCTGACGCGCCTGCCACCGACGGTCGATCTTCTGGTGGTGGGTGACGCGAAGCCGATTCCGCGCTACCGCGAACTGGCGGCCCAGTTGGGCGTGCAGGCACGGGTGCACTTTCTGGGACCACGTCAAGACTTGTCGCCGGTCTATCTGGCGGCAGATTGTCTGGTCCATCCAACGCTGGAGGACAGTTTTGCCATGGTCGTGCTGGAAGCGCTGGCCCATGCCCTGCCAGTGGTGGTGAGCGGCCCGGCGCATTGCGGGATTTCCAGCCAGTTGCGGCATGGTGTGGAGGCGCTGTTGCTTGATGATCCGCGTGACGCGGCCAGCCTGGCGGCGCAACTGGCGGCAGTGCTGCAGCAGCCGGCGCTGGCACAGCAGTTGGGCCAGCACGGGCGAGTCTTTGCCCGGGGCCACTCCTGGGAAAGTGCCGCCCTACAATACGAGTCGCTGTACCGCCAGGCCGCCGGCCAGCGCTAGCGTCCGTCGGCAGCAGTTTTCGTATTTCCTGACACCACTTCATGACAGTTCCGACCCGGCAGCGCTGGCTGATCCTGGCCCATGCCTTCAACATGGATGGCCGGGCCGCCAGCCAGACCATCACCGACAAGCTGCCGCACCTGCGACGTGCGGGCATCGAGGTCGTGGTGCTCAGCGGGGTGTCGGGTACCCGGGACAAGGCGGTCGAGCATCACCAGCTCTGGCCTGCCGGCCCGGCGGGGCTGCGCTTCGAATTGCGCCACGTGCTGCGCCGACGCTTTGACAACAGGCTTGTGTATCGCACCCTGATGACGCTGGCCTCGCTTGTCCTGCTGCCGGGCCTGCTGATTGAAAAGCTGCTGCGCCCGGTGGAGAGTTCCTGGTCCTGGTGGCTCAGTGCCTACCTGAAGGGCCGGGCGTTGGCGCGCCGCCAGCCCTTCGATCTGATTTATTCCACCGGCGGCGCTTTTGCGGCGCATCTGGCCGGGCGGGCGCTCAAGCGCAGCCTGGGCACGCCGTGGCTGGCCGAGGTGCATGACCCCTTCCTCATCCCCGGCGCTGCGCCGCAGACTGCGCAGCAGAAGATGCAGGCCCGTGTGGAGGGCCTGATCTGCCGCGAAGCCGATGTGGCGATCTGGTTTACCGCACAGGCCCTGGCGAGTGCGCGCCAGCGGCATCCTGAGTTGGGCGCGCGTGGCAAGATGATGTTGCCTGGCATTGATGCGCCGTTCCAGAGTCTGCCTCCGTACCGACCTGGGCCGAAGTTCATCGTCGGCCATTTTGGGTCGCTCTCTGCGACCCGTAACTTGGTGCCGTTCATCGAGGCGCTGGAGGCACTGCAGCAGCGTCGCCCTGATCTGGTGGCGGCCACCGAGTTGCAGCTCACCGGCGGGCCGCTGGATACTGTCTCAGCCGCGCGGATCGATAAGTCGCCCGTGCGCGCCTGCGTGCGCCACCTCGGGCGGATTGAGGCCGATCCCGTCAGCGGCCTGTCCGGCCGTGCGCAGATCCTGCGTCGCATGCGTGGCGTCGACGTACTGCTGTTGCTGCACGGCGAGGAGCCCATCTGCGCCGAATACATCCCGTCCAAGCTCTATGAGTATCTGTGGATGCAGCGCCCGATTCTGGCCACTGCGCATTGCAACGCGCAGATGGCGGCGATGCTGCGGGGCGAGGGGCACATCGCTATCGAGAGGGGCGGGCAGGACAATGCCCGCGAGGAGTTTGCCGTGGCCCTGGAGCAGTTGTTCGACCGCTGGCATCTCGCGGGTCTGCCAGACAGTGGCCGCGACAGTCCGTACACCACACAGGCTGCCGTGGCTCAGCTTCTGGGTTGGACGGGGCCGATCACGAGGAGGGATGCATGACGCAGCCGCTGCTTTCTCTGGTCGTGTTGGGCTTTCGCAATTTCGACCGTACCACCCGGCCTTGTCTCGAATCGCTCGTTCCCTGGCTGGATGACGCAGAGATCGAGATTCTGGTTGTGGATAACGGCTCGCCCGATGATTCCGGGCAGAAGACAGCAGACTGGTGTGCCGCCCATCCGCAGGTCCGCTGCCTGCTGAGCGAAAGCAATCGTGGCTACGCGGGCGGCATGAACTGGGGCGCTGCGCAGACCCGTGGTCAGTGGCTGCTGCTGGTGAACAATGACACGGTATTTCCCACCGGTGCACTGGATGCGCTGAAACAAGTCATCGCCGAAGCGCCTTCCGACGTGGCGATGCTGGGCCCAGTGACCAATGCCGCCGGTAACGGCCAGCGCCTGTGGAAGCCCGAAGCAAGCCACGAGGAATGGCTGCAGATCGGTGCATGGCTCAATACGCATCCCACGCATCAACTGATGCCGGCCTATCGCTGCGATTTCTTCTGCATCGCGATCCGGCACGATGTCTGGAGCGAACTGGGAGGGCTCGACACGGACTTTGGACTGGGCTACTACGAGGACTTCGATTTCAGCCTGCGCCTGACCAAGGCCGGCTACCGCCAGATGATCACAGAGGATGTGTTCATTCTGCATGTCGGCAGCGCGACGTTTCAGGGGGGCGCCGCGGCTAAAGCCTTGATCAAACGCAACAAAATGCTGTTGAAATCCAAGCATCCGGATGCCCGACTCGAACACGCGCGCTTGGGCAATTTGGCGGTCTTGCAGGCCTACCAGCAACTGCGCGAAAAGGGGCTGTGGGTACCTGCACTGGAAGATCGATTGGAGTTGCGCCATGGCGCGCTGGCTGGCGACGCTCCGCGCAGCCTGTTCAAGAGATGGGTCTGGGGTAGAAAAGTCGGCGCTCTATCTTGGGCGACGCTGCCATTAAAGGATGCGCACAGGCAATGACGATAGCTGAACTGAAATTTGGCGATAACCAGTTGACTGGCATCACCCGGGGAGTTTTCAAGTGGAGCCTGCTGGCTTATCTGGCGATCTTGCCAATGGCCGAGACCATTGCGCTACGAAATGTCCTGCTTTTCGTGCTGCTCGTGATTCTGCTTGTGTGGGGCGTGCGGGGCCGTGGGAACAGCTTGCTGCAACAGCTTCCCGTCGCGCTTCTTGTCTGGTGTTTTTTTCTTCTGCTGTTTCCTCTCTGGGCTGCGCAGCCTGACGTGGCGCTGGTCAACCTCAAGGGGCAGTGGGGGCTATCAATTGCCGCTTGGGCGATCGGTTTTTTCGCAGTTCTCTTGCTGGGCCGAAATGGTCTGGGTCTATGGGATCTGGTTCATGCCAGTGCCTTTCTGGTCGGCCTGCACCTCGTACTGACCTTGGTTGCCTGGGCGGGCTTCTTTGGCACCTTGACGACAAGCGACCTTCCGTGGTCGTCCATGGCGAAAGCGCTGGCTGCCACCTTCCATGCCGAGACGCAAGGTGGCTGGCATTGGCAGAGTTTCCCTTGGGGATTTCGGGGTTTTGACCCAATGCATGGCAACCTCGGCTACACGGCGTCTCAGACCGTCGCCCTTCTGGTTTCCTGTTTCCTCATCGCGCAGAAAGAGCATGGTGTTGGCGGCACCTGGAAAGCGGCCGGCGGGATCGTCTTATGCTTTTTCAGCATCGTTGTAGCCAACTCGAGAGGTGCCGTGCTCTATAGCCTGCTCCTGCTCCTGCTGGCTGCGGCGGTGTATGTTCTGCATATTCGCCGCATTCCGATGTTCGTTGCCAATGCTGAATCTGGGAAACGCAGCGTCCATTTCATGTTCTCAGTGCTGCTGCTGGTCTTTGCGCTGTTCCTTGTGCTGGCTCAGTCGCTCTACAAGGATGGTCGCTGGAATTCCATGCTGGATAAGGCCCGTGCCGGCTTTCTCCTGGATGATCCGGTGGTCTTCCTCTGCCAGGGTTTGAGTCCGCAAGCCAAGGCCGGTCTGCAAGCTCGTCTGGGAATCGATGATTCCGCCTATCTCGAAGAAGTTATTCGTGGTCTCAATGGCGATGGAGGTCGCGTGATCCTGATGCGGGCTGGTCTTCAACTGATGATGGAGCAACCTCTGGGGCTGGATGGGTCACGCCATTCCTACAAGACTCTCATGGAAGAGAGATGTGGTCATCGTCCAACGTTCGAATTCGCGCATTCCCATCAGGCTTGGATCGACACGTCTCTGGCCTTGGGGTGGGGCGGGGCGCTGCTGTTTGCGAGCCTGCTGTCCTATTTCGCCATGGTGG
The DNA here is from genome assembly GCA_964546615.1 of uncultured Curvibacter sp. Classification (GTDB taxonomy): domain Bacteria; phylum Pseudomonadota; class Gammaproteobacteria; order Burkholderiales; family Burkholderiaceae_C; genus Hylemonella. The sequence goes on from CAZJKR010000042.1 coordinate 6,647, forward strand.
GCTGGCAGGGTTTGCGTCAGGACTCAGTCAGGCCTTGGGCATTCGCCCTGTTTCTGCTCAGCACATTCTGGATATTGCGTGGTTTCACGGATTCCGTATACCGAGAGCACTATCTGCAGATGCAGGCACTCCTGCTGGGATACCTTTATGCGCGCGTGAAGCAGGAATGGGTCATGGCTGCTTGAGCGGGGGGCAGCATGCCCGTGCATCAGGGCGTTTGAAAGAAGTCGGCATACGTCCTGTTCATGCGCACCAGTTTCAGTCGGAGCTTTTCTTTCAGTCGACGCTTGAGTGGGTTCCGGTAGGACGCACCCGTTCCTCCGCCGACGCCGCAGATTACGGGTGGGACCGTGAACATCATTCGTTTCAGTTTGTTTTCCAAGAAGATGTCGCGAAAGCACTCTTCGAGGCCGTGACCTTGCTCTTTCCTGATCTGAAAATGTGCATTTTCGAAATACCTTCGGTAGCTATCGCAGCTGGCAATGTAGAAGCGCGTGTCGATGTAGGAAAACTTGGAGGGTTTGAATGGCGAGAAAACGTTTGCGAAAACACCTTTGAACAGAAGTGTTCCGTTCCAGTTCGAGACGCATTCAGGGAAGTTCTCTACCCACAACTTCGATGTGCATTTCGCAAAACAGCCAGCTTCGCCGATAAAGGTTGACTTGGCGAGTGCGTGGCGCACGATCTCCCCTTCGCCATAGCCGCGTCCGTATTCTTGGACAAGATCCTGCCTGTTTTCAAAAAACAGGCATTCAATGGCGGCGCCCGGGAATAGTTCTTGTACGGCCATCGAGAAGTCATGGTTGGAACCATCGCACAAAACAATGCGCAGGTTGGGATCAACCCGCAGCCATTCGCGCACTGGCTCTAGCGTGAGCCGGCCTCGTTCCTGAGCGTCTTTCAGGGCGACGCCGCTGTCATAGGCGATGACACTGGAAGTTAGCAGGATGGGGATATCTGTTGTGCTCGAGTGCATAGGATCAGGACAGGTTCAGATACGCCCCAGCTTGCGCCGGATCAGGCGGCCAATCCGCGAGAGTCGGTTGCCGCCCTCGACGGGCCAGTCCATCTCGCGCTCCCAAGCTGACTGATAGATGACGCCGGCATATAGCTGCGCAAGCTGTTCGGTGGTGATGCCGCGTCGTCTATCGCGGTCAAACTCCCAAGCATGGTGGTACACCTTGAACAAGGGTTGACAAGGCATCAACGGAACGGCGCCGAAGCGTAGCAGTGCCTCGGCATACCAGCGCGATTCCAGCGGTGCCTGAACGATGGCATCTACCAGGGTCATGCGGTGCGGCTTCAGGAACTCGTGCTCCAGGCTTTCCCAGACGGCGCGGTGCCATGGAAGAGGAAAGGGGCCAAAAGAGTACAGCCGGCCCTTGCGACCAAAGTTCTCTTGGACCAGTTGCGCCTCTTTGCGAAAGTCGGCCATGATCTGAGGCTTGCCCCGAGCGAGGGACGATTCCAGATACTCGTGCCCCTCGTCCATGACGGTGTAAGGTATGCCATCGCGCCAGATGAATTCAGACTGCCGGAATGACCGGATGAAGGCGGCATCAGAGTCCAGGCACAGGTAGGCGTCTGACAGGCCCAGTCGCCAGAATTCGGACTTGACGACCTGCTGCGAAAGATGCCCGGGGAGCGTACCGCAGATGTCGCGGTCGGCGTAAGGCGTGCGAGCCAGGATAGCCTCGTCTTCGAGCACTTCCACCGGCAAACCGGCCAAATGCTGGCGGAACAGGACACCGTCCGATTGCGGAACCGATACGTAGAAGGGGATGCGTTCCTCATTGTGGCGGGCCACTGATTGCGCCAGGCGGATCACGCGGCGCAAGTCGGTGCGGTAGCTCTTGCAATACAGGACAAAGGGTGTGGTCATGCGAAAGGCGGAACTTCAGCTCTTGGTCGCGGACAGCAGGAACTGCTTTGCGAGAAGATCACCCAGGCCCAGGGATGCAAGGAGTCGCTTCTGCCAGCGACTGGTGTCGGCACCGATGATCTTGTCGACCCGGGCGCCGGATGACTCCACCATCTGGACCAGGCTGCTACGAGTGAAGAAGCGAAGATGTGTGCGATCGAGAATGCCTGCCTCGGCATATTGGAACCGGCCTCGGAATGCCAAGTCCATCAGGATGCGGTAGTTCCGGATATTCGGCACGCTGATGATCCAGTGCCCGCCCGGCTTGAGCAGCCGAGCCAGCTCGTGCATGGTGTCCCAGGGGTTGTGGAGATGCTCCAACACATCCAGACAGAGGATCAAGTCCAGAGACGCGGGAGCAATATCCGGCAGGCTGCTCTCGATGTCCAGACGTTCAAAGCGGTCGATCGAGCGGTTGTCTGGATGTTGCCGGGCATAAGGTTCTACCCCAGCAACCCAAGTGCAGTAGCCGGCGCGCTTGAGCCATTCAAGTGTGTACCCCTCGGCACAACCTATTTCCAGTGCGCGGCACGACTCGCCTCGGGATGATGGCAGAAGGGGCTCGATCTCAAGTCGGGCGTGCGCGAAATAGTCTTTAGGCTTGTCGACGTACAGGTTCATGGGGATTTAACCGCGCCGATCCTCGTAGGCGGTGGTGATCTTGAGGAGAAACAGAAGCGGATGGGTGGCACGAGCGATCAGCACACGTTTGAGACGGAAGGGGTCATCGCCGTTAGCCACGCGACCGCGTTGCGTTGTGGTAGCGGTGACATAACCGGCCTCGCGCGCCATGTGGGTGTGCGCATCGCTGTAGCGACCGTAGGGGTAGCATAGATGCCGCACCTCGCAGCCCACGGTACGCTCCAGTTCGAGTTTTGATCCTTCAATCTGCTTTTGTGCAGTCTCAGAGCTCAGTGTGCTCAGGTCGGCGTGGGTACGCGTGTGGGATCCGATGTCCATGCCGGCGTCACGCCAGACCCGCCATTCTTCGAGCGTC
>CAZJKR010000042.1:9574-14557 GCA_964546615.1 uncultured Curvibacter sp.
CTTTTCGGCCACAACGCCATGGTCCCAGCTGTTCGTCCCTCCAATCATGCTGCTCACGCCGTAGCAGGTGGCGGTGAATCCATGCTGCTTCAGAATGGGAAGTGCGTTGAGTACATTATTCTGATAGCCGTCGTCAAAAGTGAGGCCGACCACCTTGCCCTGCCGCTCTCCGCTGAGATAAGGCTCCAGATCGCGCATGGACAGGCCGCGATAACCGAGTAGAGCAAGCAGACGCATCTGGCGTGCGAAGGAGTCTGGTGAAACCACCAGACCACGTAGCGGTGTGCCGCGCGGGGGCGGTTCGTCGATCTGGTGATACATCAAGATGGGGATCTTCATGATTGCATCCGGTTCAGATTGGCGTAATAGCCGCCTGCGGTCAGCAACTCGGCGTGTGTCCCGACTTCCACGATGCGACCTTGGTCCAGTACAACGATCTTGTCGGCGTGCTCAATGGTGCTGAGTCGGTGTGCGATGACCAGTGTGGTTCGGTTTTTCATCAACGTGGTCAGGGCAGCCTGAACCTGGCGTTCGGACTCTGTGTCCAGGGCTGACGTGGCTTCGTCCAGAATCAAAATGGGGGCGTTTTTCAGTAGCGCACGGGCGATGGCAATGCGTTGCCGCTGGCCTCCGGAGAGTTTGGCGCCATCCTCGCCTATCAGCGTATCCAGGCCTTCCGGCAGCTGTTGAACGAAGTCCCATGCATGGGCCGCCTTGGTCGCGGCGATGATGTCTTCGCGGGTGTATTCACCCCGAGCACCGAAGGCGATGTTGGCGGCGACCGTGTCGTTGAACAGGATGATCTCCTGGCTGACCAACGCGATGTTGTGCCGCAAGCTTCCGAGCGTCATTTCCTGAAGGTCAACACCGTCAATCAGAATACGCCCCTCGGTCGGACTAAAAAAACGCGGGATCAACGCGCTGATGGTGGTCTTGCCCCCGCCGGATGTCCCCACAAGGGCGACCGTTTGACCCGTATGCACTTCGAAGCTGACGTCGTTCAAGGCTCGACGCTCCGTGTCCGGATAGCTGAAGCTGACGTGTTCGAACCGGATGTCGCCGCGAGCATGCGGCAATTCGAGCTTGCCGGCATCAGGTTCGTCGGGCTGATCGAGCAGATGAAACACGCTCTCGCAGGCCGACAGGCCGCGCTGCATGATGGGATTGATGGCGGTCAGCTGTTTGATGGGCGAGATCATGAGCAGCATGGCAGCAATGAAGGATACAAAGCCGCCAGCAGAGGCGCTAGCCTGCCCCGTGGTCTGGTTCAGTGCCAGAAATGTGATGGTCGCAACCGCGAGGGATGCAACCAAGTGGGTAATGGGGGTAAGAGCCGAGGCGGGAACGGCTTCTCGCATCATAGATCGGCGGAAGCGCTCGGTATCCTGGAAAAATCGCTGGCGTTGCTGCTCTTGCCCACCGAAGATTTTGACGACTTTGTGCGCATCGGTTGTTTCTTCGATCGTGTGCGACATGGCGCGAATGGCTTCGAAGCTGGAACGGCTGGCCACACGGATGCGGCGGCTCATGCCCTTGATGATGAGTGCAATCAAGGGGCCGATGGTGAGTGTAATGAGCGTCAGTTTCCAGTCCAAGTAGAGGAGGTAGACCAGCAGGGCGGTGGCTGTCAGCGACTCGCGGACCGCAGTGACGAGTACGTTCGTTGCGGCTTGGTTGACGTTGTCGGTGTCGTAAATCAGACGCGAGATCAGTTTGCCGGCGGACTGCTCCTGAAAGGTCTGTGATGGCATGGTCAGAATTTTGTCGAACAGTTGCCGCCGCAGGTCAATAATCAAACGTGTCGAAATCCAGGTCATCAGGTAGCTGGTACAGAACGACAACACGCCGCGGATGGCAAACAGCACAACGATGCCCAATGGGATGGCCCATATCAGCCGCTTGTCCGGCGCGTTGAAGCCGTTGTCCAGCAGGTACTTCATGATGGCTGGAAAAACGGGCTCGGTTGCTGCGGTGCAGACCATGCCAAAAACGGCCAGGGAGAAAATTTTCCAGTATGGTCGGAGATAGGTGAGCAGCCGGAAATACAGGGCGCGGCTACTGGGTTGCATGGTCGCCGGCATCAGAACTTGCTGGATGTTGCACCGGCAGTGGCACTTGCGGGCGCTTTCCACGCGGCGCCCTTCTGTAGTTCCAGCGCCTTCACATACCTGTAGAAGGTGCCTTCGAAATTGCCCAGGGCAATCATGAAGCCGGCCCAGCCGTCGAGGAAGCCGAGCTTGAAGACATAGTGCTTGACAAAGGACCATAGGCCGTGGGCCAGCGCCGAACCCATGCTGATCTTCTTGTGCACGATCTTTTCGGCGCCCAGGCTCGAGTAACGGTTGGCCTTGTGCATGACCTCGGCCATGTTTTTGAAGGGGAATTGCCAGATATCATTCTTCAGGGTGCCGACCGGCTTGTCAGTGTGCAGGATGTAGCCCTCGTGCACGGGCTTGAGGTCGTAGCTCATGCAGCCCTTGCGAAACAGCTGCGGTTGGCGGAAGTTGGGGTACCAGCCCGAGTGCCGGATCCACCGGCCCATGAAGTAGTTACGTCGCGGCACGCGATAGACGTCGAGTGCGGCGGGGGGGTTGACGATTTCGCGGACTTCCTGTGCCACCTCCGCAGTACAACGCTCGTCGGCATCCAGACTGAAGATCCACTCATGCGAGCAGGCGGCAATCGCCTGGTTGCGCAGGTCGCCAAAGCCCTTGAAATCGACCTGGACGACTCTGGCGCCCAGTCGGGTGGCGATCTCCGGTGTGCCGTCCGTGCTCCACGAATCAACCACGATCACCTCGTCGGCCCAGCGGGCACTTTCGATCGTGGCCGCAACTTTTTCGGCCTCGTTGTAGGCGATGATGTAGACGGAAATTTGGCTCATCGGGGGATGGTAGTATTCGGCGGCCTTGCCTTGGCGGGGAAGGGCGCTGCGAGCGGTTGTCAGCCTCATAGTCTAGTTCAAAATGAATCCTTCCGACCTGCTCTCCGTGGTGATCACTACCTATAACCGCAGCGATGCCCTGTTGGCCGTGCTGGAGGGGTTGAGCCGCCAGACCGATCCGCATTTTGAAGTGATCGTGGCGGACGACGGCTCGCGCGAAGAGCAGCGGCGGATCATCCTGGCGTCGGAGGTGGCGCGTTCCCTGCGCGTCGTCCATGTCTGGCATCCGGATATCGGATTCACGGCTTCACGTGTGCGCAACCGAGGCGTGGCTGCGGCCCGGAGCGCCTACATCGTCTTTCTCGATGGTGATTGCGTGCCCGAGGTCGATTTCATCGCCCGGCACAAGTGGCTGGCCCAGCCGGGCTTTTTTGTCAACGGCAGTCGCGTCCTGCTGTCGCCAGAACTCACACGACGGGTGATCGATGGTGTCGAACAGGTCAGTGGGCGTGGATGGCGCTATTGGCTGGGGCAGCGGCTTCGTGGGCATGCCAGCAAGCTGACGGGGCTGTTGCGTCTTCCCGACTGGTCGGGCCGGGTCGAGCGCCGCTTTTCCTGGAAGGGCATCCGCAGCTGCAACATGGGCGTCTGGCGCTCGGATTTCGAGCGTGTGGATGGCTTCGACGAGTCCTTTGTCGGTTGGGGGCATGAGGACGCGGATTTCGTGCTGCGGTTGCACCATGCCGGGGTGGCCCGCAAGAACGGCTTTTGCGCGACGGAAGTGTTCCACCTCTGGCACCAGGAGGCGGCTCGTGAGCATGAGTCTCAGAACGCGCGCACAGTGCGGGAGCGCGAACGGTCCGATATCGTGCGGGCGGTGCTGGGCTACTCGCAGCCGCGGGTCAATGACGATGCAGTGATCACAAGATTGGGATAATAGAGCCATGTTGAAACGTTCATTGTTGTGTTTGATGGCCGGACTGATCGGTTTGCCGGCCTGGGCCCAGTTCCGCGTAGAAGTGTCCGGCGTCGGTCTGACCCAGCTGCCGGTGGCAATTGCACCGTTCCGCGGAGACGATGCCGCACCGCAGAAGATCGGCGCCATCATTCAGGCTGATCTGGAGCGCAGCGGCCAGTTCCGCCTGATCGATGCGGCCGGCAGTGGCCTGGATGAGAATGCCCGCCCTGACATGTCGCCGTGGCGCCAGAAGGGGGCCGACTCGCTGGCCGCCGGCAGCGTGACCCGGCTGGCCGATGGCCGTTTTGATGTCCGATTCCGTCTCTGGGATGTGGTGCGTGGCCAGGATCTCGGGGGGCAGAGCTATGCCGTGACCACCGGTGACCTGCGGCTGGCGGCGCATCGCATTGCCGACTTCATCTATGAAAAGCTCACCGGCGACAAGGGCGCGTTTTCGACCCGCATCGCCTATGTCACCAAGGCCGGGTCGCGCTACAGCCTTTGGGTGGCCGATGCGGATGGCGAGAATGCCCAGGCTGCGCTGACCAGTCCGGAGCCCATCATTTCTCCAGCTTGGTCGCCGAACGGTGCGCAACTGGCCTACGTGTCGTTCGAGTCGCGCAAGCCGGTGGTCTATGTGCACGATATCGCCAGTGGCCGGCGCCGGCTGGTGGCCAATTTCCGTGGCTCCAACAGTGCGCCGGCGTGGTCGCCCGATGGTCGTACGCTGGCAGTCACGCTGAGCCGCGATGGTGTCTCGCAGATCTATGCCATTGACGCAGCCATGGGCGGTGAGCCGCGCCGCCTGTCCCAGTCTTCGAGCATCGATACCGAGCCGGCCTACTCCCCTGATGGCAAGAACATCTATTTCGTCAGCGACCGCGGCGGCAGCCCCCAGATCTACCGCATGCCGTCCGTCGGCGGCGCAGCAGAACGCGTCACCTTTACGGGCAATTACAACATTTCGCCCGCCATCAGCCAGGATGGTCGCTGGCTGGCCTATATTTCGCGGGTCAGTGGCGCCTTCCGCCTGCATGTCATGGACCTGACGTCCGGCAATGCGACGGCCATCACCGAAACCGGCGCCGACGAGAGCCCGAGTTTTGCCCCCAATGGCCGTCTGATCATCTACGCCACCAAG
>CAZJKR010000042.1:14567-17306 GCA_964546615.1 uncultured Curvibacter sp.
GCAGCAGGACCGGGAGGCCCTCATGACAACAACCTTGGACGGCAAGCTCAAGGCCAGGTTGGCCGGGCAGGGCGGTGATATCCGTGAGCCTGACTGGGGGCCGTTCCAGAAACAAAATTGAGCTATCGAATTGAGTCAATCCACAGGAGCTTTTAGATGTTGATGAAAAACTTTGCACTGATTGTGGGCGCTGCACTGCTGTTGGCAGGGTGCGGTTCGTCCGTCAAGCTGGACGAGGTGCCGGTCGAGGATCGTGCGGGGGCGGCGGTCAGTGCGTCCGCGGCCGATGCCAGTGCCACCGCCAATGGGGGGGTGACGCCGGTCGATCTCGACAGGAGCCAGGCGGGCATTGCCCCGACGGGGCCACGCATCATCTATTTCGACTACGACAGCTTTGTCATCAAGCCTGAGTTCCAGGCCGTGCTTGATGCCCATGCCCGTCATATTCGTGCAGACAAAAACCGCAAGGTTGCCATTGAAGGTCATACCGACGAGCGTGGTGGCCGTGAATACAATCTGGCGCTCGGGCAAAAGCGTGCCGAGGCGGTGCGCCGCGCCCTGGTCCTGCTGGGTGTGGCAGACAGCCAAGTCGAAGCCGTGAGCTTCGGCAAGGAAAAGCCGGCAGTCCAGGGTGGTGACGAAACAGCCTGGGCCAAGAACCGCCGCGCTGAAATCAGCTACCGTTGAACCTGCAAGGAGGCTTGGCCGTGACCTTTTACAAGCGACTGGCAGCTGGCTTGCTGCTGGGCTGGGCCAGCTGCACGGCTCAGGCCTTCTTTTCAGATGATGAGGCCCGGCGGGCCATACTGGATCTGCGCCAGCGCATGGACGGCAGCCAGGAGCAGGCGCGCCGTGCCGACGAGGAGAGGGGGCAGCTGCGGCGCAGCCTGCTCGACTTGCAGAACCAGATCGAGGCTTTGCGGGGCGATCTGGCCCGGATGCAGGGGCAGAACGAGCAACTGGCCCGTAGCGTGGCCGAACTGCAGCGACAGCAGAAGGACGTCGAGCAGGGGCTGGATGAACGCTTGCGCAAGCTCGAGCCGGTCAAGGTGACGGTCGATGGCCGTGAATTCAATGCCGACCAGGCCGAGAAGCGTGACTTCGATGCGGCGCTCAGTGTGTTCCGAAAGGGTGAGTTCGCGGCGGCACAGCTTGCTTTCATTGACTTTCTCAAACGGTACCCTCAAAGCGGCTACGCACCTTCGGCGCAGTTCTGGCTGGGGAATGCCCGCTACGCCACCCGCGAATACAAGGAGGCGATCCTGAGTTTCCGTGCCTTGCTGGAGCAGGCGCCGGATCACCTTCGCGCCCCGGAGGCGGTGCTGTCGATCGCCAATTGTCAGGTCGAACTGAAGGATCTGCGCGCAGCACGCAAGACGCTGGAAGAGTTGATCAAGGCCTATCCGCAATCCGAGGCAGCGACCGCGGCTCAGGAGCGCCTGGCGCGTCTCAAGTAGCAAGGATCGCCTAAAATTCAGAGATGCAAGTCTCTGAATTGACTGCGCTCAACGCGCAGGTGCTGATCGCCGCCTTCGTCCTTTCCGTCATCTTCGGTGCCATCACCCAGCGCACCCATTTCTGCACCATGGGTGCAGTCAGCGATGTGATCAACATGGGCGACTGGACCCGCATGCGCCAGTGGGGCTTGGCCATCGGTGTGGCCATGGTCGGCTTCGCGCTGCTGGCCTATCTGGGCGTCATTGACCCGGGCAAGACCTTGCATGCGTCCAGCCGCTGGCTCTGGCTGTCGGCCGCGGTGGGAGGGGGCCTGTTCGGTTTTGGCATGGTGCTGGCCTCCGGCTGCGGCAGCAAGACGCTGGTTCGGGTTGGCGGCGGCAGCTTGAAATCCTTGGTTGTGATGCTGGTCATGGGCTTTGCCGGCTTTGCGACCATGAAAGGCTTGACCGCCGTACTGCGCGTGGCCACGGTGGATCAGGTCGGTGTCGAGTTCAGTACCATCGCCAACCTCCCGCATCTCGCGGCAGCAGCCATGGGTACCCCCCCGTTGCTCATGACGCTGGTGCTGGGGTTGCTGATCGGCGGTGCCCTGATTGTCTGGGCGCTGGTTGGTTCCGAGTTCTGCCGCTTCGACAATCTGCTGGGTGGATTGGGCATCGGCGCCGTCATCGTGGCCATGTGGTGGCTCAGCGGGCACCTCGGTTTTGTCGCAGAACATCCGGAAACGCTGGAAGAAGTTTTTCTCGCCACCAATTCGGGGCGAGCCGAGGCCTTGAGTTTTGTCGCGCCGATTGCCTACACGCTGGATTGGCTGATGTTCTTCAGCGACAAGAGCAAGACGCTGACCATCGGCATCGTGTCCGTCATCGGCGTGATCGCCGGCTCTGCCCTCATGGCGCTACTGACGCGCAGCTTCCGCTGGGAAGGTTTTGGCAGTACCGAGGACCTGGCCAATCATCTCGTGGGTGCCACCCTCATGGGTGTGGGAGGCGTCACCGCCATGGGCTGCACCATTGGTCAGGGTCTGAGCGGCATCTCCACGCTGGGTGCTACGAGTTTTGTAGCGGTCTGCGCCATATTGGCGGGTGCTGTGGCTGCTTTCAAATATCAGATGTGGCGTCTCGAACGCATGATCTGAAGATGCCAGCCCGCGGCATGGAGGCTGATCGGCGGTTTGGCGGACTGGTGCGCCTGTATGGCATGCCAGGGGCGCAGCGTATCCGCACTGCTCATGTGGCTGTCATCGGTCTTGGTGGTGTCGGCTCCTGGGCGGCAGAAGCG
>CAZJKR010000042.1:17316-18464 GCA_964546615.1 uncultured Curvibacter sp.
CTTCGTCATCGATGCAGGTGCGCAGCGCGGCGATGTCGGCATCGGTGGCGTTGGTTCCTGGGCGGCAGAAGCGCTGGCGCGAAGCGGTGTGGGGCATCTGACGCTGATCGACCTCGACCATGTTGCCGAATCCAACATCAATCGTCAGATTCATGCCATCGAGTCCACGCTCGGGCAGGCCAAAGTGGTGGCCATGCGGGAGCGCATCGAACAGATCAATCCGGGTTGTGTTGTCCAGGCGGTTGAAGAGTTTGTCGAGCCTGCCAACTGGCCCGGTCTTCTACCCGAAGGTGTGGATGCTGTCATCGATGCCTGTGATCAGGTGCGCGCCAAGACAGCCATGGCAGCCTGGGCCATGCGCAACAAGACCATCTTCATCACGGTCGGGGCGGCCGGCGGCAAGCGCCTGGCGCACAAGGTGGACATCGAAGACCTGAGCAAGACCACGCACGACCCCTTGCTGGCGCAACTGCGCTACCGTCTGCGCCGAGAACATGGCGCTGCCCGTGATGGACGCAAGATCGGGCTTGCCTGTGTGTTCAGTCGCGAGTCCGTCAGTCAACCTGATGCAGCCTGTGCGACGGCTGTCGACGGCACCCTCAACTGCAGTGGTTACGGTTCACAGGTTTGCGTGACGGCGAGTTTCGGTCTTTGTGCGGCCGGTTGGGTCATGAATGAAATTTCTCTGCGGGCTCGAAAATCGTGAGAGAAAAAACGCTATAATTTAAGGCTTGGCAATGAGCAAAAAACTCCTTGCCAAACATTGATGGGACGTTAGCTCAGTTGGTAGAGCAGCGGACTTTTAATCCGTTGGTCGCAGGTTCGAATCCTGCACGTCCTACCAAAATTCGAAGGGCCCGGTCGCATGACCGGGCCCTTTTTCGTTGCCTGCCTGTCGGACAGTTTTGCAAGGGCGGGCAGTTGTCCCCGTCGAGCGTGGTTAAACATGTGGATATCTCCCTGAACAAGTCGTACAAGCCGCGCCAGTACTGAAGGTCCCCGGCGCTGCCTGTTTCGCAGGCAGGTGGAAGGCGGGTGAAAGCTGCCGTACCGAAGCAGGCGCTGCCCGGTGCGGGTTGCCAAACAAAAAGGCCCGCACTTACGTGCGGGCCTTCTGATTTTTTGGCTCCCCGACCTGGGCTCGAACC
>CAZJKR010000043.1:0-7538 GCA_964546615.1 uncultured Curvibacter sp.
TTTGTGCCAGGCACCGTGAACTCAGGTCACGGCCGCGACCGACAGCAACCGCTGCAATGCAGTCGTTGACTTGAGTCCGCTGGTGATAGTTGTACCCAATCCATTGCTGGATTCGCCGCAGCTGGAGCCGTCTCGTTACTTCTGACGGCGCTTTCTGACGATTTGTCTAAGCTGCTGAATTGTGCCGCTGGTCAAGGAGCGACGCTTCGTGAGGAACTTTATGGCTGAAGTCTCAAGCGCTAAAGAAACCCCCTCTTCGTTGGCGGGAAATTCCGTCAGTAGATAGGCCTGGGTGGGGGTGGCCTCCAGTAAGACCAGCAATCCCAATGATCCGTTTCTGTCTTCGACGTGCACGATACAGGCGCGCCGAATGCGTTTGATATGACCGTCCCGAAGGTACAACCTGCTGTCAATGGCACGACTGTCGTCCTGCATCGCATTTATTGCCAAGCTCCAACCGTCTTGGTGGCTCGCAGTCATGAGCGTTATCGAGACTTCGGGGATTGAGACGAGTTTCGACAACGGCTCCTGCAGGAAGTCCGGAGCAGTATCAATAGCCTGGATCTGTTGAGGCAGTTCCAGTGCCAACGGGCGGACGGGGCGTCGTGTGCCTGTTGGCTCGCTTATGGCCCACGTGTCTACAACCGAACTCCGACGGTGATTAGCTGCAGGCGCAGGAATGCGCTCGATCAGGGTGCTTCTCTTGAAGACACTTTTGGCCTCAAGGTCAGGGAATTTGACGCCCTGCCACACATACCAACTACTCGGTGAGAAGTGTTTTGACGGATCCTGATGTACTACAGAGGGCGAACGCGTGATGCCGGCGAACTGTGATGCGGGTGGTGGCGTCTGGATCCCCTGCGGCTGCCGACGCGACCTTTCGAACGGGGACACACGCATCATGTCGTATGCAAGGGTGCGGAACGGGAACTGATGCGAGCATGATTGGATGCTATGGACCAGGAATGATCGATCTGCTTGATCTCCGAGGGACAGCCATTCGCCGACCGCGACCAGTGTCGTTTCACCAACAAACGGGAAGCGCGTGCGCGGGTAGGCCTTGGCGTTGCGAGTAGTGCCCTCAAGCAAAGACAGGCCGATTTCAGAGGCGGCCGCCCAGGCGTGTCTATCCAGATGGAGTCGTCCAATGTCCGCGGCTGAATAGCCAGAAATCCCCTTTGCCAGTTTCAGGTGCAGACGCCCACTGTCTGAGCGAAAGTGGGCATCGCTGTATAGCCGCTTTCGATTCAGTGGCGGTGTGAAGAGCGTGGCGAGTAGGCTGCTGGATGAACCAAAGTAGAACCTAATTAATTCGGCACATGGGATGACAAGCTGATGATCCTCTTTAAGCTTTACCACCAGACAATATGAATGCGTGTGACGCATGTGCCATGGGTGCTCTGAGGCCGGTAGAAGGAATCCTTGGCCATTGACGTCGATGCCGGCCTTTGCCATCCGGCAGGATCTTCGGTTGATGTTCAGACTCTGGAAGGTGGTTGCCGGGGTTACCTCCCGTTGCAACAGGAAACCATCCTGCCAGATGTCCCCCAACCGGAAATTGGGCAGCAACCCCACAGGTGCCCAAATCTGGCGCTGCTTCAAGACGGAACGATTGCAGTGAAACCTGTCGAAGGTGTCCTTGTTGACTCTCGAGATGGCCAAGCACATGGCTGGCTGTTTGTGGCCTTCGCGTCTGTCCGGAAAAGCCACATCTCCGAACCAGTCGATTCGCCACGGCATGCCATCCTGGGGAAAGAAGGACAGTCTGGGTGCATAGCCAGAGGCAAATTGCATGGCGATGAATTGAATTTTCTCGCTAACTATTAAACTTTCTCATTTACTTCTAATTCTTGGCAGCCTGGGCGGCGGCGTGCGCCTGCTGGTCGGCGTGGTACGAGCTGCGAACCATGGCGCCGACGGCGGCGTGGGTGAAGCCCATCTTGTAGGCCTCTTGCTCGAACATCTTGAAGGTGTCCGGGTGCACGTAGCGCTTGACCGGCAGGTGCGAGGTGGAGGGCGCGAGGTACTGGCCGATGGTCAGCATCTCGATGTCGTGCGCACGCATGTCGCGCATGACCTCCAGGATCTCTTCGTCGGTTTCGCCCAGGCCCACCATCAGGCCGCTCTTGGTCGGCACGTGCGGAAACAGGGCCTTGAACTTCTTCAGCAGGTTGAGCGAGAACTGGTAATCGCTGCCGGGGCGGGCCTGCTTGTACAGGCGCGGCACGGTCTCCAGGTTGTGGTTCATCACGTCGGGCGGCGCGGCCTTGAGGATGTCCAGTGCGCGGTCGTCGCGGCCGCGGAAGTCGGGTACCAGCACCTCAATCTGTGTGCCGGGCGAGAGCTCGCGCGTCTTGCGGATGCAGTCGACGAAGTGGCCGGCGCCACCGTCGCGCAGGTCGTCGCGGTCCACGCTGGTGATGACCACGTACTTGAGCTTGAGCGCGGCAATGGTCTTGGCCAGGTTCTCCGGTTCGTTGACGTCGAGCGGATCGGGGCGGCCGTGGCCGACGTCGCAGAAGGGGCAGCGGCGTGTGCACTTGTCGCCCATGATCATGAAGGTGGCCGTGCCCTTGCCGAAGCATTCGCCGATGTTGGGGCAACTGGCTTCCTCGCACACCGTGACCAGCTTGTTGCTGCGCAGGATGTCCTTGATCTCGTAGAAGCGGGTGGTGGGCGAGCCGGCCTTGACGCGGATCCAGTCCGGCTTCTTCAGCACCTCGCCGGCTTCCACCTTGACCGGGATGCGCGAGAGCTTGGCCGCGGCCTTCTGCTTGGCGGTCGGGTCGTAGGTCTCGACGGGTTGCGCGTCGCGCACCGTGTTGGCTTCAGGCGTGCTCATGGGGTCGGGCCCTTTCAGGGCGTCAGCAGGTGGGTGAGCTGGTGGCTCAAGGTGTCGGCAGCGTCCGTCCAGTCGACGGATACCCCGATTGTAGAAAGGTCCACGGTTTGCAGCCCGTGGTAGCCGCAGGGGTTGATGCGCGAGTAGGGTTCCAGGTCCATGGCGACGTTGAGCGCCAGGCCGTGGTAGGTGCAGTTGCGGCTGACCTTGATGCCTAAAGCGGCAATCTTGCCCAGGCCTGTAAATTCAGGCGGCGTACCCAAATTGGATTTCTGCGGTCGCTGCGGCAGTGGCGCGTGCGAGGCCGGATCATCCAGCCGCACATAGATGCCGGGCGCGCCGGCTACGCGGTGGCCGGTGACGCCGAACTGCGCCAGCGTGCGGATCACTGCCTCCTCCAGCCGGTAGACGTATTCCTTGACGAAGTAGCCGGCGCGCTTCAGATCGAGCAGCGGGTAGGCCACCACCTGACCGGGGCCGTGGTAGGTGACCTGGCCGCCGCGGTTGGTGGCCACTACCGGAATCTCGCCCGGCACCAGGATGTGGTCCGAAAGCCCCGCCAGCCCTTGCGTGAAGATCGGTGGATGCTCACAGATCCATAGCGCATCCGGCGTGTCGCCAGTGCGTGCGACCGTGTAGTCCTGCATGGCGGCATAGGTGGGCGCGTAGTCGACCCGGCCGAGCTGACGGATGTCGATGGTCATGCCAGCAATGCGTCCAGTTGGCCGGACACCTGCTCCAGCAGCCGGTAGGGCACGCGGGCGGCGGTGGTGAAGGCGGCGGCGCGGTTGAGCCAGTCGAGGGTAGGCATGGGTGGCGGTGTGTCGGTTAGGGCGTCTGGGCGGCAAAGGTGGCTTCCACCGTTTCGCGGTGGAACAGCTCCATGTAGGGCTGGTAGCGGTAGAGGCGGTTGCGTTCAAAACCGGTGACTTCGCGCAGCCAGCCGCGGGCCTCCAAATCGCGCGCCAGTTTGACCGCTGTGGGGTGGGTGCAGCCCACGATTTCGGCAATGCGGTTGGGCGAGACCAGCGGCTGCTGAAACAGGCTGTCGAGCAGTTTGAGTGCTTTGGGGCTTTTCATCACGGCGCTGCGGTGCGCTTCGCGCATGTTCACGATGTCGGTGGCGGTGCGGGTGGCGGCACGGGCGGTTTGACTCACGCCGCGCAAGAAAAACTTGAGCCATTGCTCCCAATGGCCGTGGTTGCGAATGGCGGTGAGGCGGTCGTAGTACTCGGCGCGATGTGCTTTGAGGAAAACCGACAGATACAGCAGTGGACGTGACAAGGCGCCCTCTTCACACAAGATGAGGGTGATCAGCAAGCGCCCGACGCGGCCATTGCCATCCAGAAAGGGATGGATGGTTTCAAACTGGGCATGGGCCAGGCCGCAGCGAATCAGCAGCGGTACGGTGGTCTTGCCGTCGTGCAGGAATTTTTCCAGCTGCCCCAAGGCATCCATCAGTGCATGTGGCGGCGGCGGGACAAAAGAGGCGTTGGCCAGCGTGCTGCCGGCCGGGCCAATCCAATTCTGGGAGGTGCGAAACTCGCCCGGCGTTTTTTCTCCTCCGCGGACGTTATGCATCAATTCGCCATGAATTTCGCGCAGCAGGCGCAGGCTCAAGGGGAGGTCGTCCAATCGGCGCAGGCCATGGTTCATGGCGCGCACGTAGTTGATCACCTCTTCGACGTCTTTGGGGTTGTCGTTGCTGGTGCCCTGCGCTTCAAAAGCCAGCACGTCTTCCAGCGTGCTTTGCGTGCCCTCTATCGGCGATGACAGCACAGCCTCATGGCGCACGTACATGGCCACAAACAAGTCGGGGTTGGGCAGCAGCGCGGCAATGGCGTCCAGCCGAGCAATGTCCCGGTCAGCCTGGGACAGCAGGGTGCGCAGCTCGCCATCAAACTCAATGTCGGGAATTGGCGGCAGCGGCTCAGGAATGAACGCTCGATAACCCGTTGATTGCTGAACGTAGCGCCCTGCGCGCTGCGAATTGGTCATCGTGCAAACTTTCATTGAAGAAGCACGATTCTATTTTTATAAAAATAAAAGTCAAATAATTTTCACAAAGAATGGATTGCTTGATCTTGTGAAAGTTTTGCTGCTACAGAACAACCTTGACCATCGGGTGGGTCGACAGCGTGCGGTACAGCTCGTCGAGCTGCTCGCGGCTGGTGGCGGTGATGGTGATGGTCACGCCCAGGTAGTTGCCGCCCTTGCTCTCGCGCAACTCGATCGTGGCGGCGTCGAACGTGGGGTCGAAGGCGTGTGCCACTGTGGTCACGGCGTGCACGAAGCCGTCGACTTTGGCGCCCATCACCTTGATGGGAAAGCGGCAGGGGTATTCGATGAGGCTGTCGGCGCGCGGATTGCCGCTGGGCGGAGGGGAGGATGTCATGACTGGGTTTCCTTGCGCCATTGCGCCTGGGCAGCGGCCTTGGCGGACTGGTAGCCGGCGTAGAGCCGGGTGTAGATCGGACCGGGCTGGCCGCTGCCGACCGGTTGGCCGTCGAGCCGGGTGACGGGCAGCACCTCCTTGGTGGAGGCGCTCAGCAGCACTTCGTCGGCCGCCAGCACCTCGGCGCGCCGGATCGGGCGCAACTCGAAGGGGATGCCTTCGGTTTGGCTAATTTCTTCCAGCAGCCCGTAGCGGATGCCTTCGAGCACCAGGTGGCTGCGCGGCGGGCCGAGCAGCGTCCCGTCCTTGACGATCCAGACATTGCTGGTCGAGGCCTCGGTCAGGAAGTCGTCGCGAAACAGGATGGTCTCGACTGCACCGGCGTCGACGCTGATCTGGCGCGCCAGCACGGCGCCGAGCAGGCTGACGCTCTTGATGTGCGCCTTGTGCCAGCGGAAGTCGTCGGCAGTGACGCAGGCCACGCCGCCCTGCCGCTGCGCGGCGCTGGGCTGCGTCATGCCGTTGCACAGCACGAACACCGTGGGCGTGAGGCCGGGCAGCATCGCGTGGTCGCGCAGGGCCACGCCACGGGTCACCTGGAGGTACAGCGTTTGATGGGTATTTTGGGTCACTGCACCCGTGCTGCGGGCGTGGTCAGCTATCAATTTAATAGCTATTTCGCGCCATTGCGTGTGCGTCAGCGGGTTGGGGATGCGCACCTCGGCCAGGCTGCGTTCCAGTCGCGCCAGATGCTGTTCGAAGCGGAACGGGCAACCGCCGTAGACCGGGATGACCTCGTACACGCCGTCGCCGAAGACGAAACCGCGGTCCATGACGCTGACCTTGGCGTCGGGCAGCAGCGTGTACTCGCCATTCAGGTAGCAGGGCAGCGGCGGCAGCATGGCTGTATGGTTGGGCCGCGGTTCAGGCCCAAAAGGTGATGGCGGCGATGGCCAGCCAGCCGAGCCAGAAGTTCACCGTCACCAGCAGGGCGATCTGGTTGGCGCGCCGGCCGCCTTCCGGCCAGTCGGCGGCGGCTACGGCGGCCTGCAGGCGACGGTAGGGCGCGAAATAGATGTGGCCGAAGATCAGGCACATCAGTGTGCCGATGCCGGCCATCAGATGCCAACCCAGCGGTGCCGCCTGCGCACCGGCGTGGCCCAGCAGGTAGCCGCCGCTGAGCAGGATCATCACCACGGCCAGCCACACCAGAAGAAAGAAGCGACGCAGAACGCCTGCGAGCAGTGTCAGACGTTGTGGCGGATCAAGCAGTTCTGCCAGCTTGGGGCGCAACGCGTGCAGCATGAACGTCATGCCGCCGAGCCAGACGATGGCTGCAACCAGATGCAGGAACTTGAGGAAGATGTACATGGTTGTGCGGGCCTTTCAGGGATGTGCGGTTTCCGTGGCGATTTGCCTGACGTGCGGCCGTCTGCCGCCAGCTTGTCCCGCGCCCGGAGTCGGGAATGATCGGCGTTGGGGATAATACTTAGTATAATGAGCGGCTTTGCAAGAGCAGACTGTTGCCAACAGGGGTGTCGAAGCCGATGTCTGAAAACACGCCGCAACGCAACCCGTCGGCTTTTGCTGATGAGACAGATGAGGCGCTGGAATCCGATTTCAAGCCGCTGACGGCCGATGAGGCGCGTCGCTGGCGTGAATCGCATCCGTCGCTGTCGCCCTGGCGGATCGTCGGGTGGCAGGCAGTGGCCGGGGTTCTGGCGGCCGGCTTGGCCTGGGGTTTGAGCGGGCGTGCCGAAGTGGCGTGGTCCACGGCGTATGGCGCGGTGTCGGTGTGTTTGCCGGCGGCGCTGATGGCGCGGGGGCTGTCGCGTCGAGCGGGCGTGGTCGGTGCTGCGCTGGCAGGATTTTTTGTGTGGGAACTGGTCAAGATCGTCCTGACGGTGGCGATGTTGCTGGCGGCGCCGAAGCTGGTTCCTCACTTGAGCTGGTTGGCCTTGCTGGCCGGCTTTGTGGTGGCGATGAAGGTGTACTGGGTGGCCGTGTGGCTGCATCCGGCGCGCTGGCGGCGTCAGCGGTAACGATTTGAATTGACGAACTGGTGATATATGTCTGCTGAAAACACTGGCGCACAGGCCCCGACGGCCAGCGAGTACATCGTCCACCACCTGCAGCATCTGCAGATGGATTTTTCCTTCAATGCGGCGAAGCAGACCAGCATTGTCGACTTCAGTGTTTTCAACCTGGATTCGGTCTTCTATTCCGTGGTGCTGGGTTTCCTGGGCTGTTTTTTCCTCTGGCTGGCGGCGCGCAAGGCCACGGCCGGCGTGCCTGGTCGCT
>CAZJKR010000043.1:7548-10064 GCA_964546615.1 uncultured Curvibacter sp.
GCGGCGGTCGAGATCCTGGTCGAGATGGTGGAGAACCAGGCCAAGGGTGTGATTCACAACGCCCGCAGCCGCAAGCTGATTTCTCCGCTGGCCTTGACCGTGTTCCTCTGGATCTTCCTGATGAACGCCATGGACCTGCTGCCGGTCGATCTGCTGCCGGCGATCTGGCATGTGGCCGGTCCCGCCATGGACATGAAGGACTACATGCGTGTCGTGCCGACCGCCGACCTCTCCACGACGCTGGGTCTCTCGACCTCGGTGCTGCTGGTCTGCCTGTTCTACAACATCAAGATCAAGGGCCTGGGCGGCTGGGCGCACGAGCTGATTGCCGCCCCCTTCGGTGACCACTGGGCCTTGTACCCGGTCAACCTGCTGATGCAGATCATCGAGTACGTCGCCAAGACCGTTTCTCACGGCATGCGACTGTTCGGCAACATGTTTGCCGGTGAGCTGGTGTTCATGCTGATCGCCCTGATGGGTGGCGGCTGGGCGCTGTCCGGCACCGGTGTCGGCTTGGCCATCGGGCATGTCATCGCGGGCTCGGTGTGGGCGATCTTCCACATCCTGATCATCACGCTGCAGGCGTTCATCTTCATGATGCTGACGCTCATCTACACCGGTCAGGCGCACGAAGCGCACTGAGCCCTCTGTCTTTCTGTTTCGTTTCCTTTCCTTTCCACTTAACTTTTTAGGAGCTTCTCATGGAAAACATTCTCGGCCTCGTCGCTCTGGCTTGCGGCATCATCGTTGGTCTCGGCGCCATCGGTGCCTCGATCGGTATCGCCCTGATGGGTGGCAAGTTCCTGGAGTCCTCGGCCCGTCAGCCCGAGCTGATGAACGAGCTGCAGACCAAGATGTTCATTCTGGCCGGCCTGATCGACGCCGCCTTCCTGATCGGCGTGGCCATCGCCCTGCTGTTCGCCTTCGCCAACCCCTTCGTTCTGAAGTAATCAACGGATCCCCTTCACGCTAGAGAAGGAATCAAGCCGTGAACATTAATGCAACCCTGTTCCTGCAGGCGGTTGTCTTTGCGATCCTGGTGTGGTTCACGATGAAATTCGTGTGGCCGCCGATCGCCAAGGCGCTCGACGAGCGGGCCCAGAAAATCGCCGACGGCCTGGCTGCCGCCGACAAGGCCAAGACCGAACTTGCCGCTGCCAACAAGCGCGTCGAGGCGGAACTGGCCACGTCGCGCAACGAGACGGCCACGCGCCTGGCTGATGCGGAGCGCCGTGCGCAAGGCATCATCGAAGACGCCAAGGCCCGTGCCACCGAAGAGGGCAACAAGATCATCGCCGCTGCCAAGGTCGAGGCCGAGCAGCAGACTGCCAAGGCGCGCGAGGCCCTGCGTGAGCAGGTGGCTGCGCTGGCCGTCAAGGGCGCTGAGCAGATCCTGCGCAAGGAGGTCAATGCCGGTGTCCACGCTGATCTGCTCAACCGGCTGAAGACCGAGCTGTAAGGTGAACCATGGCTGAACTTGCCACCATTGCCCGCCCTTATGCAGAAGCCCTGTTCAAGGCCGTTCGCGCGGATTTGAATGGCGCCGCCGTCTGGGTGGAAGAGCTGGCTGCAATCGCCGGCGATGCCGGTCTGCAGCAATTCGCTGCCAACCCGAAGGTCACGACCCAGCAGGTGTTCGATCTGATCAGTGGCGTTGCCAAGACGGCGCTGCCGGAGCAGGCCGGGAACTTCCTGCGCACCGTGATCGAAAACGGTCGTCTGAATGCGCTGCCGGAAATCGCCGCCCAGTTCCGCGCCCTCAAGAACGCGCAGGGGGGGTCGTCGGACGCGGTGGTCTACAGTGCATTCCCGATCGACGGTGCGGCCCTGGCCGATCTGGCCGCGACGCTGGAAAAGCGCTTCGGTCGCAAGCTCAACATCAAGGTCGAGCTCGATGCAGACCTGATCGGCGGCATTCGCGTGGTGGTGGGTGACGAGGTGCTCGATACCTCCGTCAAGGCCCGTCTGGAACAAATGAAAGTGGCTCTCACGGCCTGAAGGCGCAAGCCCGGCTGTCGGCCCAATTAAGGAAAGAAGGAACGAGTCATGCAACTCAATCCCGCAGAAATCTCTGATCTGATCAAGAGCCGCATTGAGGGGCTGGCTTCCAGCGCCGATATTCGCAACCAGGGCACCGTGGTGTCCGTGACCGACGGTATCGTCCGCATCCACGGCCTGTCCGACGTGATGCAGGGCGAGATGCTCGAGTTCCCGGCCGGCAAGGACGGTCAGCCCACCTTCGGTCTGGCCTTGAACCTCGAGCGCGATTCGGTCGGCGCCGTGATTCTGGGCGAGTACGAGCACCTCTCCGAGGGCGACACGGTCAAGTGCACCGGCCGCATCCTGGAAGTGCCGGTCGGCCCCGAGCTGATCGGCCGTGTGGTGAACGCCCTGGGGCAGCCGATCGACGGCAAAGGCCCGATCAACGCCAAGATGACCGACGTGATCGAGAAGGTTGCCCCGGGTGTGATCGCTCGCAAGTCGGTGGACCAGCCGATGCAGTCCGGCCTGAAGTC
>CAZJKR010000043.1:10098-15944 GCA_964546615.1 uncultured Curvibacter sp.
GATCATCGGCGACCGCCAGACCGGCAAGACCGCTGTGGCGATCGACGCGATCATCAACCAGAAGGGTCAGAACATGACCTGCGTTTACGTTGCGATCGGCCAGAAGGCCTCCAGCGTCAAGAACGTGGTGCGCGCGCTGGAGCAGGCTGGTGCCATGGAGTACACCATCGTCGTCGCGGCCACCGCCTCCGAGTCCGCCGCCATGCAGTACGTGTCGGCCTACTCCGGCTGCACGATGGGCGAGTACTTCCGCGACCGCGGCCAGGACGCCCTGATCGTTTATGACGACCTGTCCAAGCAGGCCGTGGCCTATCGTCAAGTGTCGCTGCTGCTGCGCCGTCCGCCGGGCCGCGAAGCCTACCCCGGCGACGTGTTCTATCTGCACAGCCGTCTGCTGGAGCGTGCCGCCCGCGTGAACGCCGACTACGTCGAAGCCTTCACCAAGGGTGCCGTCAAGGGCAAGACCGGTTCGCTGACCGCACTGCCGATCATCGAGACGCAGGCTGGTGACGTGTCCGCCTTCGTTCCGACCAACGTGATCTCGATCACCGACGGCCAGATCTTCCTGGAAACCAGCCTGTTCAACGCCGGTATCCGCCCCGCCATCAACGCCGGTATCTCGGTGTCGCGCGTCGGTGGTGCCGCCCAGACCAAGCTGATCAAGAACCTGTCCGGCGGTATCCGTACCGACCTGGCCCAATACCGTGAGCTGGCGGCCTTTGCGCAGTTCGCCTCCGATCTGGACGAGGCCACCCGCAAGCAGCTGGATCGTGGTGCCCGCGTGACCGAACTGCTCAAGCAGCCGCAGTACAGCCCCCTGCCCATTAGCCTGATGGCCGCCTCGCTGTACGCCGTGAACAAGGGTTTCCTGGACGACATCGACGTCAAGAAAGTGCTGCCCTTCGAGCATGGCCTGCACGGTTACCTGAAGGACAAGCATGCTGCGCTGCTGGCCAAGCTGGAAGCCGACAAGGCCATGGACAAGGACGCCGAAGCCGAGCTGAATGCCGCCATCGCAGCATTCAAGAAGTCGTTCGCCTGATCCCGACCTGATGACGCAAGGAGCCACGCATGGCAGCAGGTAAGGAAATTCGCGGCAAGATCAAATCGGTGGAGAACACCAAGAAGATCACCAAGGCCATGGAAATGGTGGCCGCGTCCAAGATGCGCAAGGCGCAGGAGCGGATGCGCGCCGCCCGCCCCTACAGCGAAAAGGTGCGCAACATTGCCGCCAACCTCGGCAAGGCCAACCCGGAGTACGTCCATCCGTTCATGCAGGTGAACGAGGCCAAGGCTGCCGGCGTCATTGTCGTGACGACCGACAAGGGTCTGTGTGGCGGCCTCAACACCAACGTGCTGCGTGGCGTGACCGGCAAGCTGCGCGATCTGCAGGCGGACGGCGTCACCACGCATGCCGTGGCGATCGGCAACAAGGGTCTGGGCTTCCTCAACCGCGTCGGCGCCAAGGTGGTGTCGCATGTGACCCAGCTGGGCGATACGCCGCATCTGGACAAGCTGATCGGCCCGGTCAAGGTGCTGCTGGACGCCTATGCGCGTGGAGAACTCAGTGCCGTCTACCTCAGCTACACCCGGTTCATCAACACGATGCGCCAGGAGCCGGTGGTCGAGCAGCTGCTGCCCCTGTCGGCCGCGAAGATGCAGGCCGAGGCCCAGGCCAGCGGTCCGCAGCACGACTGGGACTACATCTACGAGCCGGATGCGCAGAGCGTGATCGACGATCTGCTGGTCCGCTATGTGGAAGCACTGGTGTACCAGGCCGTGGCCGAGAACATGGCGTCCGAGCAGTCCGCTCGCATGGTGGCCATGAAGGCCGCCACCGACAACGCCGGCAGCGTCATCGGCGAACTCAAGCTGGTCTACAACAAGACCCGCCAGGCCGCGATCACGAAAGAACTGTCGGAAATCGTGGCCGGCGCAGCAGCGGTGTAAGCGGCTGACGGACCGATTGACAGGTTAAAGATTCAAATTTTTGGAGCGAAAAATGGCTCAAGCAAACACGCAAGTGCAAGGCAAGATTGTTCAATGTATCGGCGCCGTGGTGGACGTGGAGTTCCCGCGCGACCAGATGCCGCACGTTTATGACGCCCTGAAAATGGACGGCTCGGCCCTGACGCTCGAAGTCCAGCAGCAGCTCGGCGACGGCATCGTGCGTACCATCGCCCTCGGTTCCTCCGACGGCCTGCGTCGTGGCATGGTGGTGCAGAACACCGGCAAGGCGATCACGGTGCCGGTCGGCAAGGCCACCCTGGGCCGCATCATGGACGTGCTGGGCAACCCGATCGATGAGCGCGGTCCCGTGGACCAGGCGCAGACCGCTTCCATCCACCGCAAGGCCCCGGTCTATGACGAGCTGTCGCCCTCGACCGAACTGCTGGAAACCGGCATCAAGGTGATCGACCTGGTGTGCCCGTTCGCCAAGGGCGGCAAGGTGGGCCTGTTCGGCGGCGCCGGCGTGGGCAAGACCGTGAACATGATGGAGCTGATCAACAACATCGCCAAGGCGCACTCGGGCCTGTCCGTGTTCGCCGGTGTGGGTGAGCGTACCCGTGAGGGCAACGACTTCTACCACGAGATGGCCGACTCCGGCGTGGTGAAGCTCGACAACCTGGCCGAATCCAAGGTGGCCATGGTCTACGGTCAGATGAACGAGCCCCCGGGCAACCGTCTGCGCGTGGCCCTGACCGGTCTGACCATCGCCGAGTCCTTCCGTGACGAAGGCCGTGACGTGCTGTTCTTCGTGGACAACATCTACCGCTACACCCTGGCCGGCACCGAAGTGTCCGCCCTGCTGGGCCGCATGCCGTCCGCCGTGGGCTACCAGCCGACGCTGGCCGAGGAAATGGGTCGCCTGCAGGAGCGTATTACCTCCACCAAGGTGGGTTCCATCACCTCGATCCAGGCCGTGTACGTGCCGGCCGACGACTTGACCGACCCGTCGCCTGCCACCACCTTCGCCCACCTGGACTCCACCGTGGTGCTGAGCCGTGACATCGCTGCCCTGGGTATCTACCCCGCCGTGGACCCGCTGGACTCCACCAGCCGCCAGCTCGACCCGCAGGTCGTGGGCGAAGAGCACTACACCACGGCCCGTGCCGTGCAGGGTACGCTGCAGCGCTACAAGGAACTGCGCGACATCATCGCGATTCTGGGTATGGACGAACTGGCACCGGAAGACAAGCTGACCGTGGCCCGCGCGCGTAAGATCCAGCGTTTCCTGTCGCAGCCCTTCCACGTGGCCGAAGTGTTCACCGGTGCACCCGGCAAGTACGTGCCGCTGTCCGAGACCATCCGCGGCTTCAAGATGATCGTGGCCGGCGAGTGTGATCACCTGCCGGAGCAGGCCTTCTACATGGTCGGCACCATCGACGAAGCGTTCGAAAAAGCCAAGAAGATCTAATCCCGCGGCCCAACCGGAGTCACCATGAACACGATCCACGTCGATGTGGTCAGTGCCGAAGAGTCCATCTTCTCCGGCGAGGCGCGTTTTGTCGCGCTGCCCGGTGAAGCGGGCGAACTCGGCATCTACCCGCGTCACACACCGCTGATCACCCGCATCAAGGCTGGTTCGGTGCGCATTGAAATGTCCGACGGCAAGGAAGAATTTGTCTTCGTTGCCGGCGGCATCCTGGAAGTGCAGCCCGACTGCGTGACCGTGCTGTCCGACACCGCTGTGCGTGGCAAGGATCTGGACGAAGAGAAGGCCAACGAGGCCCGTCTGGCGGCCGAAGAAGCGCTGAAGAACGCCAAGAGCGAAATCGACATTGCCAAGATCCAGTCCGAGCTGGCGATCATGGCGGCCGAGATTGCGGCTGCGCGCAAGTTCCGTCAGAAGCGCTGAGACGCAAGCAGGGACGCAGGCACCACAGCCTGTCGTCAGGCAAAAGCCCCGCCGGCAACGTGCGGGGCTTTTTGTCTTGAGGTGGGCGGCTTTTCAGCCGGGGGGTTCACGCCACAGGGGGGCATCGGGCAGCTCGTTGGGATTGCTGACGCCGTCAGCGACCGGGAAGTGCCGTACCAGCAGCGCGGAGATTTCTTCCAGAGCCTGGGTCAGCCCGTCCTCGAAAAGGCCGGCACGAAAAGACGCGCGCATGCCGGTGATCACGGCTTGCCAGTCTTGCAGTGCAACGTGGCGCTCGATGCCGCGATCGGCCACGATCTCGATGGCGTGTTCGGCCAGCAGGAGATAGATCAGCACGCCATTGTTGTGCTCGGTATCCCAGACGCGCAGCTTGCCGAACAAGGTGAGTGCACGCTGCCGGATGATCGGCGCAAGCGGACCCGGGCGCAGGAGGTAGCTGGCTGGCAGGCCGGCTTCGACGTAGATGCGGATCTCCCCGCTGTGGCGCTGTTCGCTGGCCTGGACCCGGCGCATGAGGCGCGCCAGCGCATCGGGTGGCAGGACGCGCTTCAGCGTGCCGGCGTCATGCCAGCGGTGGCGTAACAGTCGAACGATACGCGTCAGCAGCATCACCAGTCTCCCGAAGCGCCGCCGCCGGCGCCATCACCGCCCCCGCCGGAGCTGAAGCCGCCGCCGCCACCGAAACCGCCGCCCCAGCCGCCGCTGGTGTAAGCGCCGGGATGACTGCCCCAGGGCCCCCCCTGATGCCGCTGGCGGCCGGACGACAGGATGGCTGCGCCCAGCGGGGTGCCGGCCAGGAAGGTCAGCAGCGTTGCCAGCAGGGCGCTGACAACGGCCAGCAGCAGACTGGCAGTGAATGAGAAGGTCACGATGCCGATCAAACCACCACTGATCAGGCTGCCAAGCTTGTTGCCGAGCAGGCGGCGCGTTACCGAGCCGATCACCGGCAGCGCCACCAGCAGGAGCAGCAGCAGATTGAGCCATGCGGCCTGGGCCGGCGGACGCGTGGGCACGGGGGGAGGCAGGGCCTCGCCCCGCAGCAGAGCCATCAGCTGATCGGTGGCCTGGTCGAGTCCCCCGGCGAAATCGCCTTGGCGAAAGTTCGGCGTCAGCACGTCGTCGATGACCCGTTTGGCGGCCAGGTCGGGGATGATGCCTTCGAGGGTGCGGCCGACCTCGATGCGGACCTTGCGGTCCTGCGTCGCCACCACCAGCAGCAGACCGTCACCGATGCCGGGGCGGCCCGGTTTCCAGTTGTTGAAGATACGGTTGGCGTAGGCGGCAATGTCTTCCGGCTGGGTGGTGCTGACCAGCAGGATGAGAATCTGCGTGCCACGTTCGGCCTCAAAGGCGGCCAGCTTGGCTTCAAGTCGTTGGCGCTGGGCGGGATCCAGGCTGGCGGTCTGGTCGCTGACACGTGCGGTCAGCGCCGGTACAGGCTGCAGATCGGCTGCGGTCTGGGCCGACGCTGATGGTGGCAACCACAGCAAGGCCGCAAGCCAGCCAACAGCATGCAGCAGAAGACGGCCTGGCAGATGCACGGTGCGGGTCCGGGCGGCGGGGCGTCAGGGTTTGCGGAAGTCGACCACCGGCGGCGTGCTGATGGCGGCCTCGTTCTGCGGCGCAAAGACGGGCTTGGGCTGGTAGCCAAAGACCATGGCGGTCAGGTTGGTCGGGAAGCTGCGGGCCAGCACGTTGTACTCCTGCACCGACTGGATATAGCGGTTGCGTGCAATGGTGACGCGGTTTTCTGTGCCTTCAAGCTGGACCCGCAGGTCACGAAAGCCCTGGTTGGCCTGCAGGGTGGGGTAGCGTTCCGAGACGGCCATCAGGCGGCTCAGTGCACTGCCGAGTTCACCTTGCGCAGACTGGAATTGCCGCAGCGAATCGGGGTTGTTCAACGTGTCGGGGGTAACCTGGATGGCGGTTGCACGGGCGCGGGCTTCGATCACACGGGTCAGGGTTT
>CAZJKR010000043.1:15954-18257 GCA_964546615.1 uncultured Curvibacter sp.
CTTCACGCTGGACGCCTTGGCGCGCGCCTCGGTGACGCCGATCAGCACGTCCTTCTCCTGCTGCGCGTAGCCCTTCACGGTCTCGACGAGGTTGGGGATCAGGTCGGCCCGGCGCTGGTACTGATTCTGCACCTCGCTCCAGGCGGATTTGGTCTGCTCGTCGAGACGTTGAAAATCGTTGTAGCCGCAGCCACTGAGCAACAAGGCGAAGAACAGGGCGGACAACAGGGTGGAAAGCCGGCGCATCATGAGCAACTCCTCTGCAGCTGAAGGCGGCGCTAGCATACACCCGCCGGATCGGAGCGCAGACGTGCACGGCCCCGATGGGAGAGAATCGACGGCAATCCTGCGAGACCTGAATGAACTACCGCGCTCCTGCCTGGCTGCCGGGCGGCAACCTGCAAACCATCTGGCCGGCCTTGTACGCCCGTCGTGCGCTCGGGCCGCGGCCGCAGTTCCGGCGCGAGCGCTGGCCCACCCCCGATGGTGATTTCATCGACGTGGACTGGATGCAGCCCGACACGACAGGGGCGCTGCTGGTGCTGTTTCATGGCTTGGAGGGCTCGTCGCAGAGCCATTACGCCCAGGCGTTTGCCGACCATGCCCGCGAACAGGGCCTGGCCTACGCGGTGCCGCACTTTCGCGGTTGCAGCGGCGAGATCAATCTGGCACCGCGGGCTTACCACTCGGGTGATTTCGAGGAGGTAGGCTGGATTCTGGCGCGTTTTCGCGCGCGCCATGCCGGGCCGATCGTGGCGGTCGGCGTCTCGCTGGGGGGCAATGCGCTGCTGCGCTGGGCCGCAGAGATGGGCGACGCGGCTGCGCAGCTGGTGTCCGCGGTGGCGGCGGTGTCTGCGCCGCTGGATCTGGCCGCCGGCGGCCACGCCATCGGCCGGGGTTTCAACCGGCAGGTCTATACCCGCATGTTCCTGCGCAGCATGAAACCCAAGGCCCTGCAGAAGCTGGCGCAGCACCCGGGCCTGTTCGATGCAACTGCCTTGCGTGCAGCACGCGACCTCTACGCCTTCGACAACATCTTCACCGCCCCGCTGCATGGCTTTCGCGATGTCGAAGACTACTGGGCCCGTGCCTCCGCCAAGCCGCACCTGGCGCGTATCCGCGTCCCGGCGCTGGCGCTCAACGCCCGGAACGACCCTTTCGTGCCGCAGGCCAGCCTGCCGCGTCCGGGAGACGTCGGGGCGCACGTCACGCTGTGGCAGCCGGCGCAGGGCGGACACGTCGGTTTTGCCGGGGGGCGCTGGCCGGGGCATGTACGACCGATGCCGGACGCCGTGGGGCAGTGGCTGCTGCAGGCGGCAGGGCAGAGCGGGACACGGCATGGATGACATCGTCAGACAGGCCATGGCCAAGTGGCCGAACGTGCCGGCCTGCTACGGCTGGCTCGGGCTGGATGCACGCGGCAACTGGTACATGCGCGACGAACGGGCGCAGGCGGCGGGCCCGTTTGCCGCCGGGCCGACCGCTGCCAAGGGTGCGCTGCTGCAGCACGACAAGCTGATCGACTTCATCGGGCGCAACTATGCGGTCGATGAGCGAGGCTGCTGGTATTTCCAGAACGGGCCGCAGCGCGTGTTCGTGGAACTGGAGGCCACTCCCTGGGTCTGGCGCATCCAGCCGGACCTGACGGTGCACAGCCATACCGGCCTGCCGGCGCGGGTGACGCAATGTGTGCTGGATGAAATCGGTCGTGTCTATCTGTGCACCGACCTGGGCTTCGGCCTGGTGCACACGCAGGACGTGCTGCTTGCGGCCGACGCGCTGCTGGCCGGCCTCTGGCCCCAGCAGAACATGCCGGCGCAGTCGCTGCCGGCCGCTTTTGCTTATGTCAGCAACCCTGCGGCGCTATCAAAAACATAGCTAATCGCGCAGGCTGCACAAGCAAAATGGTGTGATTTGACATAAAAAAACCGGTCAATGACCGGTTTTCGAGGCCTGGAGCGGAGGGCCTTATTTGGCTTCAGCCGCCGCCGGGGCCTTGGGCTCTTCGAACTTGGCGCCGGCCGAGTTGGCCAGGTAGGCCACGGCACGGGCGATCTCGACATCGGCGTGGTCACCGCCACCTTGCGGGGCCATGGCGCCCTTGCCTTTGAGGGCGGAGGTCACCAGGGCCTCGAAGCCGGTCTTGATGCGTGCGCCCCAGGCCGCCGTGTCGGCGAACTTCGGCGCACCGGCTGCGCCGGTGGCATGGCAGGCCGCGCACTGGGCCTTATAGACTTCCTCGCCGGCCTTGAGCGGGCGATTGGCGTCACGGATTTCGACCACGCCCACCTTCTGGATGCGCT
>CAZJKR010000044.1:0-4432 GCA_964546615.1 uncultured Curvibacter sp.
CCCTTGAACAGCGGGCCGTCGCAGTGCGGGCAGTAGGCCACGCCACGGTTCTTGTACTCCTGCTCGCCGGGCACGTTGACGTTGCGCCAGCGCGCGCCGGTGGACAGGATGACGCTGCGCGCCTTCAGGCTGCCGCCATTGGCCAGCTGCACTTCCACCAGGCCGCCCGCCTCAGCGGCCGGGATCAGCTTCTCGGCACGCTGCAGGTTCATGATGTCCACCTCGTAATGGCGCACCTGGGCTTCCAGCGCGGCAGCGAACTTCGGGCCGTCGGTTTCCAGCACCGAGATGTAGTTCTCGATCGCCATGGTGTCGTTGACCTGGCCGCCAAAGCGCTCGGCCGCCACGCCGACACGGATGCCCTTGCGTGCCGCGTACACAGCCGCCGCCGCACCGGCCGGGCCACCGCCGATGACCAGCACATCGAACGGGTCCTTGGCGGACAGCTTGGCCGCCTCGCGCGCCTCGGACTTGACGTCAAGCTTGGCCACGATCTCCTCCACCGTCATGCGGCCGGAGGCAAACACCTGATCGTTGAGGAAGGTCATGGGCACGGCCATGATCTGACGGGCATCGACCTCGGCCTGGAACAGCGCGCCATCGATCACCGTGGTCGTGATGCGCGGGTTCAGGATCGCCATCAGGCTGGCTGCCTGCACCACGTCCGGGCAGTTGTGGCAGCTCAAGGACATGTAGACCTCGAAGTTGTACTCGCCGTCCAAGGCCTTGATCTGCTCGAGCACCTCGGCTTCCACCTTGGGCGGGTGGCCACCAGTCCACAGCAGGGCCAGCACCAGCGAGGTGAACTCGTGGCCGAGCGGAATGCCGGCGAAGCGCACGCCCTGGCTCTCGCCCTCACGGGCGATGACGAAGGACGGCTTGCGCGCGTCGCTGCCGCTCTCGTCAAAACTGACCTGATCGGACAGGCCGGCAATGTCCTGCAACAGGCCGCGCAGTTCGGCCGACTTGGCGCTGTCGTCGAGCGAGGCAATGAGGCGGATCGGACGCTGCAATTTGCCGAGGTAGGCCTGCAGCTGGGATTTCAGGGTAGCGTCGAGCATGGTGTTCTCCATCCAGATTGAGTGGGGGCATCAATGCCGCCGGTGCATGAGGCGCGGTTCACAAGGAACCGCACCCCATGGGGCTGCGGTACTGACAGCGAAGCGGGACTTAGATCTTGCCGACCAGGTCCAGCGACGGGGTCAGGGTGGCGGCGCCTTCGTTCCACTTGGCCGGGCACACCTGGCCGGGGTTCTTGGCCACGTACTGGGCAGCCTTCAGCTTGCGCAGGGTTTCCTTCACATCGCGGGCGATGGCGTTGTCATGGACTTCCATGGTCTTGATCTGGCCTTCGGGGTTGATGATGAAGGTGCCGCGCAGCGCCAGACCTTCTTCGGGGATGTGCACGCCGAACGCGTTGGTCAGGGCGTGGGTCGGGTCACCCACCAGCGGGAACTTGGCCTTGCCCACAGCGGGGGAGGTCTCATGCCACACCTTGTGCGAGAAGTGGGTGTCGGTGGTCACGATATAGACCTCGGCACCGACCTTCTGGAACTCGGCGTAGTTGTCGGCGGCGTCCTCGATCTCGGTCGGGCAGTTGAAGGTGAAGGCGGCCGGCATGAAGATCAGCACGGACCACTTGCCCTTCAGGTTGGCGTCGCTCACTTCGATGAACTTGCCGTTGTGGAACGCGTTGGCCTTGAACGGCTGGACTTGGGTGTTGATCAGAGACATGAATTAACTCCGTTGGGTTGATAAGAATCGTTTATTCGTTTACCGGCTGTTTTTCAGAACCGATGCGGAATTATAGCTCATTGCTATTGAAATTAATTTTTCGATTTAACTATGATATCGATAGGCTGCTTATATTGCGGCGCAGCATCGAAGAAGGGTCTTGGATCAACAGCGCCACGCCGCAGCGCCTCCCGCGAAGCAGGCAGCCGCGCAAACCGGGCGACAATCCGGCCCCATGTTCTACATCGTCTCCAAAGTACTCGCGTTCGCCACCCAGCCGCTGGCCTGGGTTGCTCTCTTGCTGCTAGCGGGCCTGCTGGTGCAGCGCTGGCGCCGCCGTACCGGGCCGGGTCTGATCTGGCTGGGCCTGGCCGTGCTGCTGCTGCAAGGCTGGGAGCCGCTGCCCGACGTCCTGATCCGTCGGCTTGAAACCCGCTACCCGGTCGTGAACGATCTGCCGGATGCGCAACGTTATGCCGGCGTGGTGGTGCTGGGCGGCGCCCTCGAACCCTCGCCCATCTGGGAGGCGCATCGTGGCCAACCGGCGCTCAATGATGCGGCCGAACGCATGACAGCCACCCTGCCCCTGCTGCAGCGCCACCCGCATCTGCAACTGCTGTTCACCGGCGGCCAGGGCGAGCTGCTGGGTCAGGGGCTGACGGAAGCCGAACGCGCCAGGATCTTCTACGCCAGCCAGGACGCGCCGCTGCAGCAGCTGCGGCTGGAATCGGCCTCGCGCAACACACATGAGAATGCCGTGCTCAGTGCCGCCCTGCCCGGCATCGACAAGACCCGCCCCTGGCTGCTGGTGACATCGGCCTGGCACATGCCGCGCGCCATGGCCACCTTCGAGAAAGCCGGCTGGAACGTGACGGCCTACCCGGTCGATTTCCGTACCGGCGAGACCACGCCCTGGACGGCCTACTCGCTGGGCGGCGGCAACGGCCGCTGGCTGCTGGCGCTGCACGAGTACCTCGGTCTGCTGGCCTACCGCTTGAGCGGCAAGCTGTAGGCGGCACCTTGGCTCGCTTGGTCCATCGCTGACACTGCGCCTTCCTGCTGTGCCTTCTTGATACGAATTGATACACGGGGGCTCCCTATACTTCGCGACATGCCTTTGCCCCCGACCCTGCGCAATGACGGCGCGCCCGCCTTGCTGATCTGAGCCTCCGCCATGACCTGCCCCCCGGATGAGTTGCGCCGGCGCAGCCAGGAGTTGAGCGCCAAGTGGCAGACCCTGCAAGCCGCGCCCGGCACCGACCCCCTGCTCGAATTCGCGGTCGGCGTCTCGAGCTTCACCGAGTTCCTGCACAGCAAGGGCCTCTCCGGCCTGCATCAGATATCACGCAGCCTGGAGCAGCAGGTGCTGGCGCTGTTCGATGACGGCAGCGGCGCCCCACCCCCGTCTGCGGTGTTGCAGGAGCTGAGCCTGCGTGTCCAGGAATTGGCTGGCCGGGTCGCCGACTTCATCGACAGCAACAGCCGACCGATCACGGAGCGCCGTACCCACTATGACAGCGCCCCCGTCTTCGACACCGCACCGCGTCCGCGCGTCTGGCTGATCGGCACCAGCGCGACACCCTGGCAGGAGCTGATGCTGCAGCTGGGCTATTTCAGCATCGATGCCGAGTTCCATGGTGCGCAGCAGCTGCCCGACAGCACCGACGAACCGGCCCTGGTCATGCTCGACACCGAAGGGCTGACCCTGCAGCAGGTCAGCGAGCAGCTGCAGGCGCTGCGCGCGCGCTTCTCGGCCAGCACGCTGATGGCGCACCGGCTGCCGAGCGACTTCGACAGCCTGCGCGCCGCCCTGACGGCCGGCAGCGACTACTGCTTTGCCCAGACCACGTCAAGCTCGACCGTTCTGGCCAAGATCATCGAGCTGTGCGGCAACCAGGACGAGCCGCCTTACCGCGCGCTGGTGGTGGAAGACTCCCCCACCGCCAGCCGGTCGATCCAGCGCACGCTGGCAATGTGCGGCATCGAGACCCACGCCACGGCCAGACCGCACGAAGTGCTGGACTGCCTGAACCGCTTCCAGCCCGACCTGATCCTGATGGACATGTTCATGCCAGGTTGCACCGGCGTCGAGGTGACGCGTGTCATCCGCCAGCATCCCGAATTCCTGTCCACGCCGATCGTCTACCTGTCGGGTGACACCAACGTCCCGCTGCAGATCGAAGCGCTGCGCCTGGGTGGCGACCACTTCCTGACCAAGCCGTTCAACCCGGTGGTCCTCAATGCCGTCGTGCAGAGCAAGATCGAGCGCTACCGCGCCCTGCGCCGCGCCATGCTGCACGACAGCCTGACCGGCCTGTACAACCACAGCACCTCCAAGGACAAGCTGGCCAAGGCCCTGGGGCAGGCGACGGCGGACCAGCAGGCGCTGGCTGTGGCGATGATCGACATCGACCATTTCAAGAAGATCAACGACAGCTACGGCCACCAGACCGGCGACCAGGTGATCCGCAGCCTGGCCTGGTTCCTGCGCCAGCGCCTGCGCAGGACCGACCTGATCGGCCGCTACGGCGGCGAGGAGTTTCTGCTGGTGCTGCCCCAGGCCGACGCCGAACTGGCCAGCGAAGTGCTGGACCGCATCCGGCGCGACTTCGAGGGCAACCGCATCTTCTTCGACGCGTGAAACCACAGATAGGGAAGGTTTATATATCGGAATGCAGGAGAAAAATATGTGGAAAGA
>CAZJKR010000044.1:4442-5797 GCA_964546615.1 uncultured Curvibacter sp.
TGATCAAGCACCCCTTCAACGAAACCTGGTTCAACGCCACCTTCTCCTGCGGCCTGACGCAGTTGCAAGGCAACAGCAGTGCCGAGACCCTGATCAAGCAGGCCGACGAGGCGCTCTACGCCGCCAAGCGCGCCGGGCGCAATCGCGTCGTCAAGTGGGAGTAACGGGCTGCGTCCCGTCAGGCTCGGCCTGCGGCGTGGCCAGCACCTTGTCGATGCGCCGGCCATCCAGGTCCAACACCTCGAACTGCCAGCCCGCGCAGTCGATGCGCTCGCCGATGGACGGCAGATGGCCGCTGACCGCCATCAACAGACCGGCCACCGTGTTGTAGCGACCACGCGCCTCGTCGGGCAGCTCACGCAGGCCCAGCCGGCTCTTGAGTTCATCCACCGGCATCAGGCCGTCGAGCAGCCAGGAACCATCGTCACGCGGCGTGGCCCAGGCGTCGATCTGCGCCACCGGCTGCAGCTCGCCGGTGATCGCCTCCAGCAGATCGCCCGGCGTGACCAGCCCCTGCACGACCCCATACTCGTCCACCACGAACACCATGCGACCCGAGCGGGCGCGGAACTGCTCCAGCAGCTCCATGCCGGACAGCGTCTCCGGCACGAAAACCGCCGGCTGGACGTGGGTCGCCACCGGCCCGGCTTCGTCCACGCCCAGTTCCAGCAGCTTGCCCACACTGATCAGGCCGAGCACATCGTCGAGCGAGCCGCGGCACACCGGGTACCAGGAATGGGCCGCCGCCTCGCCGGCCTGCCCCACCAGCGCCAGGCATTGCGCCACCGTATGGTCGGCCTCCAGCCAGGCCACGTCGCCGCGCGGCACCATCAGTGAGGTCAGCGGCCGGTCGTCGAGGCGGAACACGTTTTGCACCATCTGGTGCTCCTGCTCCTCGATCACGCCGGCATCCACACCTTCTTCGAGGCTGACCCGGATTTCCTCGGCCGTCATGCTGCGCGTCACGTCGGTGGGTACCCGCAGCAGCTTCAGCACCGCCTGGGTGGTGGCGGCCAGCAGCTTCACGAAGGGTTTGGCGGCCACGGCCAGCCAGTGCATCGGGCGCGCCGTCCAGCGCGCCACGGTCTCGGGGTAGAGCTGGCCGATGCGCTTGGGCACCAGTTCACCGAAGATGATGGTGATGAAGGTGATGATGGTCACCACCAGGGCGGTGGCGCTGATCGCCGCCGCCCGCTCCGGCACGCCGAGCGCCAGCAACCAGCCGGCCAGGTCGTCACTGAAAGCGGCCTCGCCGACAATGCCGTTGAGCACACCGATCGAGGTGATGCCCACCTGCACGGTGGAGAGGAACTGATTGGGATTGGCCAGCAGCACCAGAGCAGTCTGGGCACCGC
>CAZJKR010000044.1:5807-13976 GCA_964546615.1 uncultured Curvibacter sp.
GGCACCGCCGTCTCCGGCTTCGGCCATGGCCGTGAGGCGCGCCTTGCGGCTGGCCGCCAATGCCAGCTCCGACATGGCGAACACGCCGTTGAGCAAGGTCAACAGCGCGATCAGGAAGACTTCCATGAATCCAGAGCGAGAATGAACACCATGGCACTTTACCTGATCGGTGACGTGCAGGGCTGCGACGGCGCCCTGCAGCGTCTGCTCGACACCCTCTCCTTTTCACCCAGCCGGGACACGCTCTACCTGCTGGGCGATCTGGTCAACCGCGGGCCGGCCTCGGCCGCCGTGCTGCGCCGGCTCATGAGCTACGGCGCCTCGGCGCGCTGCCTGCTGGGCAACCACGACCTGCATCTGCTGGCGCTGGTGCACGGCGCGCGCCGCCCGCACCGCAGCGACACGCTGGACGACATCCTGCACGCACCCGACCGCGACGCGCTGCTGGACTGGCTGCGCCGGCAGCGGCTGGCGCTGCTGGAACGCGTTCACGATGAAGAGGTTTTGATGGTTCACGCCGGTGTGCTGCCTGCGTGGACAGCTAGCAAAACCATAGCACTGGCACGCGAGGTGGAAACCGTGCTGCAAGGCCCGGCGCTGCAGGACTTCCTGCACCAGATGTACGGCAACGAGCCGGCGTGCTGGGACGATGCGCTGACCGGCAGCGCACGGCTGCGGGTGATCGTCAATGCGCTGACGCGACTGCGCTTTTGCACACCGGCCGGCGAAATGGAGTTTGCCAGCAAGGAGGGCGCGGCCGGGGCGCCTGCGGGCCATCTGCCGTGGTTCGATGTGCCGGGGCGGCAGACCGCACAGGTGACGGTGGCCTTCGGCCATTGGTCCACGCTGGGCTGGCTGGGCCGGCCCGACGTGCTGGCGCTGGACACCGGCTGTGTCTGGGGCGGGGCCTTGAGTGCCCTGCGGCTGGCACCAGGGCGAGCCCATGAACTGATCCAGGTGCAGTGCGAAGCGATGCAGACGCCCGGCGTGCGCGGCGACTGAAACCCGGAGGCGGCAAGGCCCCCCGGCGCGCGTTCAATCGGCCTTGAACAGGGCCGCCACCTTGCGCTTGGGCTTGATGTTGGCCGAAATGGCCCGCACCGCCGGTTTGTCCGCAGCCTCCCAGGCCGGCGGCGCCTCGACGTCAGGTGCCTCGTAAGGCTTGTTGAAGAACGGATCTTGCGGGGCCGACGGCGCCGGGCGCTGCGACTCGCGTGGCGCAGCGCGGCGCTCACGGCGCTCGCCACTGCGCTCCTCGCTCTGCTCGTACAGGCGCCGGCCTTCGTTGAAGCGTCCCTGGCGGCGGATGTCGGGACGGTCTTCGTCGTACTCCACCGCCTCCAGCTCGATCTTGGTCTTGATGAGCTTTTCGATGTCGCTCACCAGCCGGGCGTCCTTGGGCGAGACAAAACTCACCGCCAGACCCGAGGCGCCGGCGCGGCCGGTGCGGCCGATGCGGTGCACATAGTCTTCGGCATTGAAGGGCACGTCGAAGTTGAACACCGCCGGCACGTCCTTGATGTCCAGGCCGCGCGCCGCCACGTCGGTACACACCAGCAGGTCGACCTCGCCCTTCTTGAAGGCGTCCAGCGCCTTGAGGCGCTCGTCCTGGCTCTTGTCGCCGTGCAGCGCGGTGGTCTTGAGGCCTTCGCGCTCCAGCGAACGCGCCAGCCGGGCACAGCCCAGCTTGCTGTTGACGAACACGAAGGCCTGCTTCATGCCGCGCTGGCGCAGGATCTGGTGCAAGGCGTGGCGCTTGTCGTCTTCCGGCACGCTGTAGAAATGCTGCTCCACGGTGGAGGCGGTGGCATTGGAGCGCGCCACCTCGATGGTGACCGGGTTCTGCAGGTAGGTGGAGGCCAGGCGCTTGATCTCGGGCGAGAAGGTGGCACTGAACAACAAGGTTGTGCGCTGCTTGGGCAGGTAGCTCAGGATGCGCTGCAGATCGGGCAGGAAGCCGATGTCGAGCATGCGGTCCGCCTCATCCAGCACCACGTACTCGACCTGGTTGAGCACCGCGTTCTTGGCTTCGATGTGGTCCAGCAGGCGTCCCGGCGTGGCCACCAGCACCTCGACGCCCTTCTTGAGCTCCAGCGTCTGCGGCTTCATGTCCATGCCGCCGAACACCACCGCGCTGCGCAGGTTGGTGTACTTGGCATACAGCTTGACCTGCTGCGCCACCTGGTCGGCCAGCTCACGCGTGGGCAGCAGCACCAGGGCGCGCACCGGGTGACGGGCCGGTGAGGTGGAACTGTTCTCGTGCTTGAGCAGGCGCTGCAGCAGCGGCAGCGAGAAGGCAGCGGTCTTGCCGGTGCCGGTCTGCGCCGCCCCCATCACGTCCCGCCCCTCCAGCACGACGGGAATGGCCTGGGCCTGGATCGGCGTCATGGACTCGTAGCCCATCTCCGCCACGGCACGGGCGAGCGGGGCGGCCAGTTGCAGCTGGGCAAAGGCCATGATGGGAGTGTCAGAGGTGAGTTCGTTCGAAATCACGGGGGCGAGGGGCAGTTCAGTATTCAAATCGGTCTGGCATAGCCAAATGTCTGCTATCTAGCCGATAGCGGGCCACCCCTGAGTCCAAGGGCAAACCTGGATTATCCCTGATATCCCGGGGCCGGGCCGTCCGCCCCGACCGCACCCCCATGACAGTGCCCGCGTGTCGAAAATCGCCCTGCCCGGCCCGGCAGCAGCTGCCGGTTCGTGATGGACGGCGTCCAGCCGGCTGGTCAGGTCTTGGGCAGCGTCACGCCGCGCTGGCCCTGGTACTTGCCGCCGCGGTCCTTGTAGCTGGTTTCGCAGACCTCGTCGCTCTCGAAGAACAGCACCTGGGCGCAGCCCTCGCCGGCATAGATCTTGGCCGGCAATGGCGTGGTGTTGGAGAACTCCAGCGTCACATAACCCTCCCACTCGGGTTCGAAGGGCGTGACGTTGACGATGATGCCGCAGCGCGCGTAGGTGCTTTTTCCCAGGCAGATGGTCAGCACATTGCGCGGGATGCGGAAATATTCCACCGTGCGCGCCAGCGCGAAGCTGTTGGGCGGGATGATGCAGACGTCGCTCTCGATGTCCACAAAGCTCTTTTCGTCGAAGTTCTTCGGATCGACCACCGTGCTGTGGATGTTGGTGAAGACCTTGAACTCGGGCGCACAACGGATGTCGTAGCCGTAGCTGCTGGTGCCGTAGCTCACGATCTTGTGGCCGGCAGCGTCCTGCCGGATCTGGCCCGGTTCGAAGGGCTCGATCATGCCGTGCTGCTCGGCCATGCGGCGGATCCATTTGTCGCTCTTGATGCTCATGGTGTGTTTTCCTGCTGTTGGCCGGATTGTAGGCAGGCCCGGCGCGGCCCTTTCAGTCCGCCGTGAAGAGCTGCACCAGCTCCTGGTGCAGCCAGCGGTTGCCCGGGTCGGTCTCGAAACGTTTGCTCCAGTGCAGCGAGACGGTGAAGTCGCGCAGCGGAAACGGCGGCTCGATCAGGGTGTACCCCCCCTCGGCAGCAAAACCCTGCGCGATGTTGCGCGGCATCACCACCGCCAGATCGGTGGCGCGCACGATCGCCGGCAACACCATGAAGTGCTCG
Organism: uncultured Curvibacter sp.; assembly: GCA_964546615.1. Taxonomy (GTDB): domain Bacteria; phylum Pseudomonadota; class Gammaproteobacteria; order Burkholderiales; family Burkholderiaceae_C; genus Hylemonella. Next base: position 9,385 of record CAZJKR010000044.1, read on the forward strand.
GTGGTCAGGCGGATGCGGTCTTCCAGCTTGAGCAGCTGCAGGATGCGCAGCGTGTCGGAATGGGTGCGTCCGGCCACGAAGTCGAGCTGCTGCAGGTCGTCCAGCAGGGCTTGGCCGCTGCGCCGGCGCCGCCTGACCTGCGCCGCGAACGGGTGTCCTTCGCGCAGCAGCACGATGTAACGGTCGCGCAGCAACTGCACACGCTGCGTGTCCTTCACGCTGGGCAGAAAGCCGAAGGCGAAGTCGATCTGACCGCTGTCCAGGGCATTGGCGACGGCCGCCGCCGGCAAGGCCTGGGTCTCGATGCGCACGCCCGGCGCGCACCCGCGCAGATGCGCCATCAGCTCCGGCAGAAAGCGGCCTTCACCGATGTCGCTCATGTGGATGCGAAAGGTCTTGCCGGAGAGCAGCGGGTCGAACTGCACCGATTCGTTGAGCGCCTGCTCCAGCGCGCCCAGCGCGGTGCGCACGGCCGGCGCCAGCCGGGTGGCTCTCGGCGTCGGCTGCACGCCCCCGGCGGCGCGCATGAACAGCGGGTCCTTGATGAGCAGGCGCAGGCGCGTCAGCCCCTGGCTGACCGCCGGCTGCGTCAGGTCCAGCAGGTCGGCCGCGCGGCTGACGTTGCGTGTGCGATAGACCGCATCGAAGACGCGCAGCAGGTTGAGGTCAACGTCCTTGATATGCATATTTCTAATAATTGTTAGTGCCGGTATTTTATTGATTGATAGCCGATTGCGGACGACACTGCCCAACTGAGCAAAAAACAAGGGACAAGCGTGGAAGTTTCATTCAGCCAAGAAATCAAATCCCTGGCGCTGGGCCAGGGCGAGACCTTTCACGGCGAGGGCATCCTGGCCATCACCAAGGGGCTGCTGCAGTCCGGCGTGGCCTATGTCGGCGGCTACCAGGGCGCGCCGGTGTCACACCTGCTGGACGTCATGGTGCAGGCCAAGGACTACATGGACCAGCTCGGCGTGCACGTCGAGGCCTGCTCCAACGAAGCCTCGGCCGCCGCCATGCTGGGCGCCTCCATCCATTACCCGCTGCGCGGCGCCGTCACCTGGAAATCCATCGTCGGCACCAATGTGGCGGCCGACGCGCTCTCTAACCTGGCCTCGCCGGGTGTCACCGGCGGCGTGCTGATCGTGGTGGGCGAGGACTACGGCGAAGGTGCCAGCGTGATCCAGGAGCGCAGCCATGCCTACGCCCTGAAGTCCTGCATGGTGCTGCTCGACCCGCGGCCCGAGCTGGGCAAGATGGTGGACATGGTGGAACAGGGTTTCCGTCTGTCGGAAGCGTCCAACATGCCGGCCATGATGGAGCTGCGTATCCGCGCCTGCCATGTGCGCGGCAGCTTCGAATGCAAGGACAACATCTCGCCAGCCGTCTCGACCCGGCATCTGATGGCCGAGCCGGCCAGGTTCGACTACATGAAGCTGGCCCATCCACCGGTGACCTTCCGCCAGGAAAAGCTGAAGGTGGAGCAGCGCATCCCGGCCGCGCGCCAGTACATCGTCGAGCACGAGCTCAATGAGCTGATGGATGGCCCGCGCCAGGAGCTCGGCATCATCGTGCAGGGCGGGATCTACAACGCCCTCATTCGCGCGCTGCAGCAGTTCGGCCTGGCCGACGCCTTCGGTGAAAGCCAGATTCCGCTTCTGGTGCTCAACGTCACCTACCCGCTGGTGCCGGAGCAGGTGGCCGAGTTCGCGCTGAACAAACGCGCCGTGCTGGTGGTGGAAGAGGGCCAGCCCGAGTACATCGAACAGGAGATCGCCACCTTCCTGCGCCGACGCGACATCAACACCGCGCTGCACGGCAAGGACATGCTGCCTTCCGGCGGCGAATACAACGTCGAGACGCTGACCGCCGGCCTGGTGGCCTTTCTGGCCAAGCACGCGGCTGATGTGGACAGCACCTCCGCCCGTGCCTGGCTGCAGGGCAATGGCGAACGCCGCACGGCGGCGGCGCAGCAGCTGGCCCAGGCCGAAACGACGCTGCCGGTGCGCCCGCCGGGCTTCTGCGTCGGCTGCCCGGAGCGGCCGGTGTTCTCGGCGCTCAAGCTGGCGCAGCAGGACGTGGGGCCGGTGCACATCGCGGCCGACATCGGCTGCCACGCCTTCGGCACCTTCGAGCCCTTCTCCTTTGGCCACTCCATCCTCGGCTACGGCATGAGCCTGGCCAGCCGCGCCGGCGTCTCGCCCATGATGCAGCGGCGTACCCTGTCCATCATGGGCGACGGCGGCTTCTGGCACAACGGACTGCTGACCGGCGTGCAGAGCGCGCTGTTCAACGGCGACGACGCGGTGCTGATGATCTTCAAGAACGGCTACACCTCGGCCACCGGCACCCAGGACATCATCTCCACGCCCAGCGACGACGCCAAGGACAGCGCCGACGACAAGAGCCGCAGCGTGGTGCACACCAACCAGTCGATCGAGAACACGCTCAAGGGCATGGGCGTGCAGTGGCTGCGCACCGTCACCACCTACGAGGTGGACACGATGCGCCGCACCCTCAACGAGGCCTTCACCACCGACTTCAACGGCCTGAAAGTCATCGTGGCCGAAGGCGAATGCCAGCTGGAACGCCAGCGCCGCATCAAGCCCTGGATCGCCAGCCTGCTCAAGAAAGGGGAACGCGTGGTGCGCGTGAAGTACGGCGTGGACGAGGACGTCTGCAACGGCGACCATGCCTGCATCCGCCTCTCCGGCTGCCCCACGCTGACGCTGAAGGACAACCCGGACCCGCTCAAGGTGGACCCGGTGGCGACCGTCATCGACGGCTGCGTCGGCTGCGGTCTGTGCGGAGCCAATGCCCATGCCGCCACCCTGTGCCCGTCCTTCTACCGCGCCGAAGTGATCCAGAACCCCAAGTGGCACGAGCGCCTGCTCGGCACCCTGCGCGCCGCTTTCGTCCGTGTGCTGCAACCGGCATAGATATGGCCCCCACGCTTGCCACTCCGTGTGCTGCGCTGCCCCCAAGCGCAGGCGTGCCCTGCGCTTTGCTTGGGCGTAGGGCCGCATTTCCCCTTGGGGCGGCCCGGCGGCAAAACCTCGCTTCACGATGAACATGAACAACCGACAACAACCCATCACCCTGCTGATCTGCGCCCTCGGCGGCGAAGGCGGCGGCGTACTCTCCGAGTGGCTGATCGACACCGCCCGCGCCAGCGGTTACGCGGCGCAGAGTACCTCCATCCCCGGCGTCGCCCAGCGTACCGGCGCCACCACCTATTACGTCGAGGTCTTCCCGGTGCCGATGGCCCAGCTGGGCGACAAGCGCCCGGTGTTCAGCCTCTACCCGGCGCCCGGCAGCCTTGACGGACTGATCTCCTCCGAACTGCTGGAGACCGCGCGCCAGATCGGCAACAGCATGAGCGCCGCCGAACGCACGCTGGTCATCACCTCCAGCAACCGCACCCTGACCACCCAGGAGCGCATGCAGCTCGGTGACGGACGGACCGACAGCGCTCCGCTGCTGGACCTCGTGCGCACACACAGCCGAGAACACCACGTGTTCGACATGGCCGAGCTGGCGCGCAGCAGCGGCACCATCGTCAGCGCCGTGATGCTGGGCGCGATCGCCGGCAGCCGCCTGTTCCCCTTCACACGGGCCAGCTACGAAGCGGTCATCCAGGCCGGCGGCAAAGGCACCGCGGCCAGCCTGCGCGGCTTTGCCAAGGGCTTCGAACTGGTGCAGGGGCAACAGTCGCAGGCCCGCCTGGTGCAGGAGCTGCTATCAGATTCAGAGCAGCCTGGGCAGACTGCAAAAGGGCTGGACCCCGATTTGGCTCAGATTTTCCCGGCGCCGGTGCACGACATGGTGGCCCTGGGCCATGCCCGGCTGCGTGAGTACCAGGGCCCCGCCTACGCGCAGCGCTACGTGACGCGGCTGCAGCAGGTGCTGCAGGCCGAGCGCAGCAGCGATCCGGCCGGCGTCCACGCCTTTGCCGTCACGCGCGAGATGGCGCGCTGGCTGGCGCTGTGGATGGCGTTCGACGACATCGTGCGCGTGGCCGACCTCAAGAGCCGCGCCAGCCGCTGGCAACGCGTGCAGGGCGAGGTCAAGGCCGGCAGCGACGACCTGCTGAAGGTCTATGACCACTTCAAGCCCGAGCGCCTGGCCCGGCGTGTGCTGGCCTGGGACCGTCGCCGCACCGACCAGGGCAAGGACCCGTGGGCCCTGCCACTGAAGATCGGGACCCATTCGGTCGGCGGCATGATCGCCCTGCGCACCCTGGCCTGGCTCAAGTGGCTGCGTCCGCTGGGCAGCCGCTTCGCCACCGAGCAGGCGCTGATCGAGCAATGGCTGGCTGCGGTGGTCGAAGGTACGCGCCGCCACTGGCAGACCGGCCATGAGATCGCCTTGTGCGGCCGCCTGATCAAGGGCTATGGCAGCACCAACGAACGCGGCAAGGAAAACCTGCTGCACGTGATCGAGCACCTGGCGATCCTCTTCGTCCAGCGCGCCGCACGCAGGCGGCGCCGCCGGGGCCGTCAGGGCGGCCGCCAGCCGCGGCGCCACCGCGGGATCGGAGACGTCGCCCATGGCGGCCACCGCCTTGCCCCCCAGGGCTTCGATCTCGCCCA
>CAZJKR010000044.1:13986-15475 GCA_964546615.1 uncultured Curvibacter sp.
CACGCGCCGCCGCCCTGGCCGACGATGCCGGCCGGGCTCTGGACCAGACTCTGGTACAAAACGGAGTGCCGGCGCGGCCCATCAAGCCGCAGCCGATACGCTGGGTGCGCAACCCGCGCCTCCAGAAGACAAGTTGACAACACGAAGGAGACCCTGATGAATCTGACCAACCATTCCAAACTGATGCGCCGCTCGCTGCTGGCCCTGGCGCTCGCCACCGCCGGTGCGCTGCCCATGGCCCATGCCCAGAGCTGGCCGAGCAAGCCGGTCAAGGTCATCGTCAACTTCCCGCCGGGCGGTGCCGCCGACCAGCTGGCACGCATCGTCAGCCAGCCCCTGTCGGAGGCCCTGGGCCAGCCGGTGGTGGTCGAGAACCGCGGCGGCGCAGGCGGCAACATCGGCGGTGACGCGGTGGCCAAGTCCGCGGCCGACGGCTACACGCTGCTGATGACTTCGGGCGGCATGGTGTCCATCAACCCGCACCTCTACCCGCGCATGCCCTTCGACCCGGCCAAGGACCTGCGCCCCGTGGCCTCGGTGGCCCGCATCGCGGTCTACCTGGTGACCCGCCCGGAGCTGCCGGCCAAGAACGTCAACGAATTCGTCGCCTACATGAAGGCCAACCCGGGCCGGGTCACCTTCGGCTCGCCCGGCACCGGCAGCTCGCCGCACCTGGCGGGTGAACTCATGAAGTCCATGACCAACACCTATGCCGTGCACGTGCCGTACCGTGGCGGCGGCCCGGCCCTGCAGGACCTGCTGGGCGGCCAGTTCGACTTCTGGTTCGACCCCGGCGTGGGCCTGCCGCACGTGCGCACCGGCAAGCTCAAGCTGCTGGCCGTGGGCAGCCCGAAGCGCTCGCCCCTGTTCCCCGATGTGCCGACGCTGAGCGAAGCCGGCCTCAAGGGCTTTGACGCCGACTCCTACTTCGGCCTGTATGCGCCGGCCGGCACGCCCAACGAGGTGGTCAACCGCGTGAATGCCGAGATGAACAAGATCCTCGCCAACGCAGCGATCCGCGAGCGCATCGTTGCGCTCGGTGGCGAGGCGGCACCGGGCACACCCGCCGAGTTCGGCGCGCGCGCTGCGGCCGACAGCAAGCGCTTCGGCGAGCTGATCAAGTCGCGCGGCATCAAACCCGACTGAGCCGGCGCATGATTGCCGAAATCGTCACCTTCGACAATCCGCCGGATGCCACGCGCGAGCAGCTCGTCGACGGCGCGCTGCAGACCGTGGCGCGCTGGCAGGCCAACGCCGAGCTGGTGCGCAAGCACTACCTCAGCAGTCTGGATCGGCGCCAGGGCATGGGCTTCTACCTCTGGCCCTCGATCGAGGCGGCCAAGGCCGGCCACGATGCCGAATGGATTGCCCAGGCCGAAGCGCGCACCGGCGGCAAGGTGCATATCGCCTACTACGACCTGCTGATGGTGCTGGACAACGCGTCCGGCACCCTCACGCAGCATCCCCCCTCCACCCACTGAGCCGGCGG
>CAZJKR010000044.1:15485-18248 GCA_964546615.1 uncultured Curvibacter sp.
CACGGTGCGTGTCGAGTTCGGCGACTGCGACCCCGCGCGCATCGTCTGGTTCCCCAACTTCTTCCGCTGGATCGATGCGGCCTCGCGCCACTTCTTCATCCAGTGCGGCGTGCCGCCCTGGCATGAGACGGAAAAAACCACCGGCCTGATCGGCACGCCGCTGGTGGACACCCATGCAAAGTTTGTCAAGACCGCCAGCTACGGCGACACGCTGCAGATCCACACCAGCGTGGCCGAGTGGCGCGACAAGAGCTTCGTGCAGCGCTACCAGATCAAGCGCGAGAACGCCGATGGTTCGGTGGACCTGATCATGGAATGCGATGAGGTGCGCATCTTCGCGGCGCAGCGCGAGGACGGCCAGGGCATCCGCGCCATCCCGATCCCGGCCGACATCAGAACCTTGTGCGCCTGAACGAAAAAGCCGCTTGAAGAAGCGGCTTTTTTATGGGCGAGGGAAAACTCAGACACCTGCGAGCATGCGCAGGCCGCCCGGGTCGATCACGTTGAGCACGCGGCCGGTACCGCTGATCAGGCTGCGCTCACGCAGATGCCGCAGCACGCGCGACAGCGTTTCAGGTGCGATGCCGAGCTGGGCCGCGATCAGGCGTTTGCGCTGCTGCAGCAGCACGGCCATACAGCCCTTCTCGCCCGGCTTGGCATGGCGCAGCAGCCATTCGGCACAGCGCGCCTCGGCATCCTTGGCCAGGCGGCTGACCGCCAACTCGGTCTGGCGCCGGTGGGCAGAGGCCACGTCCTGCAGCACGGTACGCGCGGCCACCGGCATGGCAGCCAGCGACTGACGGAACCTGGTCAAGGGTATGCGGCGCAGCACCACTTCGGTTTCGGCCACCGCATCGACCGCACTGGGCAGGTTCAGCACGGCGGCGGTAGCCTCCAGCCAGGAGGGGCCTTCGACCTCCCCCAACTGGTGCTCCAGCGCGTCCTTTTCGAGCACGCCCAGCGCCACCCGGCCCGACTCGACATACATGGCCCAGGCCGGCGAAGTGCCGCGCCTGAGCAACACAGCGCCGGGCGCCAGGATGCGCTGCTCGGCAGACGGGTCCATGAATTCGGCAGGTAACATGAGGGGGACTGTGCGCGCCCGGCCGCCCGATGACCTTGAGCAAAATCAAACAAGACGCACGAAATGGCGGGCCACCAGCCCCTTCAGGCCTCAAAGCACCAGCAAAGCGCGGAAATCGTTGACGTTGGTGTGGGTCGGTCCGCTCACCACCAGATCGCCCAGCGGCTGGAAGAAACCGTAGGCGTCGTTGCGGTCCAGGTAGCGGTCCACCTTCATGCCCAAGGCCTGCGCCCGCGCCAGCGTGCCGGGTTCGACCCAGGCACCGGCATTCTCTTCCATGCCGTCGATGCCGTCGGTGTCGGCCGCCAGCGCCCAGGCGCCCGGCTGGCCTTGCAGCGCCAGCGCCAGCCCCAGGCAGAATTCGCCGGCGCGCCCGCCCCGGCCGCGCACCTCGCCGGCCGGCACCGGACGCACCGTGACCGTGGTCTCCCCGCCACTGAGGATGACACAGGGTTTGACAAAGGGCTGATCGTGTTGCGCCACCGAGCGGGCCAGGGCGGCATGCACCTTGCCGACCTCGCGCGACTCGCCCTCCATCTCGTCGCTCAGGATGTAGGCATTCAATCCGGCCGCGCGCGCCGCCGCCGCCGCGGCTTCGAGCGACTGCCGGGGCGTGGCCATCATGTGCACCTCATGGCCCGTAAAGGCGGTATCGCCCGGCTTGGGCGTTTCCAGCGCATTCTTTTCGAGCAGATCGAGCACCGGCCCTGGTACATCAATCGCATAGCGCTTCAAAATTGATAGCGCATCGGCACAGGTCGTGGCATCCGGTACGGTCGGCCCGCTGGCGATCACCGACGGATCGTCACCCGGCACGTCGCTGATGGTCAGCGTCACCACGCGCGCCGGCGCGCAGGCCGCCGCCAGGCGCCCACCCTTGATGCGCGACAGGTGCTTGCGCACGCAGTTCATCTCGCCGATGTTGGCGCCGCTGCCCAGCAGCGCCTTGTTGATGCGCTGCTTGTCTTCCAGCGTCAAGCCTGCCGCCGGCAATGTCAACAGGGCCGAGCCGCCGCCGGAGATCAGGCACAGCACCAGATCATCGGCCGTCAAACCCTGCACCAGCTCCAGGATGCGCTGGGCCGCCGCCAGTCCGGCCGCATCGGGCACCGGATGGGAAGCCTCGACCACCTCGATACGCTGCGGCAAGCCTGCCGGCCGCGGCGGCGTATGGTGATAGCGCGTGACCACCAGGCCCGACAACGGGGCCTCCGCGGGCCACAGGGCCTCGACGGCCTGCGCCATCGAAGCGGCGGCCTTGCCGGCGCCGATCACCAGCGTACGCCCCTTGGGCGGCGGCGGCAGATGGGCGGCCGTGTTGTGCAGCGGCAGGGCGCGCCGCACCGCCGCCTCGTACAGATGGGTCAGGAATTCACGCGGCTGGCGACGGGGATCGGGGGGGGTCATTCGTATTTGTCTCCTGGGCGGATTGTGCCGGCTCTGCACCCCGACTGAATGGGCCACCGGCACGCAAAACAGTTTGTACCGGCCATCCGACCGGTCCGCATAAGGCACAAACTGTCACCTCTGGACACCCTATTTCACGCCACGGCCGCGGGGATTTGTGGCAAATTCCAATCCTGCATCACCAGCGTCACGGGAACGCTGAACCGGATGAGGAGTCACCCCATGCACATTCATACCGAACGACGCCAGTTGCTGCTGGCCGCTGGTGCCAC
>CAZJKR010000045.1:0-18036 GCA_964546615.1 uncultured Curvibacter sp.
CCGCGAAGGCGGCAAGACCGTGGGCGCCGGCGTGGTGGCCAAGATCATCGAGTAATTCTCGAACCAAGGAATCATCATGGCTACCAAGCAAAAAATCCGCATCCGCCTCAAGGCGTTTGACTACAAGCTGATCGACCAGTCGGCAGCTGAAATTGTGGACACCGCCAAGCGTACCGGCGCCATCGTCAAGGGCCCGGTGCCTCTGCCGACGCGCATGAAGCGTTTCGACATCCTGCGTTCGCCGCACGTCAACAAGACCAGCCGCGACCAGCTCGAGATCCGCACCCACCAGCGCCTGATGGACATCGTTGACCCGACCGACAAGACCGTCGACGCGTTGATGAAACTCGATCTGCCCGCCGGCGTGGACGTGGAAATCAAGCTGCAGTAAGCAAATCCAGGGCGCCCGACCCCGGTTGGGGCCCTGAATCCAAGATTTTGACGCGGACTTGCCTGAAAAGGCGGTTCGCGTTATACTTCTTGGCTCTGCCTAATTTGCGTGCAAATTGGCGCAGAGTTTTATTAACCCTCTTTCACACCCAAACATGACAGCCAATTGAAGTTGTCGTGGTGGAAGTAATGGAGAAAAACATGAGTCTGAGCAACTCCCTCGGGTTGCTGGGCCGCAAGGTGGGCATGATGCGTCTGTTCACCGATGACGGGGACGCAGTGCCCGTCACGGTGGTGGATGTGTCCAACAACCGCGTGACCCAGGTCAAAACCCAAGAGAACGACGGCTACGTTGCCCTGCAGGTGACGTTCGGTTCGCGCAAAGCTTCGCGCGTGACCAAGCCGGAGGCCGGCCACCTTGCCAAAGCAGGTGTGGAGGCTGGTGAAATCATTCAGGAATTCCGTCTGACGCCCGATGTGGCGGCGCAGTACAAAGCCGGCGCTACTGTGCCGGTGACGGCTGTGTTTGCGGTCGGCCAGAAGGTGGACGTGCAAGGCACCTCCATCGGCAAGGGCTACGCCGGCACCATCAAGCGCCACAACTTCAGTTCGCAGCGCGCTTCCCACGGTAACAGCCGTTCGCACAATGTCCCGGGCTCCATCTCGATGGCGCAGGATCCGGGTCGTGTGTTCCCGGGCAAGAAGATGACCGGCCACATGGGCGATGAAACCGTGACCACCCAGAACCTCGACGTGATCCGCATCGACGAAGCCCGTCAGCTGCTGCTGATCAAGGGCGCGATCCCCGGTTCCGCCGGCGGTTTCGTGACCGTGCGCCCGGCCGTCAAGGTCAAAGCCAAGAGTGCGAAAGGAGCGAACTGATGCAGCTCGAACTCCTGAACGACCAGGGGCAGGCCGCTTCCAAGCTGGAAGCTCCCGATACCGTGTTCGGTCGTGAATACAACGAAGATCTGGTGCACCAGATCGTGGTGGCTTACCAGGCTAATGCGCGTCAGGGCACTCGTGCCCAGAAGGATCGCGAGCAGGTCAAGCACTCTACCAAGAAGCCGTTCAAGCAAAAAGGAACGGGCCGTGCCCGTGCCGGTATGACGTCCTCGCCGCTATGGCGCGGGGGTGGTCGCACCTTCCCGAACATGCCGGACGAGAACTTCGCCCAGAAGATCAACAAGAAGATGTACCGCGCCGGCATGGCCTCGATCTTCTCGCAGCTGGCCCGCGAAGGCCGTCTGGCTGTGGTTGATTCGCTCAAGGTGGATTCGCCCAAGACCAAGCAGCTGGCTGCCAAATTCAAGGCCATGAACCTGGACTCCGTGCTGGTGATCGCTGACGAAGTCGATGAGAACCTGTACCTGGCGTCCCGCAATCTGGTGAATGTGCTTGTGGTCGAGCCGCGTTATGCCGATCCGGTTTCGCTGGTCCATTACCGCAAGGTGCTGGTCACCAAGGCTGCTGTGGACAAACTCAAGGAGATGTTCGCATGAGCGCCGTCAAGTTTGAAGAAGGTCGTCTGATGCAGGTGCTCGTGGCCCCCATCGTGTCCGAGAAGGCCACCATGGTTGCCGAAAAGAGCAATGCGGTGACGTTCAAGGTGCTGCAGGACGCGACCAAGCCGGAAATCAAGGCCGCTGTGGAATTGATGTTCAAGGTTGAGGTCAAGGGCGTGTCTGTGGTCAACACCAAAGGCAAGATCAAACGCTTCGGCAAGTCGGTCGGTCGTCGCGACAATGTTCGCAAGGCCTACGTGACGCTCAAGCCGGGTCAAGAGCTGAACCTGTCCGGGGAGGCCGCGTAATCATGGCTGTTATCAAAATGAAACCGACCTCGCCCGGCCAGCGCGCCGTGGTGAAGGTGTCGCGTGATCACCTGTACAAGGGTGACGCCTATGCTCCGCTGCTGGAACCCCAGTTCCAGAAGGCCGGCCGCAACAACAATGGTCATATCACTACCCGGCACAAGGGCGGTGGTCACAAGCATCATTACCGTGTGGTCGACTTCAAGCGCAACAAGGACGGTGTGCCGGCGAAGGTCGAGCGCATCGAATACGACCCGAACCGTTCGGCCCACATCGCTCTGGTGTGCTATGCCGACGGCGAGCGCCGCTACATCATCGCGCCGCGCGGCGTGGAGGCGGCCGCGCGGTCTGGAGGTGGGTGCAACCATCATGAGCGGTGCCGAGGCGCCGATCCGTGTGGGCAATACGCTGCCGATCCGCAACATCCCGGTGGGCTCGATCATTCACTGCGTCGAATTCCAGATTGGCAAGGGTGCGCAGGCGGTTCGTACGGCCGGTGCTTCCGCCACGCTGCTGGCGCGTGAAGGAACCTACGCCCAGGTTCGCATGCGTTCTGGTGAAGTGCGCAAGATCCACATCGAATGCCGCGCCACCATTGGCCAAGTTGCCAATGAGGAACACAGCCTGCGCCAGCTCGGCAAGGCCGGTGTCAAGCGCTGGATGGGCATTCGTCCGACCGTGCGTGGCACGGCCATGAACCCGATCGACCACCCGCACGGTGGTGGTGAGGGCCGTACGGGTGAAGGCCGCGTGCCGGTGGATCCGTGGGGCAATATGACCAAGGGCTATCGCACCCGCAACAACAAGCGCACGCAAGTGATGATTGTGTCGCGTCGTAAGAAGTAAGGGGTACACAAATGACTCGATCTCTTAAAAAGGGTCCATTTGTGGACCATCACCTGGTGGCCAAGGTCGACAAGGCCGTTGCCGCCAAGGACAAGAAGCCGATCAAGACCTGGTCGCGTCGCTCCATGATCCTGCCCGAGTTCATCGGCTTGACCATTGCCGTGCACAACGGCAAGCAGCACGTCCCGGTCTATATCACTGATCAAATGGTGGGCCACAAGCTGGGTGAGTTTGCGCTCACCCGGACTTTCAAGGGTCACCCTGCGGACAAAAAAGTCCAGAAGAAATAAGGAAGTTGACCATGGAAACACGTGCAACCCTTCGTGGCGTTCGCCTGTCGGTCGACAAGGGCCGCCTGGTGGCCGACCTGATCCGCGGCAAGAAGGTGGACCAGGCTCTGAACATCCTGCAGTTCACGCAGAAAAAAGCTGCCGTGATCATCAAGAAGGTTCTGGAGTCGGCCATCGCCAACGCCGAGCACAACGACGGTGCCGATATCGACGAGCTGAAGGTCAAGACCATCTACGTCGAGCAAGGCACCACGCTCAAGCGCTTTACCGCGCGCGCCAAAGGCCGCGGCAACCGTATCAGCAAGCCCACGTGCCATGTGTACGTGACGGTGGGCAACTGAAAGAGGTCTGGAAGATATGGGACAAAAAATCAACCCCACCGGCTTTCGCCTCGCGGTGAGCCGCAACTGGGCTTCGCGCTGGTACGCCAACAACCGTGACTTCGCCGGCATGCTGGCCGAAGACATCAAGGTGCGCGAATACCTGAAGACCAAGCTTAAGAATGCCTCGGTTTCGCGCGTCCTGATCGAGCGTCCGGCCAAGAACGCCCGCATCACGATCTTCTCGGCTCGTCCGGGCGTCGTGATCGGCAAGAAGGGCGAGGACATCGAGAACCTCAAGCGCGAACTCGGCAAGCAGCTGGGCGTGCCGGTCGCGGTCAACATCGAAGAAGTGCGCAAGCCCGAAATCGATGCCAAGCTGATCGCCGACAGCATTACCCAGCAGCTCGAGAAGCGCATCATGTTCCGTCGTGCCATGAAGCGCGCCATGCAGAACGCCATGCGTCTGGGCGCCCTGGGCATCAAGATCATGTCGGCCGGTCGTCTGAACGGCATCGAGATCGCACGTACCGAGTGGTACCGCGAAGGTCGTGTGCCACTGCACACCCTGCGCGCCGACATCGACTACGGCACCTCCGAAGCCAAGACCACCTATGGTGTGATCGGCGTCAAGGTGTGGGTCTACAAGGGCGATACGCTGGGTCGCAACGACCTGCCGGCCGTCGAGACCCCGCGTCCTGATGAAGAGCGTCGTCCGCGCGGCCCGCGTCGTGATGCCCGCCCTGGCTCTGACCGTCCCGCCCCGCGCGGTGCACGTCGTCCGGCCGGCGGCAACGCAGCGCCTGCCGATGGCAGCGACAAACCCGCAGAGGCCACTGGTGCCGATGCCCCGAAAACCGCCGTTAAGCGCGTCCGCAAAGTCGCCGCGCCAGCTGCAGCAGCTGACGGCGCCAAAGGAGAATAAACATGCTGCAACCTGCACGTAGAAAATACCGCAAGGAGCAAAAAGGCCGCAACACGGGTATTGCCACCCGTGGCAGCACCGTGGCTTTTGGCGACTTCGGCCTGAAATGTACCGATCGCGGCCGTCTGACGGCGCGCCAGATCGAGTCGGCACGTCGTGCCATTTCGCGCCACGTCAAGCGTGGTGGGCGTATCTGGATCCGTGTGTTCCCCGACAAGCCGATTTCCCAGAAGCCTGCCGAAGTGCGTATGGGTAACGGCAAGGGTAACCCAGAGTATTACGTGGCTGAAATCCAGCCCGGCAAGATCGTGTTCGAGATCGTTGGCGTGCCCGAAGAGCTGGCCCGCGAAGCGTTCCGCCTGGCTGCCGCCAAGCTGCCGCTGCGCACCACCTTTGTCAGCCGCATGATCGGCCAGTAATCAGGAGAATCCATATGAAAACTGCTGAACTGCGCCAGAAAGACGTTGCCGGCCTGCAAGCCGAGGTCAAGGAGCTGCAAAAGGCCCACTTCGGCCTGCGCATGCAAAAAGCCACGCAACAACTCAACAACACGTCGACGCTGCGGTCCACCCGCCGTGCCATCGCGCGTGCCAAGACCATTCTTGCTGAAAAGCAAGCCGCCAAATAAGGAGCACTGAATGACGGAAGCTAAAAAATCCCTCAAGCGCACCTTGATTGGCAAGGTGGTCAGCGACAAACGCGCCAAGACGGTCACCGTGCTGGTTGAGCGTCGCGTCAAGCACGAGCTCTACGGCAAGATCGTGGCCAAATCAAGCAAGTACCACGCGCATGACGAAAAGGGTGAGTACAAACTGGGTGACGTGATCGAGATCACGGAAAGCCGGCCGATTTCCAAGACCAAGAACTGGGTTGCCACCCGGCTGGTCGAAAAAGCGGCGCTGGTCTAAGCCCATTGCAGCCCGTGCTGCAGGACTGTCAAAAACGGCTCACAATGTGAGCCGTTTTTCATTTCGGCATTCTGTTCAACATTCGAGGAGCACCACATGATCAAAGTCGGAGATACCCTGCCTGCAACCACGCTGATGGAGTATTCGGAAGTCGAGGGGAATGGATGCAGCATCGGCCCGAATCCGGTGGACGTGAGCAAGGCGACGGCTGGCAAGACGATTGCCATCTTCGGCCTGCCGGGCGCCTACACCCCAACCTGCTCGGCCAAGCATGTTCCCGGTTATGTCGAGAAATTCGACGAACTCAAGGCCGCCGGCGTCGATGAAATCTGGTGTGTCAGCGTCAACGACGCCTTTGTCATGGGGGCCTGGGCACGTGACCAGAAGACAGGTTCCAAGGTGCGCATGCTGGCCGATGGAAGTGCCGATTTTGCCAAGGCCACAGGGTTGACGCTGGACTTGACCGCGCGCGGCATGGGTTTGCGCAGCAACCGTTACGCCATGCTGGTAAAGGATGGCAAGGTGGTCAGCCTCAACATCGAGGCTCCGGGCAAGTTCGAGGTCAGCGACGCTGAAACGATGTTGACGCAGCTCAGGGGCTGAGCTGACGCGGGGCGGGCATGGTCGGCGACAGGGCTGACCATGCCTTACAGACTGGCCTTGAGGTAGTGGGCGCCGGCAATGGGGTTGTGGTAGAAGGGCGGGATCTCGACAAACCCCAGATCCTGATAGAGCGTGCGCGCGGCTTCCATGTCGTCAAGCGTGTCGAGCAGGACCTCGGCATAACCGGCGATGCGCGCGGCTTCCAAAACCGATTCGGCAAGCTGGCGACCCAGGCCCAGCCCACGGAATGCGGGGCGCACGTAGAGGCGTTTCATTTCGCAGGCATTGGGATAGTCCGCCGTGTCGAGCGGACGCAGCGCACAACAGCCTGCCACTTCGCCATCGACGCAGGCCAGGCGCAGGGCGCCGTGCGGCTCGGCGTATTCGCCGGGAAGCATCAGCAACTCCCGTTCAAAGTCCTGAAAACTTAGGTCGATGTCGAGACTGGCGGCATACTCGCGGAAAATATCACGCAAAACGGTGAAGTCCTCTTGCGTGACGGGTGTGGTGATAACGATGGAGCGGGTGTTCACGTCAAACCGCAGTGCAGACCATGGGCATAAAGTTTAACTTCAAACGAAAGCACGGCCTCCCGATGAGACATCGCCTGAAAAGCCTGCGGATCGCCGTCGTGCTGTCGGTCGCCGTCTTGGCGGCGGCGTGCCAGACGGTTCAGACCACCCAGCCCGGTGCCGTGGGGATCACACGGACACAGACCATGGCGGTGAGCGCGGCAGAGATCGACGCCGCATCGGCGCAGGCCTATAGCAAGATGGCGCAGGAGGCGGCACGCAAACAGCAGCTCAACCGTGACCCTGCCATGGTGGCGCGGGTGCAGGGTATTGCGCGCAGGCTGATTGCGCAGGCGCCGGTGTTCCGCGAAGACGCGCGGCGCTGGCCGTGGGAAGTGAATGTGTTCCAGAACGAGGAGATCAACGCCTTCTGCATGGCCGGGGGCAAGATCGGTGTCTATTCCGGCCTGATCACGCGATTGAAGCTGACCGATGACGAATTGGCTGCCGTGATGGGGCATGAAATTGCGCACGCCTTGCGTGAGCATGTGCGGGAGCAGGTCTCGATGCAGTATGCGGCCCAGTTGCCGGGTATCCTGCTCGCCATCACGACCGGCAGCCGGGCGCTGGCCCAGCTCGGCGACATGGTGAGCGATGTCACCTTGAGGTTGCCGCACAGTCGGCAGGCCGAGGTCGAAGCCGATCAGATGGGCGTGGAGCTGGCGGCGCGGGCTGGCTTCGATCCGCGTGCTGCCATCAGTCTGTGGCAGAAGATGCAGCGCAACGGCGGCGGGCGGCCCCCGGAATTTCTCAGTACCCACCCGGCCCCTGAGTCGCGCGAACAAGACCTGGCGCGCACCAGCGAGATCGTGATGCCGCTCTACCAGCAAAGCCGCTCGCGTGCAGTGCGCTGAACGTCGGCTCAGAAGCCGGGTGGCGCCAGCGTCAACATCCAGAGGACCAGACCGACGCAGCACAGCCAGAGCACCAAGGCCAGAAGGCGGCTGCGGCCATCGTCGCGTGAGGCAGGCATCGGCGCGGGTACTTCCTTGTCACCCAGCACCATGGGGCGTACCAGATTCTGGCGTTTGCGGAAAAGGTAGAACGCGATGGCCGCCACGTGCAGCACTACCAGGACGATCAGAACGGGCTTGCCGACGGCGCGGTGGTACCAGGTCGCCTGACTGACCAGGCTGGAGGAAACCAGGCTGGTCAAGGGCCCGCTGGTGGCAATCTCGTCGTCGCTGATCAGGCCGCTGCCTACCTGCAACAGCAAGAAGAGCAGCATGGCAAATACCGACAGCGCACCCAGCGGGTTGTGGCCGACGTTGACCTCAGGTCCGGACTCACCCCGCAGATAACGCAGCATGCTGGAGGGTGCATAGAGAAAGCTGGCAAAGCGGGACCAGTGGCCACCCAGCAGGCCCCAGACCAGGCGGAACAGCACCAGCGACAGCACTGCATAGCCCAGACGGAAGTGCCAGTCCATCAGCGTGCCGCCGATCTGGCCGGTGATGACCAGGCCGATGACGCAGGCCACCAGAGCCCAATGGAAAATGCGCGTCGGGAGGTCCCAGACCCGGATGGTGTGTGACATGGCAGGCACCTTCAAAAGGTTGAAACATTTGGCGATGAAGATGGGTATTTTCCCTGAGTCAGGCGCCTTGGCAGAACTTTTGATGTGTCTATAGACTCGGTCGTGCGTCAGCCCCAACTTCATCAACCCACAAAGGAATACCATGAAAGCAATTACCGCCCTCGTACTGGCCAGTGCGGCTCTCGGCTTTGCCGGTACCGCCGCCGCCCAGTTTGCCAAGCCGGACGATGCCATCAAATACCGCAAGAATGCCCTGTTCGTGATGCAGCAGCACTATGCCCGGGTGGGTGCCATGGCCAGCGGCAGAGTCCCCTTTGATGCCAAGGTGGCGGCTGACAACGCGGCCATCGCCGAGTACATGGCCAAGCTGCCCTGGGCCGGCTTTGGCGAGGGTACCGACAAGGGTGACACCAAGGCCAAGCCGGAAATCTGGAAAGAGCAGGCCAAGTTCAAGGAAGGTGCCGACAAGATGATGGCCGAGATGGCCAAGCTGACGGCCGCCACCAAGACCGGCAATCTGGACAATGTGAAAGCGGCTGTGACCGCCGTGTCGGGAAGCTGCAAGGCTTGCCACGATGCCTATCGCGCCCAGTGAATCAATGATCCCGAAGCGGATGCAAAAGGCGGCCCTGGGGCCGCCTTTTTTCCGGGGTGGGCCGTCTCAGGCCTGGGCCAGCAATGATTCGATCAGTCGATGCAACTCGGCAAAATCCGGGGTGCCGATGTACCGTTTCACGATCTCGCCGCGCTTGTTGACGATGTAGGTGGTCGGTGTCAGGCGGACATCGCCCCAGGCTTGGGCGACGGCGCCGGTGTTGTCGATCGCCACCGGGAACGGCAGCTTGCGGCTTTCGGCGAAGTTGACCACATAGCTGGGCGGGTCGTAGCTCATCGCGACGGCCAGCGTGTCATAACCACGCTCGCGGTACTTGTTGTACGTTGCGGCCAGCTCGGGCATCTCGGCCACGCAGGTGGTGCAGCTGGTGGCCCAGAAGTTCACCAGAGTCACCTTGCCTTTGAGGTCGACGGTAGTGCGCTTTGAGCCATCGAGCAGCACGAAGGTGGATTCCGGCGCGAGGCTGGGACCGGTCGATTGCAAGGACAGCCAGCCCCCCGCCAGGATGGCCAAGAATACGGCAAGATAGAGCGCTCGTTTCATTTGCAGGGGGCTTCCATGGATCGTCGCGAGTTTAATTCCGTTTGGCTGCCGTCGCTGGGCCTGGGGCTGTTGACCGCAGCGAGCGCAACGCAGGCCCTGACGCTGGCCGACCTGAGTCAAGGCGACGCCACGCGCGGGCTCAAGGCGGCACTGGAACAGGGCGCCCGGGCGGCCGTCACTTTGCTGGGGCAACCGGATGGATTCCTGGGCAATGAAAAAGTTCGCATCCCTTTGCCGGCTTATCTCCAGGATGCTGCGCAACTGTTGCGCACATTCGGCCAGGGCCAGCGGCTCGATGAACTGGAGACAGCCATGAATCGCGCCGCCGAGGCTGCCGTACCGCTGGCCCGCCAGCTGCTGCTGGATGCGGTGCGGACCATGAGCGTGAACGATGCCAAGCAGATTCTCGGGGGCGGGGACACTTCGGTTACCGACTTTTTTGCCGGCAAGACGCGCACCCCGCTGACGCAGAAATTCCTGCCGGTCGTCAAGCGCAGTACCGAGAAGGTAGGATTGGCGGCAAAGTACAACCAGGTGGCCGGCCGGGCCGCGGAGCTGGGGCTGTTGCGGCAGCAGGACGCCAGTATTCAGCACTACGTCACCGGCAAGAGCCTGGACGGTCTGTACTACATGATCGGTGAGGAGGAGCGCAAGATCCGGCGTGACCCGCTAGCGACCGGCAGCGCCTTGTTAGGCAAGGTGTTTGGCGCGCTACGATGAAGGTACGGCAGTGGCCGCAGACAGCAGGCACCACGCGGGCGCCCCGATAATCCACGGATGACACGACTTCTCTGGCTTCTTCTGGCCGGCTGTGCCGTACTGGCCGGCTGCAACCCGACCCTCAACTGGCGGGAGCTTACCGTCGGCGACAGCGGCCTCAAGGTGCTGCTGCCCTGCAAACCCGATCAGGGCCGGCGACCGGTGGTGCTGGCCGGCCAGGCGCTGGAGATGACCATGCAGGGCTGTGAGGCGGGGAAAGCGCTGTTTGTGGTGGCCTACGTCCATCTGGACGCGCCGGAGCAGGCGGGCGCCGTCCAGGCGCAATGGCAGGCGGCCATGCTGGCCAACATGCAGGCCGGTCCTGCGCATGTCACGAGCCAGGCGATCAAGGGCGCCGCAGCACAACCGGCGGCCTTGCAGTTGCGCGCCGACGGGCGGCGCGAGGATGGCAGTGCCGTGATGGCACAAGGCGTCTGGTTCGCACGCGACAAGCAGCTTTACCATGCGGCGGTGTACGCCGACCGGCTGGATGTCCAGGCCGTCGAAGCCTTCTTTGCCGGACTCGCACTGCAATGAGCGGGATGTCGCGGCGCACGGCCGTGCTGGTCTTTCTGGCCTTCGCCTTTGCCTATTTCTTTTCGGCACTGGTTCGGGCCATCACGGCCACCCTGTCGCCAACGCTGACCCAGGAATTCGCCCTGAGCGCGCGCGACCTGGGCTTGCTCGCCGGCGGCTACTTCCTGGGCTTTGCCGCATTGCAGCTGCCGCTGGGGAACTGGCTCGATCGGCACGGTCCGAAAAAGGTGATCCTGTCCTTTCTGAGCGTGGCGGTGGCCGGCTGCGTGGCCTTTGCGCTGGCCGGCAACTTCGTCACCCTGCTGTTGGCACGGATCCTGTGCGGCGTCGGTCTGGGGGCCTGCCTGATGGCGCCACTGACCGGCTACCGGCGCTGGTTTGCGCCAACCACCCAGTTGCGGACGAACTCCTGGATGCTCATGACCGGCTCCATGGGCATGGTCGCCGCCACGCTGCCGGTGCAATGGCTCATGCCGATGCTCGGCTGGCGTCCGCTGTTCTGGGGGCTGGCCGCCATGTTGTTGCTGGCCATGGCCGTGATTGCCTGGCAGGTGCCGGCCTGGCAGGCATCGGCTTCGGTCAGCCCGGCGCAGCCGCAGCGCAGCTATGCCGAGGTCTGGCGACACCCGTACTTCCGCCGCATGACGCCGATCGGCTTCATCAACTATGGCGGGATGGTGGCGATCCAGACCCTGTGGGCCGTGCCCTGGATGATCAAGGTAGCCGGCTACACGCCGGTGCAGGCAGCGACCGGACTGTTCTGGATCAACGGCGCCATGCTGCTGGCGTTCTGGCTCTGGGGCCTGCTCAATCCCCGGCTGTCGCGCCGCGGCTGGCACACCGATCGCCTGATCGCCTGGGGCATGCCGTTGAGCTTTTTTCTGCTTGCTATCATTGTGATAGCTGGCGAAGCCGCTGCAGATTGGTCGGGCGTGCTTTGGGCCTTGTTCTGTGTGAGCTGCACCTTCATCTCGTTGGCCCAGCCCGCGGTGGGCATGGCGTTCCCCACCGAGCTGGCCGGCCGCGCGCTGTCGGCCTACAACCTGGTGATCTTCGCCGGTATTTTCGTCGTCCAGTGGGGCATCGGCCTGCTGGTCGACGGCCTGCAGGCGCTGGGCTGGCCGCTGGTGCAGGCTTTCCAGGGGGCGATGGCGGTCTTTCTGGTGCTGAGTGTCGCCGCCTACATATATTTTCTGCAGGCGAAAAGCCATAATCAGCACACCCAAGTGCCATGACCAACGGTATCTTCATCATCGCCCATGCGCCGCTGGCCAGTGCACTGCGCCAGTGCGTCGCCCATGTCTTTCCGGAACGGGTGGACGATGTGCAGGCCTTCGACGTGCCGCCGGATGCGTCCCTGCAGGAAAACCGGGCCGCGGTGCGGCAGGCAGCGGCCCGGTTTGGCGGTGCGCCGGTGCTGCTGCTGACCGATGTGATGGGGGCCACGCCCTGCAATCTGGCACGCGAACTGCTGGCCGCATTGCCGGCGCGGCTGGTGGCCGGGGTGAACCTGCCGATGCTGCTGCGTGCCGTGACCTACCAGAGCGAGCCGCTGGACGAACTGGCTGCGCGTGCCGTCAGCGGCGGCAGCCAGGGCGTGATGCAGGTGGCGTCCGGCACCTGAAACCGCCAAGAACGAGACACGCCAAAATAACAAGGGTCAGACGAATGGTCAAAGCCAGTGTGACGATCAACAACAAGCTCGGGCTGCATGCCCGTGCCTCGGCCAAGCTCACCAAGCTGGCCGGCAGCTTTCCATGTGAAATCTGGATTGCCCGGGGTGAACGCCGGGTCAATGCCAAGAGCATCATGGGCGTGATGATGCTGGCCGCCGGCATCGGCACCACGGTGGAACTCGATGCCGAGGGCGAGCGTGCGCAGGAGGCCGTCGATGCCTTGCGGGCCCTGATTGACGACAAGTTCGGCGAAGGCGAATGACATGTTGACCCCCACGGTCGCCCACTGTGTGTGGCTCCCTGCCCCCCGAGGGGGCCGTGTTTCGCCTTGGGGCTGCCCGGCGGCGAAACTGGCGAGGAGCTCGCCATGACCTTTTCCATCCACGGTCTGGCGGTTGCGCGCGGCATTGCCATCGGGCGTGCCGTGATGGTCGCATCCAGCCGCGTGGATGTGGCGCACTACTTCATCGAGCCGTCCCAGGTCGAGCGCGAGATCGATCGTGTGCGTTGCGGCCGCAATGCGGTGATGGATGAGATCCACCGCCTGCAGCAGACCATCTCGCAGCTCGGCCCCAAGGATGCGCCGCATGAACTGCGGGCCCTGCTCGACGTGCACCTGATGCTGCTGCAGGACGAGGAGATGATCGGCGGCGTCAAGCACTGGATCCGCGATCGTCTGTACAACGCCGAGTGGGCGCTCACCACCCAGCTGGAGGTAATTGCGCGCCAGTTCGACGAGATGGAGGACGAGTACCTGCGTGAGCGCAAGGCCGACCTCGAACAGATCACCGAAAAAGTGCTGCGCGCCATGCAGGGCACCGAATCCCCGGGCGTTCCCACGCCGGCACGCAGCGGACGCCGGACGTCGCAGCAGGACCTGCAGCTCGAAGATACCGATGTGCCGCTGGTGCTGATCGCGCACGAGCTCTCGCCGTCGGACATGCTGCAGTTCAAGCAAGGCGTGTTTGCCGGTTTCGTCACCGACGTCGGCGGCAAGACTTCGCACACCGCCATCGTGGCGCGCAGCATGGACATCCCGGCCGTGGTGGGCGCGCGCACCGCCAGCCAGCTGGTGCGCCAGGACGACTGGGTCATCATCGACGGTGATGCCGGCGTCGTCATCGTCGACCCCTCGCCCATCATCCTGGCCGAGTACGGCTACAAACAGCGCCAGCTGGAACTCGAACGCACCCGCCTGGGGCGCTTGCTCAAGACGCCGGCAGTCACGCTCGACGGCCAGCGGGTCGAGCTGCTGGCCAACATCGAGATGCCGGAAGATGCACCGGCCGCCATGCAGGCCGGCGCAGTGGGTGTCGGCCTGTTCCGTAGCGAGTTTCTTTTCATGGGCCGGCAGAACCAGCTGCCCGACGAGGAAGAGCAGTACCAGGCCTACCGGCGGGCGGTGGAGGGCATGAACGGCTTGCCCGTGACCATCCGTACCGTGGACGTCGGTGCCGACAAGCCGATGGACGGCAACTTCGCCGAAACCGCCTACCTCAACCCGGCGCTGGGCTTGCGCGCGATCCGTTGGAGTCTGGCGGACCCGGCCATGTTCGTCACCCAGCTGCGCGCCATTCTGCGGGCGGCAGCGCACGGGCCGGTGAGGATGCTGATCCCGATGCTGGCGCATCTGAGCGAAATCCGCCAGACGCTGGCGCTGATCGAGCAGGCGCGCCACGAACTCACGCGCGACGGTCGGCCTTTCGGTGTGGTGCAGCTCGGCGCCATGATCGAGATTCCGGCCGCGGCCCTGATGCTCAAGACCTTTCTGCGGCATTTTGACTACCTGTCGCTCGGCACCAACGACCTGATCCAGTACACCCTGGCCATCGACCGGGCCGACGAATCGGTGGCCCACCTGTATGACCCTTTGCACCCGGCCGTGCTGCGCCTGGTGGCCGACACCATTGCCGAATGCCACGCCCAGGGCAAGGGGGTCAGCGTCTGCGGCGAGATGGCCGGCGATGTGGCCATGACGCGTCTGCTGCTCGGCCTGGGGCTGCGCAGTTTTTCCATGCACCCGGCGCAGATCCTGGCGGTCAAGCAGGAGGTGCTGCGGGCCGACACCAGCAAGCTGGCGCCCTGGGCGCAGGCAGTGCTGGCGCATGAGGAGCCGGCGACGCTGCTGCCAGGCTGAGCGGCTCAAGCCACAGGGCGGCCGTTGCAGAACGCGCCCACCGCCTCGGCCGCCAGCGGGTGGCTGACCAGATAGCCCTGGATCTTGTGGCACTGGTCACCCGTCAGCATCTGAAGCTGGCCTTCGGTTTCCACGCCTTCGGCGACGGTGTCCAGCCCCAGCTGGTGCGCCAGTGCGATGGTGGCGGCACAGATCGCAGCGTCATGCTGATCGATCTCGATGTCGCGCACGAAGGAACGGTCGATCTTCACGCAGCTGATCGGAAAGAGCTTCAGGTAGGAGAACGACGAGTGTCCGGTGCCGAAATCGTCCACGGTCAGCGCCACCCCCATGGTGCGCAGGGCGTGCAGGGTCTGGATGGTGTGCTCGGGGTTGCGCATGGCCAGTGATTCGGTGATTTCCAGCTCCAGGTGCTCCGGCCCCAGTTGCGCTTGCGTCAGCACGTCGGCGATGAGGGCCGGCAGGTCGGTGCGGTCGAACTGGCGTGCCGACAGGTTGACGGCAACCTGCCGCAGCTGCGTCAGGCCGGCTTGCTGCCAGATGCGCAGCTGACGGCAGGCGGTGCGCAGGACCCAGGCATCCAGGGCCAGGATCAGGTCGGACTTTTCGGCCACCGGGATGAAGCGGTCAGGGCCGAGCAGGCCCTGCGCGGGATGCTGCCAGCGCACCAGTGCCTCGACGGCAACAATCTGGCCGCTGCGCAGATCAAGTTGCGGCTGGTAATGCAGCACGAGCTCGTCGCCGGTGATGGCCTGCCGCAACTCGTTTTCGATCAGCAACTGCTCGCGGGCACTCTGGTTCAGCGCCGGGGTCGACTGCCGGCAGGTGTTGCGCCCTTCGCGTTTGGCGTGGTGCAGTGCCGTGTCGGCGCAGCGCAGCAGGGTGGCGGCATCCGCGCCGTCGCGCGGAAACAGGCTGATGCCGACGCTGGCGGTGGTGTGCAGCGCCTGGCCCTCGAGCCGATGCGGCAGGTCGAGCGCACCAATGAAGTGGTCTGCCGCGTGGAGGGCGCCGGCCTCATCGGTGTCGCGCAGGATGATGCCGAATTCGTCTCCACCCAGCCGCGCCACCATGCCACCGCGTGGCAGTTCGTGCTGCAGGCGCTGGCTCACGGCTCTGAGCAGCTGGTCGCCGAGCGCGTGCCCGAAGGCATCGTTGACGGTCTTGAAGCGGTCCAGGTCGAGCACGAGAACTGCCAGTGGACGGTGGTGCTGGCGGGCATCCTCGATCGACCGGGCCAGCTGTGCCTGCATGGAAAGCCGGTTCGGCAGTTGCGTCAGCGCATCGTCGTGCGTGAGCATCTGGATGCGCGCCTCCTGCTGCGTCTTGGCACGGTGCAGGCGGCGTGCAATCTCCAGCGCGCTCGCAATCAGCAGTGCCAGCAGGGGGGGCAGCTGCAGACTTTCCTGCCGGGCCGTGTGCAGCAGCACCAGTTGGCCGGCATAGAGGGCGGCGGCGGTGCCCACGGCAAGCCAAACCATGCCCCGGATGGAGAAACCGGGGCGCGTTCCGGCCAGCAGCGAGGGCAGCAGGGCGGCCAGCAGCCAGAGCAGAGACCAGCCGTGCACCGGGGCCTGCAGCAGCAGGCCGTGCATGAGCAAGGCGTGGGCGAGTGCAACGACATAGACGCCGCGCATTTCGCCGGCCGGGGTGTCAACGCGATCGGAGAAGAAGGCCGAGCTGCCGACGAACACGGTCCGGCCCCGGATCAGGTCCGGCGGCAGCGCTTGACCCGGCACGCCCAGCATGGCGTTGGCCACCGGCGCAAAAGGCAGCACGCTGATGGCGGCGGCCGCATTGCGCGGATACAGCAGGCGCAGATCACCGGCCGCATCGACCGGCAGGCGCAGGGCCCCGACCTGCACCGCCCGGTCGGGGCTCAGGCGAACCCCGGTTTCGGGGCCGCGCGGGAAGGCGGCGGCCAGCGGCAGCGTCGGCAGGTGCAGTCCGTGAATGTGGTGGAACAGGGGCAGGCGGCGCAGCACGCCATCGGCGTCCGGCACCGCGGAGACCATGCCCACCCGCGCATACGCAGGTGCGGGTTGCGTGAAGTCCGCCAACGGCAGTTGTGCGGCTGGCCAGGCCTGCGCCCCCAGTCCGGCGGGCACGTCCCAGCCCATGCCCCGCAGGGCTGGCGGCAGCGACGTGTCTGCGCTGCCATCCCCCCGGGCGCTGGCCGCCAGCACCACGTTGCCATTGCGTGCAATGGCGTGGCGCAAGGCGCCGTCGCCTGCGCGCGGGTCGGACAGCACCAGGTCCAGCACCACCGTGCGCGCGCCCATTTCACCCAGATAGTCGAGCAGCAGGGCATAGGTGTCGCGTTTGTAGGGCCAGCTGCCGAAGAAGGGCGTCAATTCGCGCAGCGACGGGTCGTCGATGTCGATGACCAGCACCTCCAGGAAATGGTGTTCCCCGGCGACCCAGCCGGCCTGCGCATCGCGGGCCAGGGCTTCGAGCATCCGGGACAGTGGCAACTGCGCCAGGGCCAGCGCCAGCAGCAGGGCCGTCGTCGGAATCCAGAGTGCATCCGCCAGACGCCGCAACAGGATCGGCACGGCAAACTTCCCCATCTCGGTGTGCGGCGCAGGCAAGGCGCGGGCTCAGAGCGCCAGTGGCAGCAGAAGCAGCAGCCACCACGGCGCCGGGGCGGGCACTTCGAACTGCTGCGCAGCGCCGAAAGGCCCGGCAAAGCCGTCGGCATCGATGGTCTTGATGCGCAGGTAGTAGCGGCCAGGTTCGGGCCGCTCGATCTGCATCTGGTTCGTCGTCAGCACGCGCTCTGCCAGCAGCTCTGTGAACGCGGCATCGCGTGCCAGCTGGAGCTGGTAGCTCGCGCCGGCTTCGCCGGCACGCCAGCTGAAGGTCAGCAGGCGATCGTCCACCTGGGGCGCATCGGTCCGGGGGCTTTCCGGAATCCTGCGCTGCGTGAAAGCCTGCACGTCGCTGAACGGCCCCTGGTCCTGTGCGGCGGCGATCGACGCCACACGCCAGTAGTACGGCCCCGGTTCGAGCGCCACCGTGTGCTCGGTGCGGATCAGGTCCGAGGCATCCACCAGCGGGGCGGCGAAATCGGGCGTGCTGGCCAGCTGCACGCGGTAGGCGCGGGCGGTCGTCGAGCTGGTCCAGCGCAGTGTGGTCTGTGGCCCGTAGGACTTCTGGCCGTCTTGCGGCGCATGGATGGCGGGCGGCTCCGGGCGTGCCTTGAGCACGAATTCGCGCTCGGCATTCAGACCTTCGAAACCCTGGGCATCGATGGCGCGCACACGCAGCACATAGCGGCCATCCGGCAGGTCGGCCCATTTCGCGCCGGGGGTCGGGAACACGCCATCGAGCAGCAGCTTGTCAAACGAGCGGTCGGCAAACACCTGGGCGCGGTAGCCGGCGGCTTGCGGGGCGGCGGCCCAGTCCAGCCGCAACGGCACGCGCTGCAACAGCGCCGGTGTGCGGCTCAGATCCGGCGCGCGCGCAAGCGCACGTGGTGCTTCGGGCGGCGTGCCGGGCGCGGCCTGCGTGCCGAAGCCGGCGTTCAGTGCGACCCGCTTGCCGCGTCCGGCGCCGGCCAGC
>CAZJKR010000046.1:0-881 GCA_964546615.1 uncultured Curvibacter sp.
TTCACGGGGCTGGGCCTCGGGTTCTTCAGTTGTACTTGAGGTTGCGGAACAGCCACGGCATCAGCGCGCCGCCGAAGGCACCACCGGCCACCATGCCGAGCCAGGGGTTCAGCCAGCCGAGCGCGAGCATCAGCGCGAGCGTCACGGCAAAGCCGGCGCCGAGCTGGCGGAAGAACGCCCAGTTGTCGCGGAACAGCTTGCCGGCGACGAACAGCTTGATCGAATTGAGCACCATATCGAACATCGTTTGCTCCTTGGCGCGTTCAGCGCAAAGCGTGGATCAGCACGGCCACCACCGCGGCGGGCACCACTGCGGCGAGGCCGAAGAAGGCGCCCATGAAGGCGGCGATCTCGTTGCCCATCGCCTGGCCGCCGAGCTTCACGCCGGTTGCGGCACCGCCCGCCGCGCCCGCCAGCACGGCGGCCAGGCACATCAATACGAGGGTCACAGTCATCGTTTGCTCCATGTTGGTCAATGGTTTGGTGGATGCTCCTGAACCAGGAGTTCTGGTCAATGTTCGGTCGGCCCGGCATCACCGGGGACGCGTGAGGCGCCGAAGTCGGCGTGCGAGGCATCGATGCCGGCGAGTGCGTCGGCCACCGTGGCCGCAGCGTCGTCCAGGCCCGCGGACTGAAAGAGTCGTTGCGCCTCCCGATACAGCGCACGCGCCTTCGCGGTGTTGCCCGGGTTGCCCAGCTCGGGGTGCTCGGGGTCGTCCGGCAGGTTGAGCAGGGCATTGGCCTTGTTGGCCGCGGTGTTGGCGTACTCCACCGGCATGTCGCGCGGGTTGCGCACCTTCAGCGCCTCGTCGTACGCCTCCACTGCACGCAGCAGGTTGGCCACGGGATGACTGCTCGGCGCGTACTGCAGCGCGTTGCCG
>CAZJKR010000046.1:891-1711 GCA_964546615.1 uncultured Curvibacter sp.
AATGGATAGACTCGTCTCATTGGGTAAACTTGCATCAGGCATTGCCCATGAGCTCAACAACCCGTTAACCAGTATTATTGGTTTCTCCGAGCTACTTTTAGAGAAAGATGTCCCCAATGATGTCAAAGAAGACCTCAAAACAATAAATAGGGAGGCGCAACGCACTGCCCGCATAGTAAAGAATCTCCTCACCTTCGCCCGGAAGGACAAGCCGGAAGAGCGCGTTGCCGAGGTTGTTCTGCGTCATCGCGTACTCGCTGGGATGGTCCACCAGCGTCACGATGCCGAGCACCTCCTCGAACGACTGCACGGCGAGCGCCTCGCGCATGCGCGCACGTTCGTCGGTGGCCGGAATCGAGAGGTAGGCGATCGCCAGGTTGTTGTGCAGGATCGAGAACTCGCGCGGCCAAGCTTGTTTGGTGAACACGCGCAGGGCGCGGTGGTAATGCGCGATCGCCTCCTGGATCGTCGCCCGGTGAGCAGCGCAAAGCGTCTGCGTCACGAGGCCCAGGTTCAGGTCGAGTTCGGCCACTTCTTCGGCCAGGCCATGGGTGGCCAGGTCGGCGCGAGCGGCCTCGAAACAGTCGCGCGCCGATTCGAGTGCGGCGGTACCACCATCGGGCAGGGTCTGGTAGGCCGTGCCCTGGCGGGCTCGAATGCGCGCGGCCAGCAACGCGAACGTGGGTGGAACCAGCGCCAGTGCCCGCTCGTACAGCGCCACCGCATCGTGCAACTGGCGCGGCGAGCGCGGCTTGATCTGCAGACCGCGGGCGATCTCCATCAGCATCTCGGCCCGTTCCTCGGGCGCGGCCTCGCCGTC
>CAZJKR010000046.1:1721-17783 GCA_964546615.1 uncultured Curvibacter sp.
GGGCGGATTAATCTTTCCAAAAAAGCATTGGAGCCGAGGCCACCCGCCTCGCCGTCTTCCGCCAGAGCCAGCGCCGATTGCACCTCGGCGTCGGCCACCGTGAAGAGGCTTCGGCCATCCGGTCGGCCCGAAGCGGGCGCCGTGCTTGTCTCCATAAATTTTGTCTCCTTGCTGGCTCTTGGGCCACGCCGGGGTTCGCTACTAGCTGCTATCGCAAGATTAACCAACGGCTCGAGAACGTCTATTAGGTAAACACCTTATGAAAACTAAGTTTGCTATCTAGCCGGCTGGCTATTTGTTGGCGCACCGCGCGGTTGCGTGCCAATGTACTTGCCTGTCAAACATTGTGGACGCGGCTGACCGAGACCCTAAATCGCCTGAAAAAAGGAAACAAATCAAGGATTTGCCAGCCAGTCATCCGTGTTTCGCGGAGGTTCGAACGCAGCTGGCACGAAGCGTGAGCAAGAAGTGACGACCCATCACGCCATTCCGGGCATCCGAGGTCAAGGCCCGGAGACATCTACATGAAGTCGTTCTACGAGGTGACGCGCCGCCAGGGCATGAGAACAAGCCGCGCACACCGATGCTGTGGCGTTATGGGCTGGAGTACACCTGTTGTTCCGAGGACTCCATCCGCTCGACCCACCCCGCTGGCCGAAGACATTGTGGTGTCAATGATCTCGCTGGCCGATGCCGGCAACCAGCCACGGCTGCAGCGGCCATAGCGGACAGGGGCTGCGGCGCTTCTCGGCGTCCATCACTGGCAGCGCTCGCGTTCACGTGAGCGGCCCTACACGGGTGCAGCGGTTCTTGTCGAGATTTCTGGTTGTCGTTGTTGTGGCGCTTGCCATTGAAGGACTTGTTGCAACCTTCAAGGCCGCGCACGAGGACCCACGTCAGTTGTACTTTGCGTCGTGCATCGTCGCCTCTTGCGGTGTTCTGCTCGCAGGCTGGGACTTGTTCATACGGTTCAACAGTTATGCGGAGAAACTTGAGCCGGAGGCCATGGCCGAGGCGAATCAAGAGGGCACTAAGATTAGCTTGGACTAGAGCTTCCACAGCCGGCACCACCATTGCGGCTCGACCGGGACTGGCAACTCGGGCAGGTCGCACCACTTCCGGTGTGGCAGGTAGTAGATGCACTCGGCGCAACGCTGTTCGATGCCACCGAGTTCAACCGGATGCGGCGCGAAGCCGCCGATGTCCAGACGACCCACAAGATCCTCGGCAGGCAGGTCCGCTAGGCGGTCGAGAATGGCCTGGAACTCAATCTGGTTGGCCGGGAACGGTGCCATCTGCGTCGACATGCCAGACGACGGCATCTCCCCGATCCGCATGCGCAGCAGGTTCAGAGCAACGCGGTCCATCGTGCTCCAATCCAAACGAAGTTCTCCAGGTAGTGCGGCTGGTGGAACTCCGCCACCTTCTTGCGTAGGCCCGAGGTGCCGGGCTGCTGGCCGGCAAAGGGCTGGGTCGGCAAGCTGACGATCGCCATCGACGGTTCTCCTGTTGGAGCGGTGCGAGCCTTCAGAGCGGCAGCGCGGCGTAGCTCACCGACAGGGTGTGGCTGCCGCCGGCCGGCACGGTGACCACGTTGTCCAGAGCATTGGCCGACTCCACGCAGACCATCTCGCGCCAACCGCCCTGTCCGGCGCGGCCGGGTCCGAAGTCGCCCATCTTGTCGGCCTTTTCCGCCCAGGGCGTCCAGACCACGGTGGCACGGCTGCCCGTCTTCGCGATCTCTATGCGACGCTGCAGCCCAGGGTCGACGATCACGCAGTCGGCGCCGGTGTTCAGGTAGACGCGGTCCACCTCGCCCGCGAACCGGACGGCGCCCCGCTGCACCTTGCGCACAGCGCCCGCCACCTTGTCCACGTACTCGCACGCGTCCAGGCCCTGCACCTCGACGGCCCCGATGTCGCTGATGCCCAGATAGGTGTGCAAGGCCTCGCCAAGGACGAGGTCCTGCGGGCCGGGGTTGTGCGTGGTCAGCTCGATGCGCAAGCGCCTGCCGACGCTGACCCTCAGCGCCAGCCGGGCTTCGTGCGGCCACTGCGCCCGCGTGGCCTCGGTCGGCGTCAGGGTCAGGCCGATGCTTGTCGAGCCGTCGGGCAGCGCCGCCGTGTCGCAGAGTTCCCAGGGCACCGTGCGTGCAAAGCCGTGGCCGGGCCAGCCGCTTTCCGTGACATGAGGGCCGAACCACGGCCAGCACACGGGCGCACCGCCGCGAATCGACTTGCCCGGCGCGAACGTGGCCAGCGGTGACAACCAGACCACGGGTTCGGCCTGGTCCTTCGGTCGCCAGCTCATCAGGTGGGCGCCTTGCAAGCACAGGCTGGCGCTGCCGTGCGCGTTGTCGATGTCGGCAAAGGCCAGCCCGTTGGTCCCGATGCGCAGGCTCACGTGACCGGGAATCGCGTGGCGCGCGAGCAGTGTGGGGTTCGACATGGCATTCCAATTATGGGCGGGTGAAAGGGTCCGCGCCGAAACCGAGTCCCTGGCTCGACGGTCTTTGCAGCGGGCGCATCGGACTCAATGCCCCTCGACTCGGCTGTGAATCCGGCGCGTCAATCGCCACACGCCCCACAGCACCAGCGGTATCGCGGCGCCGGCGGCGAGTTCAGGGTGGATGGGAACACCCGCCGCCTTGGCCGCTTTGCCAAGGTACAGCAGAAGGCTGACCACGTAGTACGAGATCGCCGCGATCGACAGGCCCTCGACCGTGCTCTGCAGCTTCAACTGGAGTTGCTGGCCCCGAGCCAGCTTGGCCAGCAGCTGCTGGTTCTGCGCTTCGCGGGCGATGTCCACGCGTGTGCGCAGCAGCGCGCCCGCACGCTCGATGCGCTGCGACAGCGATGCCAGTCGCCTGGCGGCCGATTCCACGGTGGCCATCGCGGGCGCGAGCCGGCGCAGCAGGAATTCGCCGAGCGTCTGCGTGCCGGGGATGGCCTGCTCGCGCAGCTCGTCGATGCGCGAGCGCACGAGCGCGTAGTAGGCCTCGGTGGCGCAGAACCGGTAGCTGTGCATCGCCGTGGCCCGCTCGACGCGGGCAGCCACGGCAGTCAGCGTGTCCAGAAGCACGGCGTCGTGCAGGTCCCGCGCCTCCGTCAGCGATGTCAGCTCGGAGACGGCGTGCTCCGCCTCGCGCAGCAGGGTCTGCAAGGACTTGGCCACCGGCAGCCCGCGCAGGGCCAGCAGGCGGTAGGTCTCCATTTCGAGCAGCCGTGCCGCCAGCCGCCCGACGCGCGTTTCGCCGGTACCGGTCTGGGCGATCACCACCATGCGCTCGTAGCCGCTCGCGCGCAGCCGGAAATCGCTCACCACGCAGCTGTGGCGGTTGCGCCCCACGAGTGAAACGACGACCGTGCGATCGCCGAACCAGTGCCGTGCGCGCTCCAGCGGCGCCGCGACCTCCTCGGCGCTGCCGGCGAGGATGACCAGTTCGATCGCCGCCAGCGTGTGCCCGGGGATGCCGCGCAGCCACTCATGGTCGATGACCAGCGCGGCCAGCAACTCGGGATCGCTCGCGCCCTGGGTCGCCTCGGCGGGCAAGGGTTGCACGAGGGAGTAACGCGTGACTTCGGTGTGGCGTTCCCACTTCAGCGTGCCGCAAGGCAGGCGCAGGCGCAGGAAGTGGCCGGCCAACTGCTCGCCCATCAGCAGGCGCTGGCCCGGCAGCTGCCGCAGGTGCTCGAGCTCGCGCTCGATCGGCACACCTTCGTTGAGCACGGCGACCTGCAGCACCAGGGCCGGCAGGCGAATCCGCGCCGTCGGCCGTGCGTGCACCTCGTCGTGCAGGGCGCGCCGCTCGGCGGCGTCGGCAGGCAGGGCCAGCGCGGCGGGGTGGCCCGGTGGTGGTGGCGTGTCAGGGTCGGTCATGGTTTCGGCCCGGCTTCAATCGGGTGGGGCTTCAGCATGCCGTTGCGGAGCGTCTCGGTGATCACCATCCACGGTCCATCGGGCGTCTCGACTGTATAAGTGCGGGTCGCGCTGGCATCGGGCCATCCGACCACTGCCCACGGCCGCGCGCACAGCGCGTCGTCCAATCGGGCCCAAGGTGCCCGCCTGATCCAGAGTCGCTCGAGCAGATGCCCGATCGGTCTCTCGCCGCCTTCGATCTCCTGGGCCACGTCGCGCGGCAGCGTTTGCGTCGTGACGTACGCCAGGCTGTCCAGCATCACTGCACCACGCGAGGCCAGGCAGCTGAAGCGTTCGATCAGGCGCGTGCCGGGCAGGGCGCAGCGCACGGGCTCGGGCGGATCGTTGCACGCACGTTGCTCCAAGACGTGCAGCTGGATCGGTCCGCCGGCAATCGTCTCGCACAGGCGCGTGGTCGAGCCGTCTTGCGCGCACAGCGGCAACAGCGCCCGCGCCACTGCGGCGTCGGCAGGCGTCGACACGCCGGTACCGAAGCGCCGGCGCTTGAGCATCAGAAGCGGTATCCGACACCCACTCCGACCAGCACAGGATTGACCTTGAGCTTGGAAATCGTGGTGCCGCCCGACTTCAGGTCGGTACGGATCCAGGCCTTCTTCACGTCGATGTTCAAAGACCAGGGACCGCCGAGGCCGATATCGATTCCTGCCTGGAGAGCCGGTCCGAAGCTGTTGCGGTCGAGGGTGAGCGGCCCGGTCACGCCGTTGCCCAGTTTGACGCTGGACAGGTTCGTGTAGTTGATGCCGGCGCCGACGTAGGGACGGAACTGCCCGTCGGGGAGGAAGTGCCACTGCACGGTCAGCGTCGGGGGAAGGGCCTTGAACGACCCGGCATCGAATGCACCGACCGCGCTCGAGGTCACCCGCGCGTCGAGCTTGGTGAAAGCCAGCACCAGTTCGGCAGCGATTTGTTTGGTGAAGAAGTACGAGATGTCGAGCTCGGGGGCCCACTTGTCCTTGACAAGGATGGCGTCGGCTGGCACGGCCAGCGAGGGAATCGGACTGGAGTTGTTCGCCGGGTCGATGTGCAGTGCGCGCACGCGAACCAGCCAGGGGCCGGTCTGCGCGTGAGCGGTCGCGGTGCCGAGCACGGGAGCAAGGGCGAGGACGGCGAGTGCCAGGGTTTTGGCAAGGGTCATGAGGTAAGTCTCCAAAGGGTTTGTTTTCGGGCGTGGCCCAAGGCCGCCTCATTCGGGCAAGCCCAATCGGCCGTTGGGTGGCAGTGGTGCAAACGCTGTTTGCACCCGGGAGACTGCGACGCAAGAGGCGTGCCCCGGAGAACCCCTTTTGGCCACCCGCAGCACCGAGTGTCGGGCGCCAGGATCGATGGCGGTCGTGCGGATCATCGCCATCGGCGTTGCCGGTCAAAAGTGAAGCACCTGAACGCCGTCAACCCTGCCGAGCAGGCACAGGTGGGCGTGGTGGCGCGCGAAGAGCCCGACGGTGACCACGCCCGGCCACTGGTTGATCTCGGCTTCCAGCGCGGCCGGATCGGTGATGACCAGGCCATGCACGTCCAGGATCGGATGCCCGTTGTCGGTGACCACGCCCTGGCGCAGAGCCGCGCGCCCGCCGATGGCCTCGAAGCGGCGCGTGATGCGATTCGCAGCGATGCCGATGACTTCCACGGGCAGCGGGAAGCGCCCCAGGACGCCCACTTGCTTGGAGGCGTCGGCGATGCACAGGAAAAATTGCGCCAGATCGGCCACGATCTTCTCGCGCGTCAGCGCCGCGCCGCCGCCCTTGATCATGTGGCCGCGCGGGTCGATCTCGTCGGCTCCGTCCACGTACAACGCCAGCTGTTCGACATCGCCGGCCTCGAGCACGCGGATGCCGTGGCCGCGCAGCCGCGCCGTGCTCGCGTTGCTGCTCGACACCGCGCCGGCGATGCCCTCGCGCAGAGTGGCCAGCGCGTCGATGAAGTGGTTCACCGTCGATCCGGTGCCCACGCCGATGATGCCGCCGGGCGGCACGTGCGTCAGCGCCGCACGGGCGACCATGGCCTTGATCTCGTCCTGCGTCATCAAGTGACCCCCTGCGCCAGCCGCTGTGCCGTAATGGCTACGGCCATGAACTCGTCGACGTTCAACGAGGCCCCGCCCAGCAGGCCGCCATCGACGTCGGGCATCGCCAGCAGCTCGCGCGCATTGGCCCGCTTCATGCTGCCGCCGTAGAGGATGTGCACGCCCGCGGCGATCTCCGCATCCGCCTCGGCCAGGCAGCGGCGGATGAACGCGTGAACGTCCTGTGCCTGCTCGGGCGTGGCCGTGGCACCGGTGCCGATCGCCCACACGGGCTCGTAGGCCACGACCGCATCGGTGAACGCGCTCGCCCCGGCGAGATCGAGCACCGCGCGCAACTGGCGCGCCACCACGGCCTCGGTAGCGCCTTGCTCACGCTCCTGCAGCGACTCGCCGACGCACAGCACGGGCGTCATGCCGGCCCGGCTGGCCGCGAGGAACTTGTGTGCGACGACGGCGTCGCTTTCGCCGAACAGTGCGCGCCGCTCCGAGTGGCCGACCAGCACGCAGGCGCAGCCGAACTCCCGCAGCATCTGGGCCGACACTTCGCCGGTGTAGGCCCCGCTTTCATGCTCCGAGACGTTCTGGGCGCCCCAGGCCATGCCGCTGTCGCCCAGGCATCGTTGCGCCTCGGGCAGGTACAGGAAGGGCGGGAACAACACCAGCTGCACGAGGTTCAGGCGTGCCATGGCACCGTCGGCGTTCGCAGCCGCCAGCGCCTGCACGCCGGCCAAGCTGCCGTTCATCTTCCAGTTGCCGGCCACCAGGAAGTTGCGGCGTCGGCTACCCATAGCGCAGCTCCGTCGCCTTGCCGCCAAACACGCGGTACGAGTAGATGGTGTAGGCAACGATCGCTGGCACCGAGATGCACACGCCGACGAGCGTGACCTTCAGCGTGGCCGGGCTGCTGGCGGCCTGCCACATCGTCAGCTTGTCGATCACGACGTAGGGATAGATGCTGTAGGCCAGGCCGACGAAGCCGAGCACGAACACGGCGATCAACAGCACGAACGGCAGCCAGCACAGCTCGCCGCGCACCAAGCGCGTCGGCAGCACGCGGCGCAACACCAGCAGCGCGCCCGCGGTGGTGGCCGGAATCACCAGCAGCGCGATGATCTGCGGCAGCGCGAACCAGCGCTCGCGCACCGTGGTGCTGATCCAGGGCGTGGCCATCGAGATCAGCACCATGCCCAGCACCACCGGCCACCAGGCCTGCTGCGCCCAGCCGACGGCCTTTGCCTGCAAGTCGCCCTCAGTCTTCATGACGAGCCAGGCGGCGCCCAGCAGCACGTAGGCGGCCGGCAGCGTCAGCGCGATGGCAGCCGCGAACAGCGGGTAGTTCCAGCCCTCGCCGAAGCCGCTGATGTAGCGCCCGAGCATCCAGCCTTGCATCATCGACGCGAGCAGCGAGCCGCCGAAGAAGAGCCGGTTCCAAGCCGCCTTGTGGCTGTCGTGCGCCTTGACGCGGAAGTCGAAGGCCACGCCGCGCAACACCAGGCCGACCAGCATCAGGGTCACGGGCAGGTAGAGCTCGGTCAGGATCAGGCCATGGGCTTTCGGGAAGGCGATCAGCAGCATGCCCACGCCCAGCACGATCCAGGTTTCGTTCGCGTCCCAGAACGGCCCGATCGAGGCCACCATGATGTCCTTCTCGGCGTCGGTGGCGCGTGGCAGCAGCATGCCCACGCCCAGGTCGTAGCCGTCGCTGAGAACATAGACAAGCATCGACAGGCCCATCAGAGCCAGGAAGATCAACGGCAGGGCCTGGTCGAAGCTCATCGGGGCTCGCCACCACGCGTCGGGAACATGGCGGCAGCGACCGGCGCTCCCCCCGGGGCGGCGATGGCCGGCGACAGATCCTCGGGCTTTTCGGCCATGTGCTTCAGAACGAGAACGTAGGCGACGAGCAAGGCCAGGTACAGCGTGACATAGATCGCCAGCGTGAACGCGATCATCGAACCGGGTACGTTCGAGGCCACGTCGGCCACGCGCAGCAGGCCGTAGACGATGAAGGGCTGGCGGCCGATCTCGGTGACGTACCAGCCCGCGACCGTGGCCGCCCAGCCCGAGAAGGTCATGCCCACGAGAACCCACAGCAGCGGTCGCTTCAACGCGGCGGCACGCCAGCCGGCGCGGCGCCCCATCCACCACGACACCCAGCTCACCAGCAGCATCAGCGTGCCGACACCGACCATGACGCGGAACGCCCAGAACACCGGCGCCACGGGCGGGTGCCGATCGCGGAACTCGTCGAGGCCCTTGATCTCTCCGTCCCAATCGTGCGTGAGGATGATGCTGGCGCCTTTTGGGATGCCGATCTCGTAGCGATTGCTGCGTGTGGCCTCGTCGGGCCAGGCAAACAGCAGCAGCGGCGCGCCGCGCTGGGTCTGCCAGACGCCTTCCATCGCCGCGACCTTCTGCGGCTGATGCTCGAGCGTGTTCAATCCATGCAGGTCCCCGACGAAGATCTGCACCGGGATCAGCAATGCCGCGCAGGTGACGCCGACGCGCAGCACTCGCGGGGCCATCTGCGGAGCCGAACCGCGCAGCACCTGCCAGGCGCTCACGCCCGCCAGCACGAATGCACAGGTCAACCCCGAAGCCAGCAGCACGTGGGCGAAGCGGTAGGGGAACGAGGGGTTGAGGATGACCTCGGCCCAATTCTTGACGTGGAACACGCCTTCCACGATCTCGTGCCCGGCGGGCGTCTGCATCCACGAGTTGAGCACCAGGATCCAGAACGCGCTCACGGTGGTGCCGAAGGCGACGAAGAAGGTCGCGAAGCCATGGACGCGCTCGCTCACGCGCCCGTGACCGAAGAGCATGATGCCGAGGAAGCCCGCTTCCAGGAAGAAGGCGGTCAGCACCTCGTAGCCCAGCAGCGGGCCGGCGACGTTGCCGGCGCGCTCCATGAAACCGGGCCAGTTGGTGCCGAACTGGAAGCTCATCGTCACGCCGCTGACCACGCCCAGCGCGAAGGTCAGCGCAAACACCTTGGTCCAGAAGCGGTAGGCCGCAAGCCAGGCGCCCTCTTGCGTGCGGCGCCAGCGCCAGCGGAAGAACATCAGCAACCAGCCCAGCGCGATGGTGATCGACGGGAACAGGATGTGGAAGGTGATGTTGGCGGCGAACTGGGCGCGGGCCAGGAGGAGGGGGTCCATCGGGGGTGCTGCTTTGTGTTCTGTCAGGACGTGGCAGGAATCACACCGTCGCGATGCGCATCAGGTTCGTCGTGCCGGGCGTGCCGAATGGCACCCCCGCGATGGCGACGATGGTCTGGCCACTCTCGGCAAAACCCTCCTGCTGCGCGACGGCGCAGGCTTTGGCAGTCATCTGATCGACATCTGCCGCGTCCTCGATGTGTACCGAGTGGATGCCCCAGGCCAGGGCCAGGCGGCGCGCGACGCCCAGGTTCGGCGTCAGGCTCAGTACCGGCGCTTCGGGGCGCTCGCGGGCGACGCGCAAACTGGTGTGGCCCGAGCTCGTGTAGCAGACGATGGCGCTCGCGTGCACGAGCGCGACGGCATGGCGCACGGCGCAGCACACGGCGTCGGCTGTGCCTGCGGTAGCGGGCGCGCTCGGGCGCGACATACTCATCAGCTGCTGGTGCTGCGGGTCGGCTTCCACTTCGGTGATCAGGCGGCTCATCATGTCCACCGCCTCGACCGGGTAGCGGCCCGCGGCGGACTCGGCAGACAGCATGACGGCGTCGGCGCCGTCGTAGATGGCAGTGGCCACGTCCGAGGCCTCGGCACGCGTGGGCACCGGGCTCGTCACCATCGACTCGAGCATCTGCGTGGCCACGATCACCGGGCGCCCGAGCCGGCGGCAGGTTTGCAAGATGCGCTTCTGGATGCCGGGCACGCGCTCGGCCGGCAGTTCCACGCCCAGATCGCCGCGCGCCACCATCACGGCGTCGGCGCATTCGGCGATGGCGTCCAGCTGCTCGATGGCCGAAGGCTTCTCGAGCTTGGCCACGATGGCCGCGCGCTGGCCAATCAAGGTTCGCGCCTCGGCCACGTCTTCGGGCCGCTGCACGAACGACAGGGCGATCCAGTCCGCGCCGAGTTCGAGCGCCAGCGCCAGATCGCGCCGGTCCTTGGCGGTCAGTGCGCTGATCGGCAGCAGCACGCCGGGCACGTTGACGCCCTTGCGGTCGGACAGCTTGCCGCCAATCACGACACGGGTGTCGGCGAAACTGGCGCCGCAGCGCTCGACGACCAAGCGCAGCTTGCCGTCGTCGAGCAGCAGTTCGGCCCCCGGCGCCAGTGCCGCGAAGATCTCAGGGTGCGGCAGGCCGACGCGGCGCGTGTCGCCCGGCGCATCGTCGAGTTCGAGCCGGAACGGCTGCGACTCGGCCAGCATCACCGAGCCCTCGGCAAACGTGCCCACGCGCAGCTTCGGACCCTGCAGGTCGGCCAGGATGCCGATCGGGCGGCCGGCTTCGCGCTCGAGCTCGCGCAGGATGGTGAAGCGCTCACGATGCGCCACCGCGTCGCCGTGGCTGAAGTTCAGGCGAAAGA
Organism: uncultured Curvibacter sp.; assembly: GCA_964546615.1. Lineage (GTDB taxonomy): Bacteria > Pseudomonadota > Gammaproteobacteria > Burkholderiales > Burkholderiaceae_C > Hylemonella. Next base: position 12,201 of record CAZJKR010000046.1, read on the forward strand.
CATCGACGCCGGCGGCGAACAGCCGCCGGATCGTGTCCTTGTCGGAACTGGCCGGGCCGAGGGTGGCGACGATCTTGGCGTTGCGGTGACGGCGCATGCTGTAGTGCTCTCGCGCGTCACACGTAGCGGGCCGACATTGCCTCGAGCGGCAGCGGCTTGATGCGGGCCCCTTGGCCGGCACAGCCGAAGGCCTCGAAGCGCGCCTTGACCACGCCGCGCGCGGCCTTCTTCGCCGCCTGCAAAGCCTTGCGCGGGTCGAACTCGCTCGGGTGCTCGGCGAACACCTGGCGCATCGCCGCGGTCATCGCCAGCCGAATGTCGGTGTCGATGTTGATCTTGCGCACGCCGCTCTTGATGCCGCGCTGGATCTCCTCGACCGGCACGCCGTATGTCTCCTTGATGTCGCCACCGTACTTGCGGATGATCGCCAGCCACTCCTGCGGCACGCTGGACGAACCGTGCATCACCAGGTGCGTGTTCGGCACCGCGGCGTGGATCTGCGCGATGCGCTCGATGGCCAGGATGTCGCCGGTGGGCTTGCGGGTGAACTTGTAGGCGCCGTGGCTGGTGCCGATGGCGATGGCCAGCGCGTCCACGCCGGTGCGGGCCACGAAGTCCTTGGCCTCGGCAGGATCGGTGAGCAGCATGTCGTGCGTGAGCTTGCCCGCGGCACCGACGCCGTCCTCCTCGCCGGCCTCACCGGTTTCGAGCGAACCCAGGCAGCCAAGTTCGCCTTCGACCGAGACACCGATCGAGTGCGCCATCTCGCAGACCTTGCGCGTGACCTCGACGTTGTAGTCGTAGCTCGCGGGCGTTTTCGCGTCTTCGAGCAAGGAGCCGTCCATCATCACGCTGGTGAATCCCGAGCGGATCGACTGCTGGCACACCGCCGGCGAGGCGCCGTGGTCCTGGTGCAGCACGATCGGGATATCGGGGTGCATCTCCACGGCCGCCAGCACCAGGTGGCGCAGGTAGGGCTCGCCGGCGTACTTGCGCGCACCGGCCGAGGCTTGCAGGATCACCGGTGACTGCGTTTCCTGCGCCGCCTCCATGATGGCGTGGACCTGTTCGAGGTTGTTGACGTTGAAGGCTGGCACGCCGTAGCCGTATTCGGCGGCGTGGTCGAGCACTTGGCGCAATGAAACGAGGGCCATGGGGTTCTCCGGTGAAGTCGTTGAGTGGGCAGGAAGTCGGTGGGATGCGGGAAGCGGGCTGGCTAGGGGTAGTCGCTGATCGTGTCGCGTTGCGTGAACCAGTCGGCGATGTCGGCCAGACGGATGCGGTCATCCTGGCCAGCGTTTGGCTGCGGAGAGCGAGCACCCGGCGCAGGGCGCCAGCCTTCGCGCGTGTGCAGACCCAGCCCGACGGCGATGGCGCCCTCGACCGCCGCCTGGGCGAAGTAGAAGCTGCGGGTGACGATGACTGGGCAATTGGCGGCACGCGCCGCCGCCACGCCACCCGGCGAGTCCTCGAGGGCGACGGCTTCGAGCGGACCGACGCCCAGCGCCTGCATGGCCTTGACGAAGACCTCGGGATCGGGCTTCTTGCGCTGCACGTCCTCACCGCAAACGACAGCGCCGAACCAATCAGCCCAGCGCTCACCCATGTGCTTGCGCATCAGGGCTTCCAGGTTGGAGCGGCTCGTCGTCGTCGCGATGGCCATGCGAACGCCCTGGTCAAGGCACTCGTGCATCAACTCGAGCACACCCCCGCGCAACGGGATTCCCGTGCCGGCGACCAGTTCGGCGTACAGCGTGTTCTTCTTGGCGTGCAGCGCACGCGCCAGCGCGTCGCGCTCGCCGGCCAGCGGCGGTGCGTCGGGCCGGCTGTTCATATCGTGCATCAGGCGCTCGCGCCCGCCGGTGACCTGCAGGAGTTGCCCATAGCGGGCATCGTCCCAGCGCCAAGGCAGCCCAAAGGCCTCGAAGGCAAGGTTGAACGCGACCCGATGCCCGTCGCGCTCGGTCTCGGCAAGCGTGCCGTCGACGTCCCACAGGAGTGCTTTGAGTTTGCTCATGGGCGGCGTTCCGTCACAGTGCGCGCTTGGCGAGGATCTCGAAAGCCGGCAGCGTCTTGCCCTCGAGCACTTCGAGGAAGGCGCCGCCGCCGGTCGAGATGTAGCCCACGTCGCCCTCGATGCCGTACTTGGCGATCGCGGCCAGCGTGTCGCCGCCGCCGGCGATCGAGAACGCGCTGCTGTCGGCGATCGCCCGCGCGATCATCTCGGTGCCCTTGGCAAAGGCGTCGAACTCGAACACGCCGACCGGGCCGTTCCAGACGATGGTGCCGGCGGCCTTGAGTTGGGCGGCGAGCAGTGCCGCAGTCCTGGGACCGATATCGAGAATCAGGTCGTCGTCGGCCACGTCGGCCACGGCCTTCACCGTCGCCGTCGCATCGGCCTTGAACATCTTGGCGCACACCACGTCGACCGGGATCGGCACTGCGGCGCCGCGCGCCTTCATCGCCTCGATCACCGCCTTGGCTTCGTCGACGAGGCCGGGCTCGGCCAGGCTCTTGCCGATCGGCAGCCCCGCGGCGAGCAGGAAGGTGTTGGCGATGCCGCCGCCGACGATCAGGCCATCGACCTTGGCCGCGAGGCTCTGCAGGATGGTCAGCTTGGTGCTGACCTTGCTGCCGGCGACGATGGCCACCAGCGGCCGCTTCGGTTGCGCCAGTGCCTTCGTGATCGCGTCGATCTCGGCGGCCAGCAGCGGGCCGGCGCAGGCGACCTTGGCGAATTGCGCGATGCCGTAGGTGCTGGCCTCGGCGCGGTGCGCGGTGCCGAAGGCGTCGTGCACGAAGATGTCGCACAGCGCAGCCATCTTGCGGGCGAGCGCCTCGCTGTTCTTCTTCTCGCCTTTGTTGAGGCGCACGTTCTCGAGCATCACCACTTCGCCCGGCGCGACCTTGACGCCGTCGAGCCAGTCAGTTGCCAGGCGCACCTCACGACCCAGCAACTCGCCCAGACGCGCAGCCACCGGCTCGAGCGAATCCCCCGGTTTGAACTCGCCTTCGGTCGGCCGGCCGAGGTGCGAAGTCACCATCACCGCCGCACCGGCGTCCAGCGCCATGCGAATACAGGGCACCGAAGCGCGGATGCGCGTGTCCTCGGTGATGCGCCCCGCATCGTCCTGCGGCACGTTGAGGTCGGCGCGGATGAAGACACGCCGGCCCTCGACGGCGCCCTGCGCGATCAGGTCGGCGAAGCGCAGCACCTTCACCGCGACGCTCCCATCACGCGCACCATCTCGAGCACCTTGCTCGAGTAGCCCCATTCGTTGTCGTACCAGGCCACCACCTTGACGAAGGTCGGGTCGAGCATGATGCTGGCCTCGGCGTCGAACACAGAGGTGCAGGCCTCGCCGCGGAAGTCGGTCGAGACGACCTTGTCCGTCGTGTACCCGAGCACGCCTTTCATCGCCCCCTGGCTGGCGGCCTTCATCGCGGCGCAGATCTGTTCGTAGCTCGTCTCTTTCGAGAGTTCGGCCGTCAGGTCGACCACCGACACGTCGCTGGTCGGCACGCGAAACGCCATGCCGGTGAGTTTTTTGTTCAACGCGGGAATCACCCGGCCCACGGCCTTGGCCGCGCCGGTGGACGAGGGGATGATGTTCTCGAGGATGCCGCGGCCACCGCGCCAGTCCTTGTTGCTCGGGCCGTCCACGGTCTTCTGCGTCGCGGTGGCGGCGTGCACCGTGGTCATCAGGCCGCGCTTGATGCCGAAGCTGTCGTTGAGCACCTTGGCCACGGGCGCCAGGCAGTTCGTCGTGCAGCTGGCGTTGCTGACGATCGTCTCGCCGGCGTACTGCGTGTGGTTGACGCCGTAGACGAACATCGGCGTGTCGTCCTTGCTGGGCGCGCTCTGGATCACCTTCTTCGCGCCCGCGTCGAGGTGCTTCTGGCAGGTATCCAGCGTCAGGAACAGGCCGGTCGCTTCCACCACCACGTCGACGCCGACATCGCCCCAGGCCAGCGCGGCCGGGTCCTTGACAGCAGTGAGCCGGATCTTGCGGCCGTTGACGACCAGCGTGCCGCCGTCGACGACTACGTCACCCTTGAAGCGGCCGTGCACGCTGTCGTACTGCAGCATGTAGGCCAGGTAGTCGGGTTCGAGCAGGTCGTTGATCGCGGCCACCTCGATTTCGTTCTTGAAGTCCTGCACGGCGGCGCGAAACACCATGCGGCCGATGCGGCCGAAGCCGTTGATTGCGATGCGAATTGTCATGATGAACTGGAGAGGTGCTTTGCAGCGGGTGAGCCGTCGGGCGCGCAGGAGCGGCCGGCGATAACAAAGTGGGCAAGTTCGTCGAGACTGCGGAACAGTCGCGCGGGGCGCGCGTCTTCGATCGGCTGACCCGCGTTGTAGCCGTACGGAACGGCCCACGCGGTCACCCCAGCGTTGCGTGCCGCCTCGACGTCGATGCGCGAGTCGCCGACATGGCCGCATCGATCGGCATGGCCGCCCAGCTGCTTGACAACATGGCGCAGCACCCCGGGATCGGGCTTCTTCACGCTCAGTGAATCGCCGCCGATCAGCAGATCGAATTGGTCCCAGAGTCGATGCGCGCGCAGCAATCGCTCGGCGTGGCGTTGTTCCTTGTTGGTGACGCAGGCCAGCTTGACGCCGGCGGCCTTGAGTAAGCGCAGCGCTTCGCGTGCGCCCGGGTAGGGAACGCTCGAGGTACCAGTGGTCAACGCATAGTGTTCGTCCATGCTGGCGAGCACTTGGTCCGGCCGTACGCGCTCGGCGAGATGGGGCTGCTCAATCATGACCCGGCCCAGCAACTTGATCATGAGCTCGCGCGTGCCGGCGCCGATCAGCGCGGTCACCTCCGACGCCGGGCGGCGCGCGATGCCGTGCGACTCGAGCGCGCGATTGGCCGCCTCGGCGATCTCCGAGGCCGTGTCCACCAGAGTGCCATCGAGATCGAAACTAACAATGTCGTAGTGCATGTCGGTGGTTTTCAGTTGGGGGATCGGACGAAGCGATCTTCGAGCGCCACCTGCCGGCGCGCCAGTTCGGCCAGGGCCTTGGCGTTGAGGCCGAAGTGCTCATAGACCTTCGGCCCGGGCGCCGACTCGCCGAAGCTGTTGACGCCCAGTGCCTCTGCACACTGGTACTGCCCCCACCAGGCGGTGACGCCTGCTTCGACGCCAATGCGCGGGATGCCCCGGCCGAGCACTTGCTCGCGCCAGCCGGTCTCCTGCCGATCGAAGACGGTGCTGCTGGGCAGGGAGACCACCCGTGCCGCGATGCCCAGCGCATCGAGCAGGCGCTGCGCCTCGATGGCGAGGGATACTTCGGAGCCGGTGCCGATCAGCACCACTTGCGGCTCCGGACGGTCGGAGAGCACGTAGCCGCCGCGACGGATCTGCATCACCTGTTCCGGCGTTCGTGCTTGCGGCGGCAGGTTCTGGCGCGACAGCAGCAGGGCGCTCGGCCGAGTGCGTTGTTCGAGCGCGAACGCCCAGGCCACCGCCGTCTCGGCGGCGTCTCCGGGCCGCCAGACGTCGAGATTGGGGATCAGGCGCAGGCTGGCGGCATGCTCGACGGCCTGGTGCGTGGGCCCGTCCTCGCCCAGG
>CAZJKR010000047.1:0-6582 GCA_964546615.1 uncultured Curvibacter sp.
GTTCGAGCCTCGTCTCCCGCTCCATTCATTCCCCCCGGCGTCACGGCCTCGCAGGTCCCCGGCCTGTTTGCATGGCGCGAATGTTCGCGCAGGAGGGGGCATGCCCCGTTTTTTGCAGGACAATGCACAGGCTGGCCGGCCTCGATGGTGAAATTGGTAGACACAGCGGACTTAAAATCGTCAGACTTTTTTGTAGATTTTTCGTCTCGATTTCGTGAATTTTTCGGCATCGAGAAAGCGGAATTATTTGAAAAAGTACGTCGCCAGATATTTGCCGACCTCTCGCATGTGAAATGGTCTGGCGAAAGGAGTCATCACGAAGGGTTGAACTTCTCGATGCTCTGGCCCGATGTGACAACTTTGTGCCAACTCGGAAGTTGGCACAGCCACTTTTTTCTATACCTCGTATTTCCCAATAGCAATAGATGTCGAAGTCTCCAAGTAACTATCGCGCTGAACTGCACCGAATGATTCTTGTTCTTGAGGAGTTTCGAAAAGAAAGTCCTGAGATGCCAATTCAACAAGCTCTAACTTTTTTGAGAATTGCTGAAGAAGAAGGAGAGACTGTTACGGATGTGGCGAAGCGAGCTGGGCTGGTTTTGGCATCTGTATCCCGACACGTTGAGGTTTTGGGGCAATTTAGACCGGCAAAGGACATTGGGCTGAGTCTGATTGACGATCAATATCACCCAACTGACCGAAGGCGAAAAGTCTTGACGTTGACTGATAAGGGCAGGGGCTTGGTTAATCGTGTCGTCTCGCATATTGCGAATTGATTGAAGCCGATCGGTCAATTCGAACATCATTCGTGTGCCAACCCTGTGCCAACGAGGTGTCACAATATCAACCAAGTGCTGCCCCGATGGTGAAACTGGTAAACACAAGAGACTTAAAATCTCTCGTCCTGACAAGGACTTAGCGGTTCGAGTCCGCTTCGGGGCACCAGCGGGTGCAGACTTAAAATCCGCCGCTTTCCTGCATAAGGGGCGTACCGGTTCGACCCCGGTTCGAGGCACCAACGTACCGAGCAGCAGCACAGAGAGAACACACATGGCACGCTACAACGCTCCTTTCGAGATCCATGTTCACGGCCAGGTCCCCTTGCGTGAGGACGTTACTTTCGAGCAACTGCAGGAGGCGCTCAAACCTCTGTGGAAATATGCCGGCGCGCGCTCCCTGGCCGATGGCGCGCACAGTGCCTATGAAGAAGAGCCCGGCATCCGCTTCGATGCGCCAGAGCATGTCCTGCAGATGTGCTGGACCGTGACGGGCGACGAAGATTTTCGTCAGTCGCTCGATGAAATGTGCATGAACCTGAATGAGTTGTCGCAAGCGGGGGCGGCCATCGAGGTTACCTTCTACGACACCGAGTTCGATGAAGAGGACGAAGCGCAAGGGAGTCCGTCGCGGGATGACTTCGTGATGCTTTTCGTCGGCCCCACGCCGGCGGCCATCATGCAGGTGCAGCGTGATCTGCTGGTGCAGGACGTGATCAACATGATGGAGCGCCATTTCGACGCTGCCGAACTCAGCGGCGTGGTGGCCGAGGTCGACAAGCTGTTCGCCCAGCGCTTCGACGCCTTGGTCAGTTCCCTGGAGCTCGGCAAGCCGCCGCGCGGTTCGGGCGGCGGGGGGCATGGCGGTCCGGCCCATGGCGGCGGACGCAAGCCGCGGCATCTGCACTGAGTCAATGCCAGTCCGCATCCCTGATGTGCGGCGTGCTATCATTTTCAGAGTAGTGTGTCCCAGAAAGGCGCCATGAACATGGTTGCGGCTGATCCTCCCTCGCAAGCAGGTCCGAATGCGGCCACAGACCGACGCCAGAAACTCCGTCTGGGTGACGTTCTGCTCCAGCAGCGCCTGGTTTCGCAAGAGCAGTTGCAGCAGACGCTCGACTTGCAGCGCAAGACAGGCAAGAAGATGGGGCGCTTGCTGGTCGAGGGTGGCTTCATCACCGAAGAGGGTTTGGCCAACGCGCTGGCACGGCAACTGCGCATTCCCTACGTCAACCCCAAAACGTTCCCGTTTCGCTCGGAGCTTGTCAAGCTGCTGCCCGAATCTGCGGCGCGTCGATTTCGCGCGCTGGTTCTGGAGGACAAGGGAGGGAGCCTGCTGGTGGCGATGGCGGATCCACTCGATCTTTTTGCCTACGATGAGATCAGCCGGCAGACGCGGCGCAATATTGCCATGGCGGTGGCGCCCGAAAGTCAGCTCACGCTGGCGTTCGACCGACTGTACCGGCGCACCGAGGAGATCAGCGGATTTGCGCGGGCGGTGGAGAAGGATCTTGGTGACGAGGTCGATTTCGGCGAGTTGGTCAACAGCGTTGGGCAGGAAGGCGCGCCCATCGTCAAGTTGCTGCAATCGATCTTCGAGGATGCTGTCCAGATCGGTGCATCGGATATTCATATTGAACCCCAGGAGACGGGGCTGCAGATTCGAGTGCGTGTTGATGGCGTGCTGCACACCCAGACCCTGGCCGAAAACCGGGTTGCCGGCCCGCTTGCGCAACGCCTGAAACTGATGGCAGGCATCGATATTTCCGAGAAACGTCTGCCACAGGATGGACGCTTCAGTGTGCGGGTGCGAGAGCAGACCATTGATGTCCGCTTGTCCACCATGCCGACCAGCTATGGTGAGTCGGTTGTCATGCGCTTGCTGAATCAGAATGGGGTGCTCCGCAGCTTGGATCGCATAGGCATGCCCGCGGCCATGCTGAAACGCTTTCGTGAGATCCTGGGGCGGATTTCCGGCATGGTGCTGGTGACGGGGCCAACCGGCTCCGGCAAGACCACGACCCTGTATGCGGCCTTGTCCGAGATCAACTCCAGTGAACTCAAGATCATCACGGTGGAGGATCCGGTGGAATACCGGTTGCCGGGTGTGACGCAGGTCCAGATCAACGAAAAGATCGATCTGACTTTTGCCCGTGTCCTGCGTGGCACCTTGCGGCAGGATCCTGACGTGATACTTGTGGGGGAAATGCGGGATGCGGAGACCGCCGAAATCGGCCTGCGCGCTGCCATCACGGGCCATCTGGTGTTGTCGACCCTGCATACCCGGGACGCCATCAGCACGCCGTTCCGTTTGCTTGACATGGGAGTCCCGCCTTTCATGGTGGCCACGTCCTTGCAGGCCGTGATCGCGCAGCGACTGGTTCGTGTGAATTGCGAGGTCTGCAGCGAGCCGTGTGAACCCTCTGCCCAGGAGCAGGCTTGGCTCGACAGCATGCTGAATCCCGGCGACCCGCCGCTCCAACCCAGGCGGGGCCTCGGTTGTTCGGCCTGCAATGGCACCGGCTATGCCGGCCGTCATGGCGTCTACGAGTTGCTCGAGATGGACGTGGCGCTGACGCAGGCGGCTACGCGGGCGGATCCGGCGGCTTTTCTGCAGGCCGCGCGCGCCCGAATGAAAGGGCATACGCTGGCTTTCCATGCTCTGGAACTGGTTCGTCAAGGCCGTACTTCCCTGGCTGAGGCTCTGCGCGTGGGGCAGGACGTTGACGATCTGGAATAAGCGACATGGCCAACTTCACGTGGGAAGGACGTAATCGCCGCGGGGAGCTGGTCAGTGGTCGCATGGAGGCCGGGAGTGAAAAAGCCGTGGCCGATCAGTTGCTGGCCATCAACATCACGCCTGTGCACATCAAGGAGCTCATCGACGCCGGCGGTTCTGGCCGTGGTCTGAATCGGCATGTCCTTGCCATCTGGCAGCGCTTGAGCGGGCAGGCTGTCCGCAGCGAAGACGTGGAGCTGTTTTCCCGGCAGATGTACACCCTGGACAAGGCCGGGGTGCCGATCCTGCGTGCCTTCTCGGGGCTGGAAGCTTCCGCAACGAAGCATGCGATGATGGAGGTGCTCAAGGATGTGCGCGAGAACCTGAGTCAGGGACGTGAGCTGTCGAGCTCGCTGGCGCAGCACCCCGGAGTCTTCGGTGCCTTCTACATTGCCATGATCCGTGTCGGGGAGATGTCGGGGCGGCTGACCGACGTATACCTGCGGCTGTCCGAGCATCTTGCCTTCGAACGTGATGTGAGGGAGCGCATCCGGCAGGCCTTGCGCTACCCATCCTTCGTGCTGATCGCCATGTCGATTGCGTTGGTGCTGCTCAACGTGTTCGTGCTGCCGGTGTTTGCCAAGGTCTTTTCCGGCTTCAATGCCGAGTTGCCGCTGCTGACGCGTCTGCTGCTGGGGTTTTCCGGCTGGATGCAGCAATGGTGGGCAGCGTTGCTCGGCTCGGTGGTGGCTCTCGTTTTCGCGGTGCGTGCCTACTTGGCCACGCCGGATGGGCGTTATCTCTGGGATCGCCGGAAACTGCGGCTCCCCATCGTCGGAAATATCATTCTCAAGGCAACCCTGGCGCGCTTTGCTCGCAGCTTTGCCCTGTCCAGCCAGAGTGGCATGCCCTTGGTGCCGGCACTGACCGTGGTTGCCAAGACGGTAGACAATGCTTATATTGGCAGTCGTATCGAGCAGATGCGCGACGGCATCGAACGCGGCGCCAGCATTGCCAGCTGCGCGGCCAGTGTCGGCATCTTCACCCCTGTGGTCATGCAGATGATCACCGTGGGCGAAGAAACGGGCGAACTGGATGCCATGTTGTACGAGATTGCAGCCATGTACGAGCGAGAAGTGGATCACAGCATCAAGGGCCTGTCGGCCGCCATCGAACCTGTCCTGCTGGCTGTCATCTCGGCGTTGATGCTCGTCCTCGCGCTCGGGATTTTCATGCCGCTGTGGAACATGGGCCAGGCCGCCATGGGCCGGGCGGGCGGTTGATGATGCGCACCCGAACTCTTTTGACGCACGCGCAGTTCAGTGTGATGCGTCAGCTTGTCATGGTCTGCGTATTGCTCGGGGCCCTCTCGGTGCTGGTCGTGAAGTCAGGGCAACGGGATTTCGGCGATGTACAGGCTCAGGTAGAGGTTTCGGCCATCAAGACCAATCTGGGCGGCTTGCGCACGGCTCTGGTCATCGATTACGTGGCCCGGCAGGCCGCCGTGTCGACGGTGCGTGCCGTCGCTGCCCCCGCGCAGGCGGACTCCGGTGCCAACCCTTTTCAGCTGTTGCACCGCGTCCCGGCCAATTACGTGGGGGAGGTGCGTGCGGCCGAGGCCAGCCGTCTACCGCCAGGCAGCTGGCTGTTTGATCCCGAATGTCGTTGCATCGGTTACCGGCCGCTGTACCCGGAATGGTTGAGCAGCCCGAGTGGTGCGGGTGTGTTGTGGTTTGACGTTGTGGGCGACTCCGGTCCCTTGCAGCTCAGGCCGAGGGAGCTCTACCGCTGGAAGGGTGAAGTGTTGGCCTGAAGATGGCCAGGGCCGGGTGTTGCGCCTGTTGCACAGGCTGGACCGGGGTCCGACGTTAAAATGAAAGAAGGCTTGCTATCAAAAGTGAAGCTGCTAGTATGAAAAAGGTCAGTCTTCCCATGAAGCGGACGCAAATGGGGTTGGCTTGTTTGGTGTCACTTCTTGTTCTTGAATTGAGGTTGGGTCTATGAAGAATCAGCGCGGTTTTACCCTGATCGAATTGGTGATGGTGATCGTCATCCTCGGCATTCTGGCTGCCGTGGCGATTCCCCGTTTCGTTGATCTGAGAGCAGATGCGAATCAGGCGGCAGTGCAGGGTGTGGCTGGCGCCTTGTCTTCAGGGTCGGCCATCAACTACGCGACCTACTCTGCGCGAGGTACCGCGCCGACAGCGATCGCCGACTGTGAGTCGACGCAGGGGACCCTGCTTGGAGGCGCCTACCCGACTGGCAGCGGGACCTATTCGGCGGCCATAGGTACAGGAACTTTCTCGACGACGCCAGGTGCCGTCAATGCCTGCGTTCTGACATTGACGCCGACGTCGGGTAGTGCAGCGACAGCCTCTTTCACGGCCATTGGAGTCGGCCCCTGATCTTTTTCGCCAGGTGTGAACAACCGTCGTCTTGACTGTGCATTCAGGAAACGGGGGCGTGGTTTCACCCTGATCGAATCGATCATGGTGCTGCTGCTGGTCGGGATCTTGGCTGTTTTTGCGGCGCCCCGACTCTTCAATTCGACAGACTTTTATGCGCGAGGGTTTCACGACGAAACCCTTGCGTTGTTGCGATACGCGCAGAAAACAGCCGTCGCACAGCGGCGCATGGTCTGTGTCAGCTTCACCTTGACCAGCGCCAGTTTGCGGGTGGATAAGGACGAGGCCATCGGCTGTGAGGCAGATCTGGCTGGTCCACGCGGGGCGGGTCTGTCCGGCACCGTCACAGCCCGCTCAGGCGTGAGCTACAGCAGCTTGCCGGCGACGGTCAATTTTGATCCCCTGGGACGCCCGAATGCCGCCCAGACCATCCTGGTGCAGGGCGTGGGACGGAGCATCCAGATTGAGGCCGAGACCGGTTATGTCCACGAGTAAGCGCTTTCGGTATCAGTTTGGCTTCACCCTGATCGAGCTGGCCCTGTTCATTGTGATTCTGGGGGTCGGGGTGGCAGGCATTCTGATGGTGATGAACACTGTGGTGGCGTCCAGTGCCGACCCCATGGTGCGCAAGCAGGCGCTGGCGCTGGCGGAGTCCATCCTGGAAGAGATCCTGCAGAAGGAG
>CAZJKR010000047.1:6592-9501 GCA_964546615.1 uncultured Curvibacter sp.
ACCTCCGGCGAGACCACGCGTGCCACCTTCGACGATGTGGACGACTACAACGGCAAGAGCAACAGCACCTTCACGGATCTGCCTTCCTCGCTGTCCTCCTACGGCATCACCATCGTGGTGGACGCGCCGGCCCCGCTGAACGGCGTGACGATGAAGCGGGTCCGGGTGACGGTGAGCAAGAGCCCGGAGAGCATCACCCTGACCGGTTACCGGGGGGACTATTAGCCATGCGCCGCCCGGTGCCGACAGACGAAGGTGGCTTCGCCCTGGTGGAGATGGTGATGGTGCTTGTCATCATCGGCGTGGTCAGCGCCATGGTGGCCGTCTTCATGCGCGTGCCGGTCGATGCCTATTTTGACTCCGCGCGCCGAGCCGCGCTGACCGACACGGCCGATACGGCCGTGCGCCGCATGGCGCGCGACCTGCACAAGGCCTTGCCCAACAGCGTGCGCAACCCGAGCGACCAATGCATCGAGTTCATCCCGACCAAGACGGGTGGGCGCTACCGTACGGGTGCAGACAGCAGCGGCGCTGGCGATCCACTGGATTTTTCAATTGCCGACACCGGGTTCAACATGCTCGGACTCAACAGTGCGCAGCCCGTCAATCAGCAGATCGGTGCAGGTGATGTCATCGTGGTCTACAACCTGGGCATTCCAGGCTCCGATGCCTATGTCAGCAGCGGGGACAGCATCAACACGGCGGCGGTGAGCAGCGTAGCGAGTGGCACCGGCACCATGGCAAACGAAACCTTCATCGGCATCGCTGCCCGCAAATTTCCGCTGCCGTCCGGCAGCAATCGCTTTCACGTCGTGCCGGGAGAGGAGAAAATCGCCTCCTTCCTGTGTTCCGGCGGCCATCTCTGGCGTAAGGCGAACTACAGCTATCCGAGTTCCATCGCTGATGAAACTCTGTGCTCGCCGTCCGTCGCAGGGGGGGCAGCATCGCCTTGCTGGCCAAAAATGCCACCTGCTTGTTCATCTACAACGGCTCGGATCTGCAGCGTAACGGACTGGTCCAGTTGAAAGTCAGCCTGAGCGACGCCAGTGGCGAAACGGTCAGCCTCTACCACGAAGTTCATGTGAACAATTCGCCATGAAGCCGCTTGTGCCCATGTCCCGCGGGATCGCTGCGATCTCGGCCTTGTTTCTGCTGGTGGTCCTCGCTGCACTCGGGGCGTTCATGGTCACGTTCTCGAATACCCAGCAATTGACGTCCGCTCAGGACGTCAGGGGTACGCAGGCCTACTGGGCGGCGCGTGCCGGCCTGGAGTGGGCCATACCGCAGGTCATCGCGACCAACAGTTGCCCGACGGCTACACCGACCTTCGTGGTGGATGCCTTCTCGGTGCAGACGAGTTGTGCCGCATCGACCTTCAACGACCGGGGGACCGTGACCCTGGTCAAGATTGATTCGCTCGCCTGCCGGCCGGGGCCGTGTGGCGCGGGTGTGGGCAGCCTCACCTATGTCGAGCGCAGTCTGTCTGTCACACTGGAACGATGAACTGGATTCGCTTGCTTCTACGCCACGGACTGTGCTGCAGGCCGAGGCGGCCTGCATGGCGGGGCAGGGCCAGGCAGGGCTTGTCCGTGCTGCTGGTGCTGGCGCTGTCCTGGGCGTCCATGTCGGCCCATGCGGCCCGCACCGTCGATGCGGTGACCCTCAACGGCGCCTCCAGCGTGACGGTGACGCCGGGCACCAGCATCAGTGCGGTGGTCAATGTGACGACCGATGGCACGGGCGCAGCCTCCCGCTGGTATTCCACGGGCTGGTTCATCGGCACTTCTCCGCCCGGCAGCGTGACCTGTGTCGATCACACCAACCATGCGGGTGCGGGCAGCTACAGCGAGACATTTTCCGTCACGGCCCCGGCGACGACGGGTACCTACAACGCCTATTTCATTGCCTACAACGACGACGGCTGCAGCAGCGGCGCCAGTGCAACGTACACCATGACCGGTGCGGTGGTGGTGATCAGCGGACCGTCCCCGCCGACGGCCACCACGGGGGCAGCCACCGGCGTGACGGCTTGGACAGCAACCTTGAATGGCACGGTCAGCAGCAACGCGGCCACGACCACGGTCAGCTTCCAGTATGGGCTGACCACCGGCTACGGCGAAACCATCGTCGCCAGCCAGAGCCCGCTGGCGGCCGGTGCCACGGGGGCCGCGGTCTCGGCCAACCTCGAAGACCTGAACTGCAACACCACCTTCTACTACCGGGTGGCGGCAACCAACAGCCAGGGCACCACCTACGGCAGTGGCAGCTCGTTCACCACGGGGGCGTGTGCGGCGCCTTACCCGGCCACTGCCTGCGCCGCCACGCGCTTTGGCGGGGATCTGACCTGCAGTGCGGCCGACATTGGCGTCAGCAGCATCGCCCTGGCGCCGGGCTCGATTTCGTCCTGCGTCAGCGGCAGCAACGTGACCGTGGATCTGGATGTCACGGTCAGCTTTGCCTCGCCGGACCGCTATGACGTCGGCATCTTCATTGCCAACGATGGCAAGCTGCCCACCCTGTTGCCGGCCAGTGGCGGGGCGTCGAGCTGTTCGGTGGCGGTGCTGCCGACCACGGCGCCTTTTCTCGACCTCGACGGCGTACCGCAGGGGACGGCGGATACCTGTGGCGACGGCAACAGCGGCATCAACGGTGGTACCGGCCGTGGCGTGCGGCGCATGACGGGTGTGACGCTGCCGTGTTTTGCCAGCGCCACCAGCGGCGGGCAGTTGTACGTGCCCTACACGCTGAGTTGGGATAACCAGCGCAGCCCGATCGGCAACCTGTGCACCTCCAATCGTGATCCGGTGCCCAAGGGCAAGAGCAAGTGCAATGTGCCCGCCAGCACGGTGGCGGTGGGCGTGGTGGTGCTGCCGGTCATCACCAAGACCGACGGCCGCAGCACCATTGCC
>CAZJKR010000047.1:9511-10715 GCA_964546615.1 uncultured Curvibacter sp.
CGCCGAGCATGCGCGCCCGCCACCAGTCGAACTTCTGCCCCGCGGCCACGGTGTCGGCGCTGCAGGGCAGCGGCGTGACGATCCCCTCGGCCAACCTGCCCAACGACAGCAGCCTGATCTTCACCCTGGATGCCACGGTGTCTGGCAGCATCGCGCTGGGCAGCCACCTGATCAACACCGCCAGCGTCTCCATCGGCACGGCCACAGCCTCGGCCAGCGATGACAACCTGATTGCCTTGACGCCAGCGGCCGTCAAGTCCTTTGCCCCCGCCACCATCACCGCGGGGGCCTCGTCCGTCCTGACTCTGACGCTGAGCAACCCCACGACGGCGGCCGTGACCGGTGTGGCGTTTACCGACACCTACCCGTCGGGGCTGCTCAACACGTCCGGCGCCAACCCGGTCAGTAGCTGCGGCGGCACGGTGACGGCAGCCAACAACGGCAACACGCTGACCTTGAGCGGCGGAACGATTCCGGCCTCCGGCGTCTGCACGGTCACGGTCAATGTCACCGCGGCCAGCACCGGCAGCTACCTCAACAGCACCGGTGTCATTTCGACCAGCGTGGGCGACATCGGCACCGCTTCGGGGCTGCTGGTCGTCAATACGCCGGTGTTCGGCGCCTTCAATGCCTGTGATACCGCGGCGGCGCCGAATGCCACCTGCACCAGCAGCACGACGGTGACCAACAGCCGCATCACGACCAAGATTGCCGGTACCGCATTCAATCTCGACTTGGTGGCCTTGCGAACGGATGGCACCCGCAACACCAGCTACAACAACACGGTGCAGGTGCAGCTGCTTGATGCCACTGACAACACCTCGGCGCTGGATGCCAACAACTGCCGCAGCAGCTGGAGCGTCATCGCTACCCTGAGCCCGAATCCGGCCTTCGCGCCGGCGAACAATGGCTTGATCACCGTCGGGTCGTTCACGGTGGCGCAGGCCTACCGCAATGTCCGGGTGCGAGTGAGCAATGTGGGCGGCTCCACGGCCGTCGGTTGTTCCACCGACAGCTTCGCCATCCGGCCCAGCGATTTCCTGGTGGTGCCCAGCGATGCCGACATGGCGACCGCAGGCACGGTCCGTTCCCTGACGAACGTCAGCGCCAGCGGCGGCGTCTTTCACCGGGCTGGCCAGGTGTTTACCGTGACGCTGACGGCCCGGAACTCAACCGGCGCTACCACGACCAGCTACAGCGGCAC
>CAZJKR010000047.1:10725-11251 GCA_964546615.1 uncultured Curvibacter sp.
TTGTGCCGGTACTGGCGGCCTGCGCGGGAACGGCCTGCCCGGCAACGCTGGGCTCGTTTGTCCTCGGAGAGAGTGGCTTTGCCGCTGGCGTGCTGGTGTCGAACGCGGCGACCTACAGCGAAGTGGGCTCCTTCAGCCTGACGATGCAGGACCAGGACTTTGCAGCCGTTGACGCGCCTGACACGGAGGCCAGTTGCGCGGGGCGCTATGTCTGCGGAAGCAGTGCCGTCGGCCGCTTCATTCCCGACCGGCTGACGCTATCGAGCCCCACCCTGACCGCCGCCTGCACGGTGTCCTCGCCGTTCACCTATTTCGGCCAGGACGGCTTTGTCACCGCCTTTACGCTGACCGCCCAGAACGCCGCCGGCGCGACCACTGCCAATTACGCCGGGACGCTCGCGAAATTCAATTTGAACAGCTATGCCGCCTATGGGTTCAGTGCCGCGACCTTGCCCGCGGGAACCAGTCTGGTTGGAAGTGCCACGGCACCGACCGGGACCTGGGCCAACGGTGTTGCCAGCGTGTC
>CAZJKR010000047.1:11261-16349 GCA_964546615.1 uncultured Curvibacter sp.
TGGTCGAGACCCAGATCACTGTCAGTGCGGCCCCGAGCGATGGCGAGGTTCCGGCGGGGGCATCCGAGTTGGCTGGCGGGCCGACGCCCCTGCGCTACGGTCGCCTGCGTCTGATCAATGGGTATGGGTCCGAACGCTTGGCGCTGCCCATGGTGTGGGAGACGCAGTACTGGAACGGTCAGACTTTCATACGCAACACACTCGACAGTTGCACCGTACTCGGTGCAGCCAATATTGCACTGAGCAATTACCAGAGTCCGCCAAAGGCGGTGCCGCCGCTGCTGAGTGCCAGCAACCTCAATACGGTGACGGTGGGCGCCATCAGTACCGGTCGGGGGACGCTGACCTTGGCACCCACCCAGGCGGCCACGGGCAGCGTGGACCTGGTGGTCAACCTGGGCAGCACCGGCAGTCCGGGCAACTGTGCCGGGCTGTCGAATGGCAGCTCGACGCCAGCCGGGTTGGCGTACCTGAGCGGGCAGTGGTGCGGTGCAGCCAATGACCGCGATCCGACCGCACGTGCGAGCTTCGGTGTCTACAGATCGCCCCTGATCTACCGGCGTGAAAACTACTGAGTGGAGACGATGCCCCATCTTCACGCAGAATGGACGCTGGCTACCGTGCGGGAAAGCCTGCATGTCCGATAGGCGGCAAAGACCCGACAATCGGGGCAACGTTTGAACTCCTCTGAAATGAGCATGGATTGCTGATGCGCTGGCCCTGGAAACGTCACAAGCCGAGCGACTTGCTGGTTGTCTCCTGGGCGGGGCAGACCCTGACTTTTGTCCGGGCGCGGCGGCGCCAGGATGGCCTGTTCGAAGTGCTGCAGGCAGGGAGCGAATACCAAGGGCAGGATGGCGAAGACGCGTTTGTCGATCGGCTGCATGGTCTGGGCCTGAAGGGCCATGAGGTGCATGCGATGCTGCGACCCGAGCAATACCAGATCTTTCAGGTCGATGCGCCCGCCGTGGCGCCCGAAGAGGTGCGTGCCGCCGTGCGCTGGCAGATCCGCGACATGGTCGATCTGCACGTGGATGACCTCACGCTGGATGTGATGCGCGTCGGTGGTGGTCGTGTGGGCTTGCCGGGGCAGTTGTTCGTGGTGGTGGCTGCGAACAAGGTGCTGGCCGAGGTGTTGCACTTGGGTGAGGCCATGGAATGGAATGTTTCGGTGGTGGACATTCAGGAGACTGCCCAACGTAACCTGCTGACGGCGGCGGTGGAACGTGATGGCCGGGTGGAGCGTGCCAACGCCGCTTTGATGCTGGTCAATCCGCGTCAGGTCTTGTTGACCATTTCCGTCAATGCCGAGCTTTATTACAGCCGTCGCATCGACCTGGGGGCCGGTTTTACGGACCAGGGTTGGGGTGGGGCGGTAACGCCTGCGACGGATGCCGGACCCGGGGCGCCGGGGCCGGAACTGCTTCAGTATGTTTCAGGCGATGTCGTTGCCCGGGGCGAGGACGCTGCGGCGCAGCGTTTCGTGGTGGAGGTGCAGCGCTCACTCGATGTCTGGGAACGCAACTGGTCAGACCTGCCGCTCGACGGACTCTGGGTGGAGGCCGGGGTGCATAGCGCCGCAATGGCCGGCTGGCTGAGCCGGCAGTTGGGCTTCGTCGTCAAGCCCCTGCAATTCGAGGACTTGTTCCCTGGCCTGGAGGGGCTTGCCGAGCCGAATCGGACGCAGTGCTTGCCGTTGCTGGGTATCCTGCTTCGGACCGAGGAACGCAAGCTCTAAGCCATCATGCCGCAGCAAATCAATCTTCGTACGCCGATCCTGCTGACCCAGCGGCGCTATTTCTCGGCCGGCACCATGGCCTGGGCGCTGGGGGTGATCGGCGCGTTCAGCCTGGCTTTGTGTGTCTACTGGGTCTGGAGCCTGGAGGCCAGCAATGCCGAGCTCCAGCGTACGCTGGGCCGCTATGCCACCGAGCGCGAGCGCCTGCTGGCCGCGATCCGGGAGCAGGGCAGCAGTCCCTTGCCGCCTGACGCCGACCTGGGGCCCGTGCTGCAGGCGCGCCAGGCGCAGTTGCAGCAGCGTGAGCGTCTGCTGGCTGAGCTTGGCCGTGGTCTTCTGCGTGACGGGCAGGGCCACGCTGGGCGGCTGCGCCTGGTTGCCCAGACCATTCCGGCCGAGGTCTGGGTGACCGAGGTGCTCGCCGACGAGCAGCAGATGGAGGTGACGGGCTTCACGTTCGAGCCGGCCGCGCTGAACCTGTGGGTCGCCCGGCTCGGGGCGCACCCCCTGCTCAAGGGGCATGTCTTGTCGACGGTCAAGGTCGAGCGGGTGCCGGCCGGGGTCGCCAGACCGGCTGGCGGAAGCGGGGGGGCAGGCGCACCGCCGCGCTGGGCCTTCACCCTGGTCAGCCGCGCGGGAGGTCGCTCATGAAGGCGCTCTGGAAGGTGGCGGCCGGACGCATCGATGCCCTGAGCCTGCGCGAACGGGCGCTGATTTTCTGGACCCTCCTGATCTGCGGCCTGGTGCTGGAAGACCAGCTTCTGCTGGAGCCAGCGCAGCGAGCCCACGCGCTGATGGTCGCCAGCGTCAAGCAGCAAGGCACCGAGCTGCAACTCCTGCGGGATCAGCTGGTGCAGCGCAAGGTGGAGCCGGCCCCGGCTGGTGCTCCGCGTTCCTTGCGCGCTGATATAGCGGAGGTGCAAGCCCGTCTTGACGATGTCGACCGGCGGATCGTCCAACTGACAAAACCCATGGGTGAGGTCGACCCCCTGCCGGGCGTACTGCTCCACATTCTGCGACGCCATGAGGGGCTGACACTGGAGCGTACGGCGACGCTCCCCCCGGAGGCAGGCCCCACGCCGCTGCAGGCGGGGGCGGAGGCGGCGCCAGCCGGTCTGCTTCGCCATGGCATGACGTTCACGGTGACCGGCCCCTATGCCGAGCTGATGCGCTATGTGCAGACCCTGGAACAGGAGTTGCCCGCCTTGCGCTGGGGCACGATGCGGCTGAATCGCGGCGAACCGGCGCCAACGCTGACGCTTCAGGTATTCTGGATCGAGAGGGGCTCATGAGGCGTGTCACTGCAGCAGTGCAACATGGCCTGTGGCGTTGGCTGGCCGGTGGGCTGGTCTGGGCAGTGTTGCTGGAGGTGCAAGCCCAGGCCCTGCGCGACCCCACGGCCGAGCCGCTGCCGGCTGGCGGCGGTGCGGATGCAAGCCAGGGGGCGCCCGGCGCCGAACTGTCTGCGCTCTCCGTCATCGTGGTGGATGGGCGCCCCCATGTGATAATGGGCACGCGCCTTTACGCACCTGGGCAGAAGTTGGGGCAGGCACGCATTGAACGCATCACGGAGACCGAGATTTGGTTGCGCGAAGGGCAGGTGTTGCGCAAGGTGCCTCGTTATCCGGGGATCGAGCGCCGCGGTGTTGCACCGCTGGGACCCGCCAATTGCACGCCCGGGACGGTTCCTGGGTCAGCTCCCGGCCCAACCGTTCCAGGCCAGGCACCGTGTGGCGCTTCCCGTCCCTGAGGCCGATCCTCTCCATGAACCGGAACCGTGACCGCATGAGCACCAAGAGCCATTTTCCTCAGAGAGCGGGCTGGCCGCAGTGGAAGTCCTTGTCCTTGCTGCTGGGCTTGGGGTTGATCGTCGGCTGTGCGGGTGAGCGTCCTTTGCGCACGCCCGATGTCAGTACCGCCATCCGCGCCGAACTGGCTGCAGCAGAACCCCGGTTGGCAGCCGTGCCGTCGCACATCAGTGAGGCCCTGGCCGAACCGACCCAACCCCTGGCGCCGCCGCCGCCCGAACCGCGCCTCGACTTGCTGGTGAACAACGCGCAGGCACGGGAAGTGTTTCTGGCCATCGTGGCCGATACGCGATACAGCATGCTCATGCATCCCGATGTCAGCGGAACCATTTCCGTGACCTTGCGAGGTGTCACGGTGGTGGAGGCGCTGGAGGCCATCCGGGATGTCTATGGTTATGACTTCAAGCTCGATGGCCGGCGCATCACCATCTACGGGCCGTCGATGCAGACCCGCATCTTTACCGTCAACTACCCGCATTCCCAGCGCGTGGGGGTCAGCGAGCTGCGCGTGGCGGCGGGCTCATCCCCGTCGATCACGGGTACGGGGACGGTCGGAACCGCCACCGGGACGACCACTGCGGCAGCAACTGCTGCCGCTACCGCGGCGCGCTCCGCTGCGGTCCAGAATTCGAGCAGCCGGGTGTCGACCACCTCCAAGACCGATTTCTGGGAGGAGCTGACGGACGCCGTGCGCAATCTGATCGGTACCGAGGGCGGCCGCAACGTGATTGCCAGCCCGCAGGCCGGCATCGTGGCGGTCCGCGCCATGCCCGACGAGTTGCGCCAGGTCGAGAAGTTTCTCAAGGCGGCGCAGGTGGCGGTGGAGCGGCAGGTGATGCTGGAGGCCAAGATCGTCGAGGTCGAGCTGCGCGACGGTTTTCAGAGCGGGGTGAACTGGGCCGCATTTTCCAGTGATGCCAATTCCACCCAGATGGTCGGCGTTCTTGGCAGTTCGGTGGCAGCCACCAGCATCACCAATCCGTTGCTGCAAGGTGGAACATCGGTGCCGGGCGTGGTGGGCATGCCTTCGGTTGCCGCAGGCGGTGGCCTGTTCGGGCTGGCGCTGGCCACCAGCCAGTTTGCTGCCGTGCTCGGGTTCCTGGAGACCCAGGGGGATGTGCAGACGCTTTCCAGTCCGCGCGTGGCCACGCTCAATAACCAGAAGGCGGTGCTCAAGGTCGGTTCGGACGACTTTTTCATCACCAACGTCACGGGGGGCTCGGTTGCCACCACCACCGTGATCGGAACCACCGGTTCCACCACCATGCCGACGGTGACGCTGACACCGTTCTTTTCCGGCATTGCGCTCGATGTGACGCCGCAAATCGACGACGGCGATACCATCATGTTGCACATCCATCCCTCGGTGACTTCGGTGACCGAGAAGACCAAGCTGGTCGATCTGGGCACCGTGGGCAGCTACCGCCTGCCCCTGGCTTCCAGCAGCGTGAATGAGACAGATACGCTGGTGCGCATCCAGGACGGGCGCATTGTGGCCATCGGTGGTCTGATGCAGATGGAGTCCAGTCGAACAGCCTCCGG
>CAZJKR010000047.1:16359-17509 GCA_964546615.1 uncultured Curvibacter sp.
CCTTTTCCTCCCTGTTCGGCAACCGCGCCAACACCGGGCGCAAGAAGGAGCTGGTGGTGCTGATCAAGCCTTCCATCATCCGGACGGTGCAGGACTGGGAGCGACAGAACCGCAACGTGCGGGCCGCTCTGGAAGAGATGGATGCCACGCGCAACCGGGTGATCCGGCTGGATGGGTCTGCCCAGGATCTGGAGTCCAGGCCGCGGCCCCAGTGACACCCATGTATCTGCGGCATTTTTCCCTGCGCGAGGCGCCTTTCTCCATCACCCCGGATCCGGCTTTTTTCTTTCCGCACCCGGGGGCTCAGGCGGCGCTCAACACGTTGCTGGTGGCTCTGCGCAGTGGCGAGGGTTTTCTGAAGATCGTCGGCGAGGTTGGCTGCGGCAAGACAGTGTTGTGCCGCCAGTTGCTTCAGATTCTGCAGACCGAATGCGTCACGGCCTACATTCCCAATCCGGACATGGGGCCGGACGATCTGCTGCTGGCGCTGGCGCAGGAACTGGGGGTCGAGGTGTGCCATCCGTACAGCCGCTACCAGGTGCTGACAGCTTTGCGCGAGCTGCTGTTGCAGCATGCCGAAGCCGGGCGCCGGGTGGTGGTCTGTATCGACGAGGCGCAGGCCATTCCTTTGCGCACGGTGGAGAGTCTGCGCCTGCTGTCCAACCTTGAAACGGAGAAGCACAAGCTGTTGCAGCTGGTGTTGCTGGGCCAACCCGAACTCGAGGAGCGGCTGGCACGCCCCGAGGTCCGCCAGCTGCTGCAGCGTATTACCTTCAGCGAATACCTGGGACCGATGCCGGAGGTTTCGGTTGCGGACTACCTCCAGCACCGGCTGGTCAGGGCCGCGCTGGACGAATACACCGATGTCCGGTTGTTCGACGCAGCAGCGGCCCGGGCACTCGGTCATTTCAGCCGCGGCGTGCCGCGGCTGGTGAATGTGTTGGCGCACAAGAGCCTGCTGCTGGTCTATGGCGAGAACGGCCGGCAGGTCAAGGTGCGCCACGTGCGCCTGGCAGCTGCCGATACGCCCGGGATCCAGGCGCGCCCATCCTGGTGGCGGCGTCTGTGGACGCGCGCAGACAGGCACCAGAAGAGGAGGCCCGAGGCTGCGTCGGACACGTCCCGGGACACCGCCTGGCAGGACACCCAG
>CAZJKR010000048.1:0-10274 GCA_964546615.1 uncultured Curvibacter sp.
CCAGGCTGCGCGCGGCGTTGGCCGCAGCGGCGCGCTCCGCGGCGTAACCCTGGTCGCCCGCGGGCGGGCTCAGCGCATTGCCGCCGAGCGCAATCACCAGCAGGCCGGGCGTCATTGCGGATTCATTGAGGGTCATGACACTTCACAGCTCGCCCTGAGCATCTCACCGTTCGGGCTGAGCCTGTCGAAGCCCTTTGCAGGATGCTGATTCGCACGGGGAGCGTTTCGACAGGCTCAACGCGAACGGACTGGTTTGGCATTGCCTTAACCAGTGGCCGCATCAAGGCGCTGGCCCACCAGGGCCGCCAGGGTGGGGCTGCCGGCGTCGGCATAACCGTAGCGGGCGCGCACGATGGGCTTGGTGAAGCCGCCCAGGCGCGCCAGGTCGATGGGCGTGGCCGCCAGCACCACGTCGGCGCGGCTGGCGTTGATGGTGGCGCGCAGCGCGGCCAGGTGCGCCTCGCTGTAGCCCATGGCCGGCAACACCGGGCCGATGTGCGGGTACTGGGCATACACGCGGGCAATGTCCGGCGCGGCGCTCTCGCGCGGGTCGACAATCTCCACGTCCGCCCAGTCCCGCAGGGCGCTGTAGCCCGCGCCCCAGGCCATGCCGCCGTGGGTGATGGTGGGGCCGTCTTCCACCACCAGCACGCGCCGTCCGTGCACAAGGTCTGGCGCGTCCACCTGCACCGGTGAGGCGGCGCGCACCACGGGCATACCCGGCAGCAGCGCGGCCAGCGCTGCTTCCAGCCGGGCCACGTCGGCCGCCGGTGCGGCGTCCACCTTGTTGATCACCACGATGTCGGCCATGCGCAGCACGGCCTCGCCCGGGTGGTGGGTGCTCAGCTGGTCCGGGCGCAGGGCGTCGCACACCACCACGTGCACGGTGGGCACGAAGAAGGGAAAGTCGTTGTTGCCGCCGTCCCAGACGATGACGTCACACGCCTCTTGCGCCGCCGCCAGCACCGCCGCGTAGTCCACCCCGGCAAACACCGCGTGGCCGGCCGCCAGATGCGGCTCGTATTCCTCGCGTTCTTCAATGGTGCACTGCGCCGCGTCCAGATCGGCCAGGGTGTGGAAGGCCTGCACGCGCTGGCGCTCCAGCTCGCCGTAGGGCATGGGGTGGCGGATGGCGGCCACGCGTTGGCCGCGCGCCTTCAGTATCTGCGCCAGATGGCGCGCCGTCTGCGACTTGCCGCAGCCCGTGCGCACCGCCGACACGGCCACCACCGGCTTGCGCGCGGTCAGCATGGTGGCCTGCGGCCCCAGCAGGGTGAAGTTGCAGCCCACGGCCAGCGCGCGCGAGGCCAGGTGCATCACCTGGGCGTGGGTGACGTCGCTGTAGGCAAACACCACCGTGTCCACGCGCTCGCGCCGGCACAGCGCTTCCAGCTCGGCCTCGGGCACGATGGGTATGCCCTCCGGGTACAGCGCCCCCGCCAGGCTGGCCGGGTAGCGCCGCGCGTCGATGCCGGGAATCTGCGTGGCGGTGAAGGCCACCACGCGCACGCTGGCATCGTCGCGGTAGACCGTGTTGAAGTTGTGGAAGTCGCGCCCCGCGGCGCCGCAGATGACGATGCGCTGCATGCTGCCCCCTTGATGCAGAGAAAGACGGGGCAGGATACTACAGGCGCCTGTGCCACACTGGCACCATGAAGCTTGAAGAACTGGGGCTGGACAGTGGCTTGGCGGCGCAGGCCGCCGAACTCTGCGCGCCTGACTGGGCTCTGGCCCGCGTCACCGCGGTGGACCGTGGCCGTTATCTGGTGCGCGGTGAAGCGGGCGAAATTCCGGCCGAGCTGACCGGCAAGTTCCTGCACCTGGCCGAATCGTCCGCCGAGCTGCCCTGCGTGGGCGACTGGGTGTGTGTGCAGCTCCGCGACGGTGGCACGCAGGCCAGCATCCACCAGCTGCTGCCGCGCCGCACCTTTCTGCGCCGCAAGGCCGCCGGCCGCGACGTGGAACACCAGATGATTGCCGCCAACATCGACGTGGCCTTCATCGTGCAGTCCTGTCACTTCGACTTCAACCTCCCGCGGCTGGAGCGCTACCTGGTGATGGTGCGCGACGGCGGCATCGCCCCCGTGGTGCTGCTCACCAAGACCGACCTGGTCAGCCCGCAGGAACTGCAGGGCCTGGTGGAGCGCATCCGCGGCCTGAGGGTGGAGACGCCCATCGTCTGCTTGAGCAACGTCACCGGTGCCGGCGTGGACGACGTGCGCCAACGCATGGCCCCTGGCCAGACCTATTGCCTGCTCGGCTCATCCGGCGTGGGCAAGACCACGCTCATCAACCGCCTGCTCGGCGGCGATGCGCTGGCCACGGGCGAGGTCAGCCACACCGGCGAGGGGCGCCACACCACCACCCGGCGCCACCTCATCGTGCTGCCGCACGGCGCCATGCTGATCGACATGCCGGGCATGCGCGAGCTGGGCCTGCTGGGCGCCGGCGAAGGCATCACCGACACCTTTGCCGACATCCACGCCCTGGCCGCCCAGTGCCGCTACCCGGACTGCACCCATGGCAGCGAGCCGGGCTGCGCGGTGCGCGCCGCCGTGGAGCGGGGTGAGATCAGCGCCGCGCACCTGCACAACTTCTCAAAGCTGCGCAAGGAATCGGAGTTTCACGACCAGTCGCAGCAGGAGCGGCGCAAGAAGGACCGGGCGTTTGAGCGGTATATGCACAACTACAGGAAACAGAGGGATTGAGCGCTGGCGAACGCGGAGTCACTCCGCTCTGCACGACGCGCGTGGATTGCTTACACTGGCACGGCTCATTCCGCCGCTGGCCGGCGCAACCCACTGCTACGCGAGAACCCACCATGAAACTCTTCCTCAAACCCGGCGCCTGTTCCCTGTCCGTCCACATCGTGCTCGAAGAGCTGGGCCTGAAGTACGACACCGACACGGTGGACCTCAAGGGCAAGAAGACCGGCTCGGGTGAGGATTACCTGGCGATCAACCCCAAGGGCTACGTGCCGGCGCTGCAGCTGGACGACGGCACGCTGCTGACCGAAGGCCCGGCCATCGTGCAGTACCTGGCCGACCAGCACCCTGACAAGAAGCTGGCGCCGCCCAACGGCACGCTGGCGCGCTACCAGCTGCAGGCCTGGCTGACCTTCATCGGCACCGAGCTGCACAAGAGCTTCAGCCCGCTGTTCAACCCCGCCGCTTCGCAAGACTGGAAAGACGCCGGCCGTGCCGCCATCGAGCGCCGCCTGGCCTGGGTGAACGACGAACTGGCCGGCAAGGACTACCTGATGGGGGCGGACTTCAGCGTGGCCGATGCCTACCTGTTTACCGTGGTGGGCTGGAGCAAGTTTGTGAAGATCGACATCAGCGGCCTGCCCAACTTGCTGGCCTACATGGCGCGCGTGGCGGCGCGCCCGGCGGTGCTGGCGGCCCTCAAGGCCGAAGGCCTGGCCTGAGCCGGCCCAGCCGCTCCTCGGCGCGGCCTTCTTGCTCACCATGAACCCTGTTTCCGCCTCCCAGCCGCGCCGCGGCTGGGTGACCGTCAATCTCTTGCTGCTGCAGGCCTTTGGCCTGCTGACCATGACGATCTGTCTGCCGTCGATGCAGGACTGGCCGACACTGTTTGGCGCCAGCCAGGCCAGCGTGCAGCTGACCTTCAGCGCCTATGTGGCGGCCTACGGTGGCTTGCAGCTGGTCTATGGCCCGCTGTCGGACCGGCTGGGGCGCAAGCCCATTTTGCTGCTGGGGCTCACGCTGGCGCTGGCCGGCCTGCTGCTGGCGGCGCTGGCACCCAGCCTCACGGTGCTGGTGCTGGCGCGTTTGCTGCAGGGGGCGGGCACGGCCGCCGGTATGGTGGTGGGGCGGGCCATGGTGCAAGACATGTTCCATGGTGCCGAGCGCACGCGCATGATGGCCTACATCGGCATGACCATGGGGCTGTGCCCGCCGCTGGCCACGTTGCTAGGCGGCCAGCTGCATGTGCGTCTGGGCTGGCAGGCCAACTTTGTGCTGATGGCGGTCATGGCGGTGGCCTTGCTGGCCTCCGCCTGGCGCGTGCTGCCGGCACGCCAGGCCTTGCCGGCCGAGCCGGCGGCTGAACAGGCCCATTGGCTGCGCAAGCTGCTGGCGTCCTATGCGCAACTGATGCGCCAGCCGGCCTTCCTGGCCTACGTGACCATCCTGGCCAGCAGCACCGCCACCTTCTATATCTTCCTGGCCGGTGCGCCGCTGGTGCTGGGCGCCTATGGCGTGGGGCCGGAGCAGGTGGGCTGGTACATCATGGCCCCGCCCTCTGCCTATGTGGTGGGCAATGTGCTGACGAGCCGCCTCATTCACCGCCTGGGTGACCGCGGTGTCATGAATCTGGGGCAGCTGTCGGTGTTGATCGGGCTGGGCCTGTTGCTGGGCCTGGGGCTGGGTGGCTGGCACACGCCACTGGCCTTTGCGCTGCCGCTGATGCTGCTGGGCCTGGGCCATGGCCTGCTGACGCCGCCCACGCTGGCGGGCACGGTGGGGCTGGTGCCGGCGCTGGCGGGCTCGGCTGCGGCGGTGGCCGGGCTGATGCAGCAGTTCAGCGGCGCGCTGGGCGGCTACGTGGTGGGCCTGCTCACGCACGACGGCCCGGTGAACCTCGGCTGGCTGATGCTGGGCCTGTCGCTGTGTGGTTGTCTGGCGCAGTGGCTGCTGTACCGGGGGCGGCACAACCGTTCCTGAGCGGGCGGTTCAGCGGGGCCGTTTGCCGAGTTTGCGGTACACCGTGGCACGGCTGATGCCCAGCGTGCGCGCCGCCTGCGCCACGTTGCCGCGCGCTTCTTCCACCGCCTTGCGGATCAGGCTGGTTTCCACCTCGCGCAGCGGCAGCGCCGCGCTGCTGGTGGCCGAGGTGTTCCAGCGCGGGGCGGACAGCGGTGGCGCATCGCGCCCGGCCAGGCTGGCGCGCACGTGCAGGCGCAGGCCGGACCACAGCGGCGCCTCCAGCGGGCCGTTGCCCTGGCGCGCGGCGTCGAACAGCATCTCGAACGGCAGGGCAAACAGGTCGCGGCTGTGCAGATCGCCACCGGCCAGACCCAGCTGGGGCAGCAGCTGGCGCGCCACGCGGTTGACGGCGGTGACCTGGCCGTCGGCGTCCAGGGTGATGAGGCCGTCGGTGTCGTCGCCCAGCGGCCGACCGGACCAGCTCAGCCGCAGCAGCAGCTTGTGCGGGCGCTGCAGCACCAGGGCGTTTTCAATGGCGCGCGCCGAATGCTGGGCCAGGTGGCTCAACTCGGGGCGTTCGGCGGTTTCCACACCGGTGAGGTCGAGCATGCCGACGCAGCGGCCGTCCGGCCCGAACAGCGGCGCGCCGGCACAGCTGTAGACCGAGGTGTCGTTGTAGAAGTGTTCGCCGCGGTGCAGCCAGATGGGCTGCAGCTCGTGCAGGGCCGCGCCGATGGCGGTGGTGCCCACGCTGTGTTCCGACAGGTCCACCCCGACGCGGGTGATGACGGCGGCGCGGCGGTCGCTGCGGTCGATGGGGCCATCCACGTCCACCACCACGCCGTCATGGTTGGTGAGGATGGCGAAGTAGCGTGTGTCGGCCAGGGTGCGGCCCAGCTGCTTGAGCACCGGACGCGCCGCCTGCACCAGCGTGCGGTTGGCCTCCGAGGCCTGACGCATGGTCTGGGTCGAAACGGCTTCGAAGGCCACGTGGTCACCCGGGCGCTGGCCCTGGGCCAGGCAGCGCTGCCAGGAGCGCGCAATCCACGGCTCCACCAGCCCGCCGGGCAGCGGCGCGGTCTCATGCAGCGCCAGCTGGCGCGCCTGGGCAATGCGGGCCAGACGCGAGGCCGGGAGCGAAGACGAGGGCCGGGGGGGGTGTTGCATTTTGAGAATTTTGCCGCAACGAACCCACGCCGACTAGGGTTGTCCCTAGGGATTTGCCCGTGGTCTGCTTCAACAATGGCTATGCATTCCAGTTCATAGGCAAAGTGCCGCAGCACGACTACCCAGAGGAGACCCCCCCATGCAAAAGGTGTTGCACATCAACGCAGACAAGTGCACCGGCTGTCTGCAGTGCGAAATGGCCTGTTCCTTCGAGAACTACGGCACCTTCGCCACGGCCAAGAGCCGCATCAAGGTGTTCGACTTCCACCACACCGGCAAGAAGGTGCCCTACACCTGCACGCAGTGCGACGAGGCCTGGTGCCTGCATGCCTGCCCGGTGGAGGCCATCACGGTCAACAAGGAGACCGGCGCCAAGGTGGTGAACGACAGCACCTGTGTGGGCTGCAAGGTCTGCACCATCGCCTGCCCGTTCGGCACCATCAACTACGTGCAGGAAACCGGCAAGGTGCAGAAGTGCGACCTGTGCGGCGGCGAACCGGCCTGCGCCGAAGCCTGCCCGACCGGCGCCATCACCTTCATCGACGCCAACTGGACCGGCCTGGGCCGGATGGAGCAGTGGGCGAACAAGCTCGGCAACCAACCTTCCGCCGCTTAAGGAGAAACATCATGTCTTGGGCAGGAAAAATTCTCCGCGTCGATCTGACGAAGGGCACCGTGAAGTCGGAGCCGCTGAACATGGATTGGGCGCACGCTTACCTGGGCTCGCGCGGCCTGGGCTCCAAATACCTGGTGGAAGAGGTGGACGCCAAGGTCGACCCGCTGTCGCCGGGCAACAAGATCATCTGGGCCACCGGCCCGCTGACCGGCACCATGGCCTCCACCGGCGGGCGCTACACCGTCATCACCAAGAGCCCGCTGACCGGCGCCATTGCCTGCTCCAACTCGGGCGGTTACTGGGGCGCCGAACTCAAGATGGCCGGCTGGGACATGGTGATCTTCGAAGGCAAGAGCCCGAAGCCGGTCTACCTGTACGTAAATGACGACGTGGCCGAGCTGCGCGACGCCGCCCACCTGTGGGGCCAGAGCGTGTGGCAGACCGAGGAGCTGCTGAAGAAGGGCTTGCAGGACCCGCTGCTGCGTGTCTCCAGCATCGGCAAGGCGGGCGAAAACGGTGTGCTGTTTGCCGCCGTGGTCAACGACCTGCACCGCGCGGCCGGCCGCTCGGGCGTGGGCACGGTGATGGGCAGCAAGAACCTGAAGGCCATTGCCGTACGCGGCACCAAGGGCGTGGGCAATATCCGCGACCCGCAGGCCTTCATGAAGGCCGTGAAGGAGAAAAAGCAGATCCTCAAGGACAACGCGGTCACCGGCCAGGGTCTGCCGGCCTACGGCACCCAGGTGCTGATGAACGTCATCAACGAGGTGGGCGCGCTGCCCACGCGCAACCACCAGGACGTGCAGTTCGAAGGCGCCAAGGACATCTCGGCCGAGGCCATGGCCACACCGCGCAAGACCGACGGCAAGAAGCAGCTGGTGACCAACCAGGCCTGCTTCGGCTGCACCATCGCCTGCGGGCGCATCAGCAAGATGGACGAGGGCCACTTCACCGTGGCCAACAAGCCGCAGTACTGGGGCGCCTCCGGCGGCCTGGAGTACGAGGCGGCCTGGGCGCTGGGCGCGGCCAATGGTGTGAACGACCTGGAGTGCCTGCAGTACGCCACCATGATCTGCAACGAGGAAGGCATCGACCCCATCAGCTTCGGTGCCACCGTGGGCGCGGTGATGGAGCTCTATGAAAAAGGCGTGCTCACCAAGGAGCAGATCGGCATCGAGGCGCCGTTCGGCTCGGCCAAGGCGCTGGCTTTCCTGGTGGACGAGACGGTGCACGGCCGCGGCTTCGGCAAGGAGATCGGCCAGGGCAGCAAGCGCCTGACGGCCAAGTACGGCCACCCCGAGCTGTCCATGACCTCCAAGGGCCAGGAGTTCCCGGCCTACGACGGGCGCGGCATCCAGGGCATCGGCCTGGCCTACGCCACCAGCAACCGCGGCGGCTGCCACCTGCGGGGTTACACCATCGCCTCCGAGGTGCTGGGCATTCCGGTCAAGACCGATCCGCTGCAGAGCGAAGGCAAGCCGGAGCTGGTGAAGGCCTTCCAGGACGCCACCGCGGCTTTTGATTCGTCGGGCCTGTGCGTGTTCACCACCTTTGCCTGGGGCCTGGCTGACCTGGCGCCGCAACTGCAGGGCGCCATTGGCGAGCAGTACACCACCGAGGAGCTGGAGAAGATCGGCGAGCGCATCTGGAACATGGAGCGCGAGTTCAACAACCGCGCCGGCCTGACCAAGGCAGACGACTCCTTACCGAAGCGCCTGCTGACCGAACCGGCCAAGACCGGCCCGGCCAAGGGCAAGGTGAACGAGCTGGCCAAGATGCTGCCCAAGTACTACGAGGTGCGCGGCTGGGACAAGGAAGGCCGGCCGACGGCGGAAACGAAGAAGCGCCTGGGACTCTGAGCTATGCACCACGTCATCCTGGGCGCCGGCCCGGCCGGCGTGATTGCGGCCGAGACCCTGCGCAAACATGCGCCGGCTGACCGCGTCACGCTGGTGGGGGAGGAGCGCGAGGCGCCGTACTCGCGCATGGCGATTCCCTACCTGCTGATGGGCAACATCGACGAGCGCGGCACCTGGCTGCGCAAGGGCGGCACCCACTACCAGGAGCTCGGCATCGAGCTGCTGCAGGCGCATGCCACCCAGGTGGATACGGCGGCACGCAAGCTGACGCTGGACAACGGGCAGACGCTGGCTTTCGACACGCTCTTGATCGCCACCGGCTCCAACCCGGTGCGCGCGCCGATTCCCGGCATCGACCTGCCGGGTGTGCTCAGCTGCTGGACGCTGGCCGATGCCCGTGCCATCCAGGCGCGCGCCGCCAAGGGCGCGCGCGTGCTGCAGATGGGGGCGGGTTTCATCGGCTGCATCATCATGGAGGCGCTGGCCGCGCGCGGCGTGGCCTTGAGCGTGGTGGAGATGGGCGACCGCATGGTGCCGCGCATGATGGGCCCGGTGGCTGGCGGCATGATCCGCCAGTGGTGCGAGGCCAAGGGCGTGCAGGTGTACACCGGTACACGCGTGGAGGCCATCGCCCAGGGCGGTGAGCAGACGCTGGAGGTCAAGCTCTCCAACGGCCAGACGCTCACGGTGGACCTGGTGATCAGCGCCACCGGCGTGAAGCCGGCCATCGGCTTTCTGGAGCATTCCGGCATCACCTGCCTGCAGGGCGTGCTGACCGACGAGCACATGCAGACCAATGTGCCGGGCATCTATGCCGCGGGTGACTGCGCCGAGGCCTTCGACAAGATCAGCGGCCAGCCCATTGTGAGCGCCATCCAGCCCAATGCCGCCGAGCAGGCGCGCATTGCGGCCATCAACATGGCGCTGCAGGGCCGCCCGGGCAAGCGTGCCGTGCTGCACGGGGTGACGCAGATCAATGTGCTCGACACGCTGGGCCTGATCTCGGCCAGCTTCGGCAACTGGCAGGGCGTGTCCGGCGGCCAGCAGGTGGAGCTGACCGACGCCGCCAGCTGGCGGCACCTGAGTCTGCAGTTCAAGGACGATGTGCTGGTGGGCTGCAACAGTGTGGGCTGGACCGATCACGTGGGCGTGATGCGCGGGCTGGTGGAAGACCAGGTCAAGCTCGGGCGCTGGAAGGACGAGCTGCTGCGCGACCCGACGCAACTGGTGCCGGCCTACCTGGCCTGTGTGCAGGCCCAGGGCCAGTGGAACGGCGCGCAGGATACGCAGCGGCGATGAAGATCACCTTCAAGCTGTTCGCCTCGCTCACCGACTACCTTCCGGCCTCTGCCCGCGGCGACAACCAGATGATGCTGGAGGTGGCGCCGGAGGCGACGATCAGCCAGATCATCGAGCCCTTCGGTCTGCCGCAGCGGCTGGTGCATCTGGTGCTGGTCAATGGCCACTACATCACGCCCGAGCAGCGCCTGAGCCGCACCCTGGTCGAGGGGGATGTGCTGGCGATCTGGCCGCCCATCGCGGGTGGTTAGCCGCTCCCGTTCGGGCTGAGCCTGTCGAAGCCTTGTCCCAGCTCCAGCGATGCAGTCCTTCTACCCCGAGCAGTTCGAACGCGACATGGCCTGCACCGAGGCCGAGTGGCTGTTGTGGCTGCCGCGTGCCGTGGGGGAGCACCCGTATGTGTTGCAGGAGGGTGCGGCCCGCGTTGCCCTGCCCAGCGGTGAGCTGTGCCTGCAGTGGCAGGTGCAGGCGCCGCGCGTGATTGCCCTGCTGCGCCTGCCGCGCCTAGCCATGCGTTTTGCCTTCGACGGTGTGCCGCCGGCCGAGCGACTGGGCTTCATGAAACGCTTCGATCTCTACACCCAGCGCGGCGGCGGCTGAGCGCAGGGGGGGGGGCGTGCGTGCCGCAAGCGCCCCTCAGGGAAAAGCCGCTTGCAAGACAGTGTA
>CAZJKR010000048.1:10284-17196 GCA_964546615.1 uncultured Curvibacter sp.
GAAATTAATCGGGGCCCGCTGTTTTCTGCCTGACCGCGGCCGGTGGCCTGGCCCCTGTTCCCATCCATGCCGAGAAGCAAACCATGCCACTGAAAAAAGTCCACGGACCGTTCTTCACCACTTTCCGCCGGCTGTGGTTTCAGGACCCGGCGGCCGATACGCTGTTCATCAACGACATCGCGGTGCGCATCCGCGCCGGCATCATGCTGGCCATTCCGCTGTACATGAGCTTCACGCTTTTTGATGCGGTGTTCGGCCCGCACTGGGTCGTGACCGGCGAGTACATCAAGGACACCTTCGACACCGATTTCGACGGCCGCATTCTCTACCACGTGGAGGCGGTGCGCCGCACCTGGGACTACACGGTGCAGACCTGGGTGCTGCTTTACGCGCTGTTCGAGATGCTGGCCGGCATGTTCGTCTTCACCTCGCGTCTGTCGCCCACGATCTACATCGCCAGCCTGCTGGCGCGCCACCATGCGCCGGTGTGGAAGCCGCTGACGCCCAAGCGTTTTGCCTGGTCCATCGGCGCGAGTTTCATCGCGGTCTGTCTGGTCTTCTTCAACCCGGACACGTTTGCGGGCTGGGTCAATGCGGTGGCCATGCACGAGCTGCTGCCCACCACGACAAACTACATGCCCCGGTGGATTCCGCTGGTGCTGGTCTGGGTCTGCCTGGGCTTCATGTGGATGGAGACCGTGCTGGGCTTTTGCGTCGGCTGCAAGGTTCACTCCCTGCTGGTGCGCCTTGGCTGGCTCAAGGATGAGTGCGAAGCCTGCAACAACCTGAACTGGAACGCCTGACGTACCACCCGGCCGGCAGTTCAGCGGGCCGGAAGCTCAGCGGGCCAGCACCAGTGCCACGCTCTTGATGCCGACGAAAGTCAGCAGGAGCGAACCGAACAGGTGCAGTGCAGCGGTGCTCAGCGCCAGCGTGAAGCGCTGCTGCTGCAGCATGGCCACCACTTCGGCCGAGAAGCTGGAGAAGGTGGTGAGTGCGCCCAGGAAGCCGGTGATGAGCAGCAGGCGCCACGTGGGGTCCAGCTGGGGCAGGGCCTGGAACACCGCGACGGCCACGCCGATGAGGTAGCCGCCGACCAGGTTGGCGGTGAGCGTGCCCCAGGGCAGCAGGGCACCGGGGGTGCTGAGCCACAGGCCCAGACGCCAGCGCAGCAGGGCACCGACGCAGGCGCCGAGGCAGATTGCAAAGACGTGCAGCATGCGGTGAGTTTATCGCCGCCGGGGGCGGGGGTATCGCTGCCGACAGCGCCGGCGTATCATCTTTTGCATGGCTCTTCCGCACGCCACTGCCGGGCAGATCATCGGCGCCCATCCGCTGGGCGCAAGCCTGGGGGATGCAAAAACGGCGGCTCTGTTCAAGGCGCAAGACCTGGAAGTCATGCGCCTGGTGCTGTTGAGCGGCAAGTCGCTGCCGCCGCATCAGGTGCCCGGTGAGATCACCATCCACTGCATCGAAGGCGTGCTCGACGTCACCGTGGGCGACCAGAGCCATGTACTGCGTGCCGGGCAACTGCTGTTCCTGACGGGTGGGGCCGTGCACGGCGTGACGGCACTGCAGGATGCTTCAGCGCTGGTGACGATCGCCCTCAAGCGCTGAGGTCGTTCAGAGCCGCATCTGCTGCGGCAGCCAGGTGGCCAGGCCGGGCACGAACCACAGCAGCAGCACGGCGGCTGTCATGAGCAGGAACATGGGCAGCGAGGCGCGGGCGATCCAGGGCAGCTGGCGGCCGGTCATGCCCTGCAGCACAAAGAGGTTGAAGCCCACCGGCGGCGTGATCTGCGCCATCTCGACCACCAGCACCACGAAGATGCCGAACCAGATCGGGTCGATGCCGGCCTTCTGCACCGTCGGCATGAGCACGCCCATGGTGAGCACCACCATGGAGATGCCGTCAAGAAAGCAGCCCAGCACGATGAAGAACACCATCAGCGCCAGCGTCAACGCAAAGGGGCTCAGGCCCAGGCCGCCGATCCATTCCGCCAGGTGACGCGGCAGGCCGATATAGCCCATGGCCAGCGTGAGGAAGGCTGCCCCCGCGAGGATGAGCGCGATCATGCAGTACAGCCGCGTGGCGCCCATGAGCGCGTCGCGGAAGGTGGGCCAGTTGAGCGAGCCCTGCAGGGCCGACAGCAGCAACGCGCCCACCACACCGACGGCAGCCGCTTCGGTGGCGGTGGCAATGCCGGCGTAGATGGAGCCCAGCACACCGGCAATGAGCAGCACCACCGGGATCAGGCTGCCCGAGGCGCGCAGCTTCTCGCGCAGCGGCATGGGCGGGTCGCGCGGCGGCACCTGCTCGGGGTGGCGCCAGGCCCACACCATGATGTAGCCCGAGAACAGCGCAGCCAGCAGGAGGCCGGGGAGGATGCCGGCAATGAAGAGCTGGGCGATGGACACGTCGGCGGCCACGCCATAGACGATCAGGATGATGGAGGGCGGGATCAGCAGGCCCAGCGTGCCGGCACCGGCGAGCGTGCCGACGATCATGTGGTCCGGGTAGCCGCGGCGTTTGAGTTCGGGCAGCGTCATCTTGCCGATGGTGGCGCAGGTGGCGGCGCTGGAGCCCGAGACGGCGGCGAAGATGGCGCAGCCCACCACGTTGGTGTGCAGCAGCCGCCCGGGCAGGGCCTGCATCCACGGCGCCAGGCCGCGGAACATGTCCTGGCTCAGGCGGGTGCGGAACAGGATTTCGCCCATCCAGATGAAAAGCGGCAGGGCGGTCAGCGTCCAGCTGGAGGCCGAACCCCAGATGGTGACGGCCATGGCGTCGCCCGCCGGGCGGGCCGAGAAGATCTGGATGCCGATCCAGGCCACGCCGGAGAGCGTGAGGCCGATCCACACGCCGCTGCCGAGGATGAGGAACAGCGCGGCGATCAGCAGCGCAGTGACAAGCAGTTCATTCATTGCGCAGCATTTCCGTCTCGCCGTCGGCCGCGGCCGTGCGGCGGCCGCGCCATTCGAGCACCAGTTCGTCGAGCATGGCGATGGCGAACACCACCGTGCCCGCTGCCATGGCCAGTTGCGGCAGCCACAGCGGGGTGGCGTCGTTGCCGGTGGAGATGTCGTTGAAGGTGTGCGACTGCCAGGCCAGGCGGCAGCTGTAGAAGGCCAGCAGCAGGCTCAGGGCGCTGGCCACGGCCAGGCTCCACAGTTCCAGCGCACGGCGCGGGGTGCCGTGCAGCGCATTGAGCAGCAGGGTGACGCGGATGTGTTCGCCCTTCTTGAGGGTGTGCGCCAGGGCCAGGAAGCCGGCGGCGGCCATGAGGTAGCCGGCGTAGGCATCGGTGCCGCTGACATGGAAGCCGAACTGCCGGCTCAGCACCGACAGCAGCACCATGCCCAGCAGGCCGACCATGCACAGCGCCGCCGCAGCGGCGGCGCCCTGGTAGAGCGCGTCGAGCAGGCGGCGCATCAGCTCAAGGCTTGCTGAAGGCGTCGATCAGGGTCTTGCCTTCGGCGCCGGCCTTGTCCAGCCACTCCTTGAGCATGGTGTCGCCCACCTTCTTCAGGTCGGCCTTGAGCGCGGCCGAGGGGGCCAGCACCTGCATACCGTTGGCCTTGAGCTTCTCCAGCGTCTCGGTGTTGATGCGCTTGCTGGCGGCCAGGCCGCGCGCTTCGGCCGCGGCAGCGGCTTTCAGCACCGCGTCCTGGGTCGGCTTGTCGAGTGCGTCGAACGCTCGTCTGTTGACCAGCACCGCGTTCTTGGGCAGCCAGGCCTGGGTGTCGTAGTAGTACTTGAGGTGCTCGTACAACTTGCTGTCCACGCCGGTGGCGCCCGAGGTCATGGTGGCTTCCACCACGCCGGTGGCCAGGGCCTGCGACAGCTCGGCGGCCTGCACGGTCACCGGCTGCGCGCCCACCAGCTCGGCGATGCGCGCGGTGGCCGGGCTGTAGGCGCGCCACTTCACGCCCTTCAGATCGGCCGCGCTGCCCAGCGGCTTCTTGGTGTAGATGCCCTGCGGCGGCCACGGCACGGTGTACAGCAGCTGCATGCCCTGTTCGGCCAGCTTCTTCTCCAGCAGCGGGCGCTGCGCCTTGTAGAGCTTGACCGAGGCGTCGTAGCTGTCGGCCAGGAAGGGCAGGCCGTCGGCACCGTAGATCTGCCACTCGTTCTGGAAGTTGGCCAGCAGGATCTCGCCGGCCTGGGCCTGACCGCCCTGCACGGCGCGCTTGATCTCGGGCGCCTTGAACAGCGAGGCGTTGGCATGCAGCGTGATCTTGAGCTTGCCGCCGGTGGCCTGGTCCACCTCGGCCGCAAACTGCGCCATGTTTTCGCTGTGGAAGTTGGTGGCGGGGTAGGCCGCCGCCAGGTCCCATTTGGTCTGGGCCAGCGCGGTGCCGGCGGACAGGGCAAGGGCCAGCGCAACACTGGCGAGAGAGAAATGACGACGCTGCATGTTCACTCCACGGTGGTTGATGAGGGTGCCGGGACTTTACGTTGCTGCGCAAAGCCGACGCATAGGCATATTCCCTAAATGCTGATAAATTGTCAATAAATTGTTGTTGTTTTTCTTGATTTCACCAGAACGGGGCGCGATGCCCAAGAGGAGTGCTGGCCATGGCCAAGAAGCCCACCGCGAGTCCAGCGACCCGAGCCGATGCGGGCAAGTCACCCATCGTGTCCTCGGCGCATCTGGTCTCGCCGCGCAGCGCCGAGATGAGCGAGTTCGAGTTCGGTCTCATCGTCGCCGGCAATGCCTTCCATCGCTGGATCGTGCACTGCATGTCGGCCGCCGGCCTGAAGGACCTGACGCCGCTGGACGTGCTGGTGCTGCACCACGTGACGCACCGTGCGCGCGACAAGCGGCTGGCCGACATCAGCTTCATCATGAACGTGGAAGACACGCACCTGATCAACTACTCGCTCAAAAAGCTGCAGACCCTGGGCGTGGTGGCGTCGAGCAAGAACGGCAAGGAGGTCACCTATGCCGCTACCGACGAGGGGCGCCAGTACGTGCAGCGCTACCGCGAGATCCGCGAGAGCTGCCTGATCAACGCGCTCAAGGCCGACGACGGACTGAACCGCGACATCGGCGAGCTGGCGCGCCTGCTGCGCGTGCTCTCCGGCGTGTACGACCAGGCGGCGCGGTCTGCGGCGAGTTTGTGAAACACCCCCAGGCTGCGCGCACTGCGTGTCGCTCAGCGCCGTGGGGCCTCGGCCAGAGGCCGAGGCTCTTCGACCTGTCCAAGCCTGCGCAGGCAGGCTTGGAGCCGCAGGTCTCAGCCCCCTCAAGGGGGCGACACCAGCGGCCCGGCAAAGCCGGTTCCGCGGTGTCCCAGGGTTGAGAGTTTGGTGCGCGTTGCACCTTGGCGGATTTGAGGAGTTGTTTGTATGAGTGGATCGGAGTCCCAACGCTGGCAGTTCTGGATCGACCGGGGCGGCACCTTCACTGACATCGTGGCCAAGCGGCCGGATGGCACGCTGGTGACGCACAAGCTGCTGAGCGACAACCCGGAGCAGTACCGTGACGCGGCGGTGGCCGGCATGCGGCACCTGCTGGGGCTGCACGCCGGCGAACCGATCACACCGGCGCAGGTGGCGTGCGTGAAGATGGGCACCACGGTGGCGACCAACGCGCTGCTGGAGCGCAAGGGCGAACCGACGCTGCTGGTGACCACGCGCGGCTTTCGCGACGCGCTGCGCATCGCCTACCAGAACCGGCCGCGCCTGTTTGACCGCCACATCGTGTTGCCCGAGCTGCTGTACAGCGCCGTGGTGGAGGCGCATGAACGCATGGGGGCGCATGGCGAGGTGGTCGAGCCGCTCGATGAGTTGCTATTGAAACAGGAGCTGCTGGCGCAATACCAGCAAGGTCTTCGCAGTGTTTCGATTGTTTTTTTGCACGGCTACCGCTACACCGCGCATGAGCAGGCGGCGGCGCGCCTCGCCCGCGAGGTCGGGTTTACGCAGATCAGCACCTCGCACGAAACCAGCCCGTTGATGAAGTTCGTCAGCCGCGGCGACACCACGGTGGTGGATGCCTACCTCTCGCCCATCCTGCGCCGTTACGTGGAGCAGGTGGCGGCCGAGATGCCGGGTGTCAAGCTGTTCTTCATGCAGTCCTCCGGCGGCCTGACCGACGCCCATGCCTTCCAGGGCAAGGACGCCATCTTGTCCGGCCCGGCTGGTGGCATCGTCGGCATGGCGCGCACCGCCGCGCTCGCAGGGCATGAGCGCGTGATCGGCTTCGACATGGGGGGCACGTCCACCGACGTGTCGCACTATGCCGGCGAGTTCGAGCGCGAGTTCGAGACCCAGGTGGCCGGCGTGCGCATGCGCGCGCCGATGATGAGCATCCACACCGTGGCCGCCGGCGGCGGCTCCATCCTGCAGTTCGATGGCGCGCGTTTTCGTGTCGGCCCCGAGAGCGCCGGCGCCAACCCCGGCCCGGCCAGCTACCGCCGCGGCGGCCCGCTGGCGGTGACCGATGCCAACGTGATGCTGGGCAAGATCCAGCCGCGCTACTTCCCGCGCGTGTTCGGCCCGGCGGGCAACGAGGCGCTGGACGACGCGGTGGTACGCGAACGTTTTGCCGCACTGGCAGTGCAGACCGGTCGTCGCGCCGAGGACGTGGCGGAAGGTTTTGTGGCCATTGCCGTTCAGCAGATGGCCAATGCCATCAAGAAGATCTCGGTGGCGCGCGGCTACGACGTGACGCGCTACACCCTGCAGTGCTTCGGCGGCGCCGGTGGCCAGCACGCCTGCCTGGTGGCCGACGCGCTGGGCATGACGCGCGTGTTCGTGCACCCGCTGGCCGGCGTGCTGTCGGCCTACGGCATGGGGCTGGCCGACCAGAACGTGATCCGCGAAGAGGCGGTGGAGGTGCCGCTGGACGATGCGGCGCTGCCGCAGATTGCGGCGCGGCTGCAGGCCCTGGCCGCGGCGGCGCA